>CAYHAJ010000471.1:0-10305 GCA_964354535.1 uncultured Pirellulales bacterium
TTGGATGTTCTGGCGTTTCAGGCTTGCAAACAGCAGCGGTTCGGTGGTACAGTCTGTCATAGAAATGGCCTTTCTGTCTGAGGGTTGGAAGCGTTGCAAGTCCTTACCCTACCGATGGTTAGGCCATTTGTCTACTAAAAACCACCAAAATTCGATGAAATATGCGGGCTAGGCTCTGTGCCGGCATAATGGTGAGACAAACTCGTGACGCCGGCCCGGGCTACGGCCTTTTATTTTATGGGGAGCCCTTCCGAGAAGGGTTCCCGGGAACTGTTGCGGTGCGCTCGCAGCACGGTACAATCTGGCGGCGCGTCGATCTGGGAGTCCAGGTGGCAGGAGACGCACGCGATCGAGAGTGCATAAGGCGGACAAATGAGAACTGAATGTATGGTGAAGACGGGCCCGAGGGCGTACGCGTGTCGACTCGGTGCCCTCGTGGTGGTCCTGGCATGGCTGGCGGGCTGTGCGCAGGAGAAAGCGTACCAACGCGGGGAGCAACTGTCGCGGGAGGGGCAGTACGAGCAGGCGGTCGAGGAACTGGAAACGGCGCTCCGGCTGGCCGAGGAACACCACAACCGCAAGGCCGCCGAGAAGTATCGGGACAAGCTGGCCGAGGTCAGAGTGCAGGCGGGCCAGTTCTTCTATCGCGAGGCTCAGAACTGCCTGGCGCGAGCGGACCTCGGCGGGGCCCAGGGATACATCGAGCGATGCGTGAAGTTCTGTCCGCAGGAGCCGACGTATGAGGCGCTGCGACAGCGCGTCCTCCAGGCGATCGCCGAGGCCGAGCGGGTCCGGGGCGACGCCCTGGCCCTGGCCGAGCAGAGGCAGTGGCAGGCCGCGGGACAACGGATGGACGAGGCCCTGGCCCTGTACCGCACCATGCCCGGCGGCCAGGCCGATCGTCAGCGGATTCGGGAGCGGGCCTATCGGTACTACGTGGATCGCGCCGACCAGCGGCTGCGCGACGGGGATCTCGCCGAGGCACAAGCAGAGGTGACCACCGCATTGACGTACCAGGCGTCCGGGCGCGAGGCGAAGACCCTCCTCGACACAGTGAAGAACCGGCGCGAGGCCGCGGAGCTGATCGCGCGGGGGCAAACCCTGCTGGGGCAGGGGCAGCCCGAAGAGGCGCTGCGCACGCTGGAACGGGCGGCTCGACTGTATCCCTCGCATCCGGACTTGGCGGACCTGCTGGAACGCGCGAAACGGGCCGTCTGCGACCGCCGGTTGGAGCAAGGTCGCACCGCCTTGGCGGCGCGCGATTATCCCGCCGCCCTGCGGCTGTTCCAGAGCAGCCGGGATTTGCTGGAAGGATACGGGGGCGTGGATGCTTTGTTGACGGAGGCGCGTTCCCGTCTCGCCGAACGTCATCTGGAGCTGTCCCGGCAGTATCAACAGGAGGGCGCCGCGGGCCTCGCGACCTTCCACGCCGGGGCGGCGCTGAGCTATCTCCCGGGTAGTGCCGCCGCGCAGAGTCAGCTCGGACAATGCGCCGGGCAAGTCCGGCAGGATGTCGGGTACACCGTCGCTTTCACCGGCTTTGAATCGGCCCCGGCACAGCAATCACTGGCCACCATGCTGGCCTCCGCGGCATTGGAACACCTTACCCGGACACACCCGGAGAACGTGAGGATCGTGGAGCGGGCCGATGTGCCGCCGATCCCTAACGAGGAGAATCTCAACACCAGCGAACGGAACGATCCGCCTTTGCGCGTGGCGACCGGTAAGCGGCCGGACGTCGATGCTGTCATCGTCGGACGGGTACTCGAAGGCAAAGTGACCTCCGAGAGCAAGGTAACGGGACATGGAGAATCGGTTTACCAGGATGGATATCGGCGGCGGCCCAATCCGGATCGTGTGCCTGCCGCCAGCGCGCTCGATGCCGCCGTGCAGGAGTTGGAGCATCGCCGCCACCAGTTGGCCGAGGCCGAGGCCAGGCTGGAGCGTTTCCAGCGCGTGGATCCGCGCCATCCCGAGGAGGTGGCCAGGAGGCGCAAAGCCCAGGCCCAGGTCGAAGAGGCCAAACGGCATTTGCTGCGCGCCGCCGAGGACGTGGGGGCCGCGAAGTTCCGGCTGGCGTCGATCCCGCCGGAGGTGCTCGTGCCCAACATGGTCAAGCACCGGTATCCGATCGAGACGTTCACCTGGACCGCCAAAGTCGTTTGCATGATCAAGATGGTCGACACGGCTACGGGCGAGGTGCTCTGCGCCGAGCGTGTGGAAGGCCAGGAGGGCCGGTCGGACCGCATGGTGGCGGCGGACCCCGCTCGCAACGTGCCGGAAGACCCGCTGGTGTTGCCGAGCGAGTCCACGCTGCTCGAAGCCGCCGTCAACTCCGCCCTCGTGAAGATCAGGCAGACCCTGAGCCGGGCGTGTGCCAGACACGGGCAGCGTTTCCTGTTGGCAATGCAGCGGGCCGAGGCCTCCGGCGATATTGTGCGAGCAGCGGACAATGGCATCAGGTACCTGTTCGCTTACCCGACCGGCAACACCCACACGAACGCCATCGTCGATTCCCTGCGCCGGTATCTGGCGCAGGAGGACGGCCTCCTCGACGTCCGGGCCATCCTCCGGACCCACTGTCACGTTCTGCCCTAATGAGACGGGCTACGCGCGCCCGGAGAATCAGGCGCGGCATTCGGCCTTGAAATCCCATCGGGGCTGCACTATCCTCCCATGCGTCAGACCTGCCTGGCAGGATTGTGGCGACACCTCCAATTCGTGCAGGAGAATGGAATGGGTACAACGGATCGACGGGTGCAGGAGCATTGCCAAATGGCTCGGCGTTGCTTCCTGCAACTGGGTGGTGCGGCGGTGGCCGCCTGGAATGTCACCCCGCTCGCGGCCGCCGAGGCGGAGACGGACCCGCAACTCCAGGAGGCCATCGCCAAGCTGGAGTATCTGACGCCGCTGGACCGTGCCTTCATCTTAGACAAGGGCAAGGCCGACGTGGCCAAACTCCCGGTCGAGAAGCTGCGTGCGATCGGACTGGTTCCGGAGACCTGGTCGCTGGAGGTGATCCCGGACCCGGCGAGCAACAGCGTGGTGGAGCAGCCGCTCGCGCGGGCGACGGGCAAGGCTCTGAACTGGCAGGGTCTGATGAGCTTGGCCCAAAAGCATGCGGTGCGTTTCATGCATGTCACCACGTGCACCAATGGCAAAGACCCCTTTCACATGAGTCTCTGGGAGGGTGTCCCCCTGCGCGAAGTCCTCGCGCTGACCCGGCCCAAGGACAATGTCCGCCGCGTCTATTATCAAAGCTATCATCCCGAGAACGTACCGGCCTTTCAGAGTTCATTGGCGCTGAGTCAGGTTCTGGAAGAGCCGCCGGGACAGATGCCGGTCATTCTCGCTTATAAGATGAATGGCCAGGTGATTCCCGCTTCCCGTGGCGGCCCGGTGCGGATGATCGTTCCGGGCTGCTACGGCAGCAAGTCCGTCAAGTGGGTGCGACGCGTCCTCCTGACCAATGACCACAGGTCCAACGACTCCGACGCCGAACTGAATAACGATCCGGAAAATCCGCTCAAGACGCGGGCCCGCTTTATCCACGTGCCGAAGGAGATTCCGGCGGGAAGACCGGCGGCGGTGACCGGCATGGCGCAGGTGGGCGTCTCCGGGCTCAAGCAGGTTCAGTACTGCATCCATTCGCAAAAGCAGCCGTGGCCGGCGGACGATCCCTACGGGACGAAAGCGGATTGGAGGAACGTCGCTCTTTTGCCGCCCCCTGCCCAGTGGGGTGGAGGTCTGCGGGGCGGAAAGCTGCCTCCCACGGCCCAGACCGATCCGGCCACGGGCAAGCCCCTCCAATGGCCGCTGCGCTACACCATCGCCCACTGGGCGGTGTTGCTCCCCGGCCTGCCTGCCGACAGTTATGATCTGTGCTGCCGCACCATTGACGACAACGGCATCGCGCAGCCCCTGCCCCGCACGCTGCCGAGAACCGGTTTCAACACTCTCCACGTCGTGACCCTGGTCGTGAAACCGTGATCTTTGAGGGGAAGGAGACAGAAATGGACAAGCTGACAAAGGAATTCTTCAGCGGCAACGAAGTGCTCTTTGTGGGGTATTCGAGCCGGCAAAAGGGTTTCTGCAACATGGTCGCCAAGGCCTTTGCCCGCAACGGAATCACGGTCTATCCGTTGAACACCAAGAGCAAGGGCCCGTTTCCCATCAAGGTCTATGCGAGCCTGCAGGAGATTCCCAAGCTCCCCACAACGGCCTATGTCCTTACGAACAGGGAGAACACCAGACAGGCCGTCAAGGATCTGAAAGAGAATGGTATCAAACAAATTCTCTTCCAAAGCAAGAAATGCGTTGCCCCGGAGACCCTGGAGGAATGCCGGAGCGCCGGAATTGAAACCGCGGTCGCCTGCCCCCTGATGTTTCTCGGGTCGTTCGTCCATAGAATCCACGGCTTCTTCGCGGGGGTTTAGGCCCGCCCTACCGATAGGCGGCACTGCCGACCGTACTGATATGGGGCTGCATCAGCGCAATGTCGAGAGTCCGTTGGGTCTGACAAAGCTGCTGCACGTGCTCCACGTGGCCCCGCAGTTCCGCCACGCTGGTTTCCAGATTGGTTTGAGCGTCCAGGCGTTCCTGCTCGATCCGCCCGAGCGTCCAGCCCATCCGCTGCACATCCGTGCGCACCACGGAGATCTCCCGGTTCAGGTCCTCGCGCGCGATGTCCACTTGAGCGGCGACCCCCCTGATTCGTTCTCCCGTGCAACGGCGAAGATGCTCCAACTGCTGCAGCACGCCGTCCCTTCGTGCTTCGGCATGATCCTGCTTGGCCCTGGCCTTGCCCGCAGCATGTCCCTGCGGCGGCACCGCACAGAGCGGCTCCTGCCGGGCCTGCAGGCCCTCCGCAAGCTCCGGTCCTCGGCGTTGGTCCGGGTTCGGCCGTTCCTGAAGCTCCCGCTCGGTCACCTCCGTTCTCTTCTCCCGTGGCGGTTCCCCACGCACCGATTCAGGCGGGATGGAGGGCCGCTGTCCCTGGAGCTGTCGCAGACGGTCGACGGCGAGCGCGGCATCCTGCTCAGCCAGCCGGGCGGTTTCGGCCTGATCCTCTGCCTGCTGCCGCTTCCCGCGTGCCTGCTCGAGGGTCTGCAACGCCGCCAGGTATTTCGCCCTCAGCCGCTGACGGGGAAGGTCCGCCAATTGGTTCTCCACCTCCCGCAGCCGTTCGCGGATGTCGCTGAGCTCCTTCTGCAAGGCGCGACGCTGTTGCTCCTGTTCCAGCACCAGTTGCTGAAGCCGCATTTCCGCCTGCTGCAGGCTGCGCACCAGTTCCGTCCGGCGGGCCTCCAGCGTCTGAGCCTGGGCGTCCAACTGACGCTCCGGCTCGGATTGGCCAATCCCCGCCTGTTGCGGCGGCGCTGGTTGCGGGGGCTCCTGTGCCAAGGTGACCCTGGCGGCGACGCCCAGCGCCAAGACACTTACGACGAGGGCAAAGAGTAGACGAACCCGCCCCTCGGAGGGACTACGGAGCTGACGGTTGAAAACTCGCTGCTTGGCCGTTTGGAAAATTCCGTTTCTCATAACCTTCCCCTTCAATCCAATCCTGGGTTTCTGGTTTCGGCTGTTAGCGATTTCTTAAGGATTGAATGAAACGCGGTCTCCCGGCCGATAGAACAGCCCCGGGACGGACTCTATCGGAAGGAAGCCCACCCACTCTTTCTATAAGTACCTTCGGCATTCGGGAGCCGAACGCTCCAGCGATTTCGAAGAAAATCGTGCGCACCGAGCGGAGCCTTGATTCATGCCGCGTCACGGCGATTTACCGCCCTCCCCTGCCGGGCGACGGTGGAGGGCCAATCCTCCGTCACCGGCAGAACGTGACATGCTCCGTCCCTGCACGGGACACGTCCTGGATCTTCGTGACATACCTTTCTACACCCTACGGGAGATAATCGCTGACGTTCATCAAGACCTCCCTGAACACGATTCCTCGCGTTTGGGGTCCCCGTCCCCGCCCACCTTCTTGGGGGTCTCCAGGCCGTCGGAAATGTCGTGCGAAAACGCACGACTTGGGTGGCGAGCGCGGACGCTCGCCCTACGCGGAGGTGCCGAATCCGCCATCGAATGCCGACCGCACCCCTTTATTTATTTGGGTCTTGAATTGCGTAGGCGAGCCCCGGATATTGTGCTATCATATGCTTGGTTGTCTTGCGTGTCGCTGAGCAGGGATTCGATGGTAATGATAACCGCAGAATCGCGAGGGTGCACGGCCATGAACGCACAGCGCAGAGCCTTCACATTGATCGAACTCCTGGTGGTGATCTCCGTTATCGCCGTGTTGATGGCCATCCTGATGCCGGCATTGCAGCGGGCGAAGGAACAGGGCCAGGCCGCCGCCTGCCAGGGGAATCTCAAGGGCTTCACCCTGGCCCTGCAGATGTACGCCCAGGAGCATGAGGACGGGTTTCCCGAGCCGCGGAGCTGCTACTTCCGCAGCGGGATCACGATGCCGGGCGATGTCAGCGATCATCGCCGCTGGTGCAACGAGGACGTGAACCTGCGCTATCACCCGGAGTATGGGAGCGTGTTCTTCGGGTACCTGGCCAATGTGCAGTCGCTGATCTGCCCGACCTTCCGTCGCCTGGCGCGATCCGGCTATGGCCACACCGACTTCGACGACGATATCGCCACCGGCGTCGCCCACTACAACCCGTGGATGAACTATACGCAGAATGCCTATCTCGGTCCCCGGAACAGCCCGTGCCAGCCGCTCGCCTATAAGCTGTCGACGGTCAAGAATCCGGGCCGCACGTTTACCTACGCCGACGAGGGTCCCTTCAAGGAGGTGGGCATCAACACCCAGGGGCTCAACGACACGGCCCTGTTCCCCCTCTGGCCGTCGACGGACGCCGTGGCTAAGGTCCAGCAGATGGGCGGGGCGTGGAACATCAAGCCTGGGCCGGACGGGGTCGGCACCTTCGCGGACGTCATCGCCGGATTCCACCAGGCCCCCAGCGGAAATCGCGTCGCCGGCAAGGGGAATTGCGCGTTTGCCGACGGCCACGTCGCCCCGGCCTCTCGCATGGATACCTTCCCCCTGGCTTGGCCGAGGTGAGATCCTTGCAGAAGGAGATTACTCTCTCTTGTCATTCCCGCGCAGGCGGAAATCCATCTTGCGCCGCGGCTTGCCTGGACCCCCGCCCCCGATCAGGTCGAGGGCAGGCTCTGCGCGGGGGTGACAGAGGGCTCGGGCGTTCATTATGTTACAAGCTCTGAGAAGATAATCAGTTGTCCTTCATCAGTTGGCGCGCCCAGGCGTGGCTGACGTTGAGCTTGGCCGCTTGCGTGAACTCGGCGCGAGCGCTGTCGGCGTCGCCCTTGCCCAGGTAGCCCAGGCCCATGAGATAATGGGCCGAGGCCTGCCGGGCCTGCGGCGATTCCCGCTCGCCGAACTTGGCGAAGAAATCGGTGGCTTCCTCGCGCGCGAGCCGGTCCCGGCCCGACTTGATCAAGTCGTCGAAGATGCCCTGAGCCTCGCTGTCCCGGCCCAGCTTCTTCATGGACATCGCCCGGTAGAAGCGGGATTCCGGCGCGAAGCCGCCCCCGCGGGAGTCCGCGGCCTTCGTGTCATACTCCTTCGCCCGGTTGGGATCGCCCATCGCCTCGCACGCCCGTGCGGCGTAGTAGGCGATCTGCGCGCTGAGCGTCTCGCCGCTCCTCGACCGGCCGACGGAGAGGTTCTCCGGATACTCCGCGGCCGCCAGGAAGTCCGCCAGCGCCGGCTTGGGCTGATTCTGCTGGAGCCGACTCAGGCCCCGCAGCAGGTGGGCATCGACATAGATGCCCCGGATCCCGCCGCCGCCCTCGCGGACGTGGAAATGCATCTTGGAGAGCGCGTCGATAGCCTGGTCATAATGCCCGGCCAGCACCTGGACGCCGAGGTGGCGTTCGAGGCTGTCATTGCGTTCGGCCACGGTGGCGTGATTCTTCTCCAGGATCGCCAGGCGTTTCTCCACCGGGGCATTGCCCAACTCGTAAAGCTGGTCCAGCTCGGCAAACAGCCGTGCGTCGCTGGCATCGCGGTCCACCGCTTTCTCGTAGCTGGCAATCGCTTTCGCGACGTCGTTGCCGGTGCGATAGTAGGCCCAGCCCAGGTTGCGATGCACCAGCGCGAACGAGCCGTCCAACTCGCGCGACTTCTCCCATTGGGAGATCGCCGCCTCGGGCTGCAGATCGTAGAGCAGATTGCCCAGATAGTAGCGGGCTTTCGCATCCGCCGGATTGTGCCCAATGGCAGCTTTCAGAACGTCGGCCGACTCCGCGCGGAAGGGGAAGCAGTAATCCGCCGGCATCGTGCTCGCCTGCGAATAGAACCTGGCGGCCACGCCCATATCATTCTTGCGCGCGTGCAGAAACCCGAGATAGTAGTAGACGAGCGGATACCGGCCGGCCGGGTCGGTCTTATCCCGGCTGATCCGCGCCAGGACGTCGATGGCCTCATCCCAGAAGCCCCAGCCCATGTAGTCCGCCGCCAATTCCAGGTAGACTTGGACATCGTGCCGCATGGCGGCATCCAGCTTCTGCGCCGCCTCGCTGCCGGGACGACGGGCGGCGGGTTTCTGCTGAATCAGAAAGAGTTCGTTCAGCGCCAGGAAATCGAGCGGGTCGTCCTGAAGCGACTGCGCCAGCAGGCTGCTCGCCTGCTTGGGCTTGCCGGTGCGGCGCAGAATCGCCGCCTTGAGATTGCGGGCCTTATTGTCGAGCGCGTTGGTGGAGAGCGATTCATCGATCTGCTCCAGGGCCTTGGCGAAGTCTCCCTTGCGGCAGGACAACTCCGCCAACTGGTACTGGGCGGGCGCGTGATACGCATAGTCCCACGCCGCCCGGCAGAACGGCTCATATGCGTCATCCAGCTTCCCCCGCGCCCGCAGGGTGAGGCCCAGGTGATAAAGAGCCCCGGCATCAATCGGGCGAGTGTAATCGATCGACAGCCGTGCCACGGCCCGGCGGAGGTGCTCTTCCGCCTTGTCATACAGGAGGCGACGATTGTAGTTGATCCCGACGATGATATTCGTGCGGGCGTCGTTGGGGTCGCGCTGGAGGGCCTCTTCGTAGTAGTCGAACGGATTGACTCCCGGATTGTGAATCTGCTCGACGCGCAGGCCCGTCAGGTACAGTTCCTCGATGGTCTTGATGTCTTTGGGGGCCGGCGGCGGTTTGACCGTTTCCGGCAGCTTCGAGTCGGCGGCGATCTCGACCGGTTGGTACGAGAGCAGCGTAGTACCGGCGCTGGTCACGAGGACAGCCCGCAGATCGGTCCGCTTCGTCCCGGCAGGCAGAGAGATCTCCTTCACGAAAGGCTTGTCCGGCCCGATGTTGATGGTCTGCTCGAAGAGCGCTTTGTCACCCACCTTCAGGATGGCGCGGGCCTTGTCATACCGGGCGGTGGTATTGAAACCGAGTTTCGCCGTCCCGTTGGCGGCCAGCTCCAGGTTCGCCGCTCCCTGGAGATTGGCATACTTGAATCCGCCGATCTCGCGGACCGGATACCAGTACTGCTTGAACGTCTTGACTTCGTGGGGCTTGATCCAACTGTAGTCGGGCTGATTGTCCGACCACGCTCCCACCATCAGCTCGGCGTAGGGACCATCGGCATCGGTGAGGATCTTGTCCCACATCCGCCCGGTCGGCCCGGGGCTCCATTCCCAGAGCTTGGCGCCACCGACGATGTGATGGTCGCCGACGTGCACCGTGCCCGCTTTCTTGCCGTGGTCGTAGCCGCCCATGAAGTCCTCTTGCAGGTTCCAGGCGAAGAACGACACCGGCTCCGGATGATTCTTCCACCAGGAGAGGTCCACGCCCCGATAGTCCGTGCCGCGATACCGCTCGTTGGCGATCGGCCAGTGGGCAAAATCGTTCTTGGCGTGATAGGTGGCCGCCGTCACGCTGGGCGGGAAGATCACCTGGTAGTCATCGTTGACATGCACCGCCACGTTGGCCCAATAGAGGATCGAGTTCGGGGAGGCGGTCCGGTTGTCCAGCTTGACCGACGCCTCGATATAGGATTTGCCGGGATAGAGCGTGATGCCGATGAGCCACTTCATCCGGTGCCGCCGCTCGGTCTCGCCGAACCAGATGGTCTTGCTTCCGTCGGCGTTCACGGCCAGGGTGTAGTCCACCGGCATGTAGGTCGTGTTCCGGTGATGGTGGAACACGCACCACTCGATGCCGCCGGAAATCCACGCCCCCAGCATGCCGATCAAGGCGGGCTTGATTACGTGCTGCCGGTAAAAAAAGTCATACCCATTGCTCTTGTCCACCGCCTCGAACAGGCGCCCGCCCAAC
>CAYHAJ010000472.1:0-27656 GCA_964354535.1 uncultured Pirellulales bacterium
AATACTGTTGGGGCCAGGGTAACACTCGCTCGACTCACAACCAAGGCCGTGATTACTGTAAAGTCTTTTGCCACAATAGTTTACGCTCTCTCCGGAAGGGCTTCGGCCGGCGAAAAGTGTTACCCTGTCTTGAACCAGGCCAATTTCCGCCAGAGCGACGGGAGGGGGCAAGTGTCTTGCAGAAAATGAGTTATGGTAAATCGTACATGCCACAGGCTTCGACAAAACAAAGCCAATTTTTCCATTGCGGATTGCGGATTCAGGAAGCCTGCGGCCCGGTGCCTCGGCTGGCGCGGGCCGGTTGTACAAACAAACCCAATTGGCCAGAGCCAATTGTGCAAAACAAAGCCAAGAGGCAGTAGCCGGTTGGAGGATCGATCATGTGAAGCAAACCCAATTCCAGCTCATCCGGCTCTTCCGTACGTGGCTCGCAGCAACAGCATCACAGAACAGGCAAGAAGAAAAGAGAAGCGGCGGTTCAGGGTGCGGGAATGGTGGGACCTTTCCACGCACCGGGAGCCGCGGAATCGGACGCGTCGGTCCGTCTGGGAGTAAGATCACACGTGCCCGGAACCAAAAGAGACCGGGCACCAGCGGAGGAGGCCGGAAGCAAGAAGGCGAAGCCCTCAATCGGACTGGTTCCGCAGGAATCCGCCTATGGGCCGTCTGCCAAAGGGGTTCGGCCCATGAACCGCCTCCGGAGAACGTCGCAAGTGGACGCGCCGTGGTTGGGATGCTGGACCGGCGGCGGGTCCGTGCGTAGCGTCCACGCCCCTGAACCGCCTCTTCTCTTTCTCTGACTCCTCCGGCCACGTCTGTCGGATCAGAATACCCGGCCGGTGATTTTGGTTTACTATCTATGGTTCGCGCTTTATGATTGCGATCCTCGCACGGCCACGAGCCAAGAATCGTAAACCATGGATCGTAGAGGATATGTGTTCGAGGTTTCCCGTGCGTAATGGTGCGGAAAAGATCATCTATTCGATGATGCGGGTCAGCAAAGCATACCACAGCAAAGTGGTGCTGAAGGATATCTCTCTGTCCTATTTCTACGGGGCCAAGATCGGCGTCCTGGGTCTCAACGGCTCGGGCAAAAGCTCGCTCCTGCGGATCATGGCCAGCGTGGACCGGGAACACAGTGGCGAAGCCATGCTCGCGCCGGGGTATACCTTGGGGTTCCTGGAACAGGAGCCGCAACTCGATCCGAACAAGACCGCCAAGGCGGTCGTGGAAGAGGGCTTGCAGGACGTGGTGAACCTCGTGAAGGAATACAACGAGATCAGCGACAAGTTCGCTGAGCCGATGTCGGAGGATCAGATGAACCAGCTCTTGGACCGGCAGGGCCAGTTGCAGGAGAAGATCGATCATCTGGACGCGTGGGACATCGATTCGCGTCTGGAAATGGCGATGGACGCCCTGCGCTGCCCGCCGGGCGATACGCCGATCCGAGTTCTCTCCGGCGGCGAGAAGAGGCGTGTGGCCCTGTGCCGGCTCCTGCTGCAAAAGCCCGACATTCTCCTGCTCGACGAGCCGACGAACCATCTGGACGCCGAGACCGTGGCCTGGCTGGAGCATCATCTCCAGCAGTATGCGGGCACGGTGATCGCCGTCACGCACGACCGCTACTTTTTAGACAATGTCGCGGGCTGGATCCTGGAACTGGATCGCGGCGTCGGCATCCCCTGGAAAGGCAACTACTCGTCTTGGCTCGAACAGAAGAAGACCCGCCTGCAGCAGCAGGAGAAGACCCAATCCGAGCGACAGAAGACCCTGCAACGGGAGTTGGAGTGGATTCACATGTCGCCCAAGGGCCGACAGGCCAAGGGCAAGGCCCGCATCAACGCCTATGAGGCCCTCCTGAGCCAAGACAGTGAGCGGCAGGACAAAGACCTGGAAATCTATGTCCCGCCGGGGCCGCGCCTGGGCACCTCGGTCATCAAGGCGATGAACGTCTCCAAAGCCTATGGCGACCGCCTCCTCTTCGAGAACATGTCGTTCGACCTGCCCGCCGGCGGGATCGTGGGCATCATTGGACCCAACGGCGCGGGCAAAACGACCCTCTTCAAGATGATTGTTGGTAAGGAGAAGCCGGATTCCGGCACGATCGCCATCGGCGAGACCGTCCGCTTGGCGTACGTGGATCAGGACCGCGACACCCTCGATCCGGACAAGACCGTCTGGGAAGTGATCTCCGGCGGCCTGGACACGATCCGGCTCGGCAAGCTCGACGTGAACTCGCGGGCGTACGTCGCCCGCTTCAATTTCCTGGGCACGGACCAGCAGAAGAAAGTCACCGCCCTTTCCGGCGGCGAGCGCAATCGTGTCCACTTGGCCTGCCTGCTCAAGGAAGGCGCCAACGTTCTGCTCCTGGACGAGCCGACCAACGATCTGGACGTCAATACGATGCGGGCGATGGAGGAAGCCCTGGAGGCGTTCGGCGGCTGCGCCGTGGTGGTCAGCCACGACCGGTGGTTCCTCGACCGCATCGCGACGCATATTCTGGCGTTCGAAGGCGACAGCGCAGTCCGGTGGTTCGAAGGCAACTACTCCGACTACGAGGCCGACCGCAAGCGCCGACTCGGCAAAGAGGCCGAGGCCCCCCATCGTATTAAATACAGACACTTGGTGCGAAAGTGAGCAAGACAGCGGCAGGGTGCGCGATACACATCCTGCCGACGACCGACTGACTGACTGACTGGAAGGAGAGAACTCATGCCTGCGAATGCTGGCTTGGCAGTCTCTGTTGTTCTGATGGCTCTTTCGGTGGTCCAGGCGCAGGAGCAAAAAGCGCCCGCCGGCAACCAGGCCGGCTCCTCCTATAAGCTGGTCTGGGCCGATGAGTTCGACAACCAGGGGGCGCCGGACCCGAACAAATGGACCTATGAAAGGGGCTTCGTGCGCAACCAGGAGTTGCAGTGGTATCAGCCGGAGAATGCCCGGTGCGAGAACGGCATGCTCATCATCGAGGCCCGGCGTGAACGCAAGCCCAACCCCGGGTACAAGCCGGGCGGCGGCAGCCGGGAGAAGCGGGAATATGCCGAGTACACCTCGGCGAGCGTGACCACGCGGGGCCTGCACAGTTGGAAATACGGCCGGTTCGAGATGCGAGGCCGGATTGACACGCGGCCCGGCCTGTGGCCCGCCTTCTGGACGCTCGGCGTCCAGGGCCGCTGGCCCCGGAATGGCGAGATCGACATCATGGAATACTATCGCGGTGTGCTCCTGGCCAATGTCGCCTGGGGATCGAAGCGGCCGGGCACGGCCAAGTGGGACGACTACAAGAAGCCCCTCACGGAATTCGGCGACCCGGACTGGTCGAAGAAGTTCCACGTCTGGCGGATGGACTGGGACGACCAGAGCATCAAGCTCTATGTGGACGACCTGCTCCTCAATTCCACCGACCTGAAGAACACGGTCAATGAAGACGGGGAAGCCAAGAACCCCTTCCACCAGCCGCACTACATCATCCTGAACCTGGCCATCGGTGGCACCTCCGGCGGCGACCCCTCCGGCACGGAGTTCCCCGCCCGCTTCGAGGTGGACTACGTGCGCATCTATCAGAAGCAGACGCAATAGGACTCTATTTGCGGTCACGCCGTGGGACGGCGTCTACGACCCCTCCACCGGCGCCGTGCCGAACTGCTTGGCGAATTCCGGCATCGTCGTTCGGCGCGTGCCTACGAGTTGTTTGATGCCGTCAACGAAATCCCGGCCGGCTTCTCCCTCCGGCACGGCGTGGGTTCCCAGGACGACTCGAACCTGCGGGAAATGGTCGGCAATCAGTTTCTGATACTGGGCCTTGAAGGGACATAATCCGGCCACGCACGTGGAGAAGTGAATCGCCTCCACACCGATCTCCGTCAGCGTGCGAATCCGATTGAGCAGCTTCTCGGGACCGAGTTTCGTGGGGCAGCCGGCACAATTGACCAGACCCACCAGCTCCGCACCACCGTCCTGGTAGGCGGCAAAAGTGCCGGTCCGGGTGTTCACACTGTGGAGACAGCCAAACGCGGAACAGCCAATGTCCTGCGTCATGTTGGAACAGTTCAGTATCCCGATTCGAGTCATGAATCATCCCCTTTCACGATTTGGATGGCACCTTCAGTGTTTCCAGATAGCGACAGAGCTGCCGGGCGCAGGCCCGCAGCATATCCCGGCTCTGGGTATTCTTGGCCATGCTCCGGCCCCCGGCCAGCGCAGCCACGATGAACGCCGCTGTCTCATCCGGATCTGCGTCCTTGCGTACCAGGCGGGCCGCCTGGCCCCGCCGGAGAGCTTGGGAAATCTCGCCCCGCCATTGCTCGTAGATAGCTCCGATGACACGCCGAAATTCCTCATCCACGGGCGACATCTCCAGGGCCAGGTTGTTGAGCGGGCAGCCCAGCTCGATCTCTTCCTCGCTGAGATTCTCACAGGCGCGGGTGATGCTCCGGACCAAACCATCAATAGGGTTCTTGCTGCGCCGGAGCGGTTCGAGAAATGTCTTGTCCACCGCCACACGAATCCGATCCTGGAGCACGGCCAGTCCCAGAGCGCGCTTGTCTTGAAAATGGTAGTACAGCGCCCCTTTGGTCACCTCCGTTTGTTCGAGGATCTGCGCCATGCCGGCAGACTGAAATCCCTTGCGGTAGACCTCGTGAAAGGCCGCCGTCAGCAGCGAGTGCTTCGTTTGCGATGGATTCTTCTTCGTCATAGAAACCAGCCTCCCAAGAACATACCAACCGGTATGTATGCTGTCAAGAAGAAAAATACAACGATGCCCTGGTACGGACAGACCTGGAGGATGCGGGTCTATGCGTACGCTCCGCTTGTCATCACGCGCACGAAGTTCTCCCGATTATCCCTTCCGCGAAGCGGAACGACATTGCTGCAAGAGTGCGAGCAGGCTCTCGACGATCTTGGGGGCGGCCTGGATCTCCACGTTGTTGGTGCCCAGCCAGGTCTCGTAGCCGCCGAGCTCGTGATGCCGGACCGTCGGGAGATAGCCGTAGCTGCCATTGGCATGTGAGATCGTAAACGTCTGCGGGAAGGGACTCTTGTCCTTCAACTCCAGGCCGATCTCAACAAAGACCTCGAACGGGATGGCGCAGACCCCCACATCACCGACCCGGAACGCTTGCAGGACGATCGATACCTGGTCCGGCGCATCCGCCAATTTCGGCACTCGCTCCGCATACACACGCTCGCGGGCATGGTGTTTCGGCGCATTCTCAGGTTTCTCCAGGATCTTTCGGGCATACACCCGTTGTTCCTGAGTCGGTTTGCGTACCGTCAGCACCAGCTCCTGCTGGCGGGCGTCCAGCCGGACCCAATCATGGAACGTGATCTGCTGATGCGCATGGGCAATGGCCTGTGCCACCAAGTCCGCCACGAGTCGCATCTTCTCATACGGGGCGAATTTCCTTGGCGCCTGGTTGAGGGCATCGATGTTGTTGATGTCCCCGCTGGTCCCGTTGGACATGATGCCGATGAAAGGAGGATTCATCCTGTCAGCGCCGAGCAGTTGCTGGATTCGGTCCGCGAACCCGCCGTAATAATCAGCGGAAATCGCCCCACCCTCCACACCTCCCACGTAGTGCAGCGAGTAGTTCGCCAGCAGTGCAATTGGCCGACCGGCTACAGACCGGATAGACAGGAACGCCACTTCGGGATCGGTGGGACCCGCCGGCTTGAGAGTGTTCGTCCGGCCGGGATTCATAACGACCTTGTCTTCACCGCCGAAAGGATTGGGGGTCGGGGTGCCGGGCTTCATGAAGTAACGTCGATTGAACACGGACGTGGGCTCCTGCGCACGTCCCCAGCCGATGCGGGCCGGCTCCAGATTGTGTATGGCCCCACGCACCCCATCGGCGATCCGTCGCACGAGAAACTGCTGGTACGGACTCAACTCGTTCCCCGGTATGAGGCGATGCGAGCCTGTGGCGCTGATGGACGAGTGCGTGTGGGTGGCCGAGATCATGATGTTCTCTTCAGAAATGCCCGTCTTCTCGCGGATGGTTTGTTTTGCCGCATCGCAGACGTCGCGCGCGATTCCCAGGCTGTCGCAAATGACGAAGGCCAGCCGGGTCCGCCCATCATCGAGCACCAGGCATCGGGCGTACAACTCATCGTGCACATGCGTGCCCGGCGGTGAGTCCCACCCGCCCACAACCGGCTCATCCAGCGGCGGGGTGATATTGCTGGCCGCTGCCCCGGCCCGAAAGACCCGGGCCTTGCTGCCTTCGCCTGACGCACCAGCAGCGGCGGTTGCCGGCAGAACGAACACAACTGCCACGACGATCACACCATACAACCAGATCACGTTACGTAAGCGCGTCCTCATGATTTCTCCTTCCTATCGACATCATCGGATTTACCATCGGAAAAATCGATATGGATCGTCCCATTCTTCCGGCTGGTCGAGGTAGAGACCGCTCGACCAGCGTTTTTCCGCTTTCGTGGCGTCCACCGGCTGGGGGAAACGGTCCAGCAACGGCGTAGATCCGGCCACGCCCAGATTCGCCAACAGGCGTGAGACGAGGAAGGATACGTGCCGGTGCGTCCGCCTGAGATGAGACTGCGCGCCCTCGAACTGCCAGGGCGCGAGTTGGCAAAAGATGACATCCGCACGATCCGCTCTGGCCAGGACGCCATTGCCGAAGACCCGAGCCCCCACCACGACGAGAGGCACCTGCCGCGGGTCGCGGTTGTGGACATCCGCCGGCCCGACCCCTGCCAAGGGCGACTCCACGGCAAACGGTTCAAAACGGGTGGCGATGTGTTCGGCCTTCTTCATCACCACCTTGAACGGAAGCCAGGCACCGGCATCCGCTTCGTCGAGCCCGAGCGCCAGGACCCTCCCGTTGTCTTTGATCCAGTTGGCGACTGCTGCCGCCTGGTCCGCCAGTACCTTGCCACCGCCCGGTCCCACAACGAGGACCTGGTTGGCCGACAGACTCGCGCCACCGTAGGAATGAACCGATAGGCCCAGGGATTCGAGATAGCTTCTCCCGACGGGGTCACCGACGTAGACGGCTTCCCGTGGCGAGGGCGTCTCGCCCTCGTTCTTCTGTGGCGAGGGCATCTTGCCCTCGTTTTCTGCCGCCGGCAAGATGCCGGCGGGACGCAAGGGCGGGACGCCCTCGCCACGACCCGGCTTCCAGGCCGAGACGTACGATAGAAGATTGCGGACCAGCGCATCCGCCGCCGGTTCGAGCTCGGTGCGTCCTGTCACATCCACCTGGCAAAACAGGACCATACCTTGGCCTTCGCGATACTCCATAAGCGGGCTGTACTGGAGGGCGAAGCCGCCATCGAGGATCGGCAGGAAGTCGCCGCGCGCGGGCTTCTCGATCAGCACGGAGGCGACGTTGCCCTGATTGCCGCAGCGCCACAGCCGTGTCACCGGAATGTCACACCACTGGACGGTCGGCCCATAGCGTGGCCGCATCTCGTACTGCAGCCGGGCCGGGAGGATCGTCGCCGCACCACGCCAGTCGTGCAGGTGCTGCGGGGCGATTCCGGCCAGAAGCGGATGATCCAGCACCCGCGTGAAGACTTGTCTCAACCCGTACTGGGCCACGCGGTACCCCAGCCGCTTCTCCAAGACCTCCGCCGTCTGCTCGAACACGACGACTTTCAGGCCGTCGCGCACGCGCCTGAGATCCGGCGCCGGCCCCCCTACCGTAAGTGCGGACTTGCCTATGATGAGAACATCATACGCGGACAAATCGGTGCCGGCCTCAACGGATTGACTCTGCACTCCCAACTTGCTCAGTAGCGAGCCGGTCTCGCCTTTTGGGTCGAACACGGCGATTCTCGCCTCGGTCTGCACCTCCGTGGGGGACGGCAGAACATCGATGGGGAAAACGTCTGTCTGGGTTTCACTGTTGCTGAATCTGACGCTCGCGGTCACTTCATAGTTGCCGGGTGCGAGCGTGGGAGGCAATTCGAAACGAAACGGGATGCACTCCTGCTGACCCGTGCGCACGCTCACCGTCTTGCTGCCGGTCATGCCTGGTAGAATGGGGCTCGGCCCGCCGAGGCCGGTCCTCTGATGACCGAAGGACCACGTTGCCTCGCACGATACGGTCTCGCGCGAGCTGTTGATGATAATGACCTGCTTCTCGACCGTTTCGCCGGGACGGAAGTTGTGATCTTTGCTGGTGAATCGGTCGGGTTTGCCGGCGATATAGGCCAATAGTGGCTGGTTGTTACGGAGCAGAGCTTGGGCCGCCGCCGTGCCGAGCCAATCGGACCGGCCGTAAGCCAAATCCATCCGCTCGTACCGCTGCTCGATGTGGTCCGGGCTGAATCCCGGCCGCTGCAAGTTGTCCCAGTCCACCTTGAAGTCCTGGCGGCGCCGGTCCACACCTTCACGCGGTTTCCAGAAATGCCCGCACTCCCACGGCGAGATCGCGGACACGCCCCAGGTGCGGAAGGCCCGCCAGTTGTCCGCCAGGTACATGGCAAAGATGGGGTAGCGCTCGTCGAACCGCGTGGAGCCCACGTCGACGGGATAGTCCCAGCGGTGCCAGACGCGGCCCGCCTGGAACTGCTTCGCCTCCCAGCGGAGATTCGCCTTCTCCACCTCGCTGATCTGGAACGCCTTGTCCCCCAGGAGCTGAGCATTCCACTCGGCCAGGCAAAACTCCCAAGGCACCGCGGCACTGCCGAACTCGCGTTTGTCCTTGTACCAGCCGCGATACATCGTCCAGTCCCAGCTAAACGGGGCGCCGAACTCGCATAGAAACGCGGGCTTGACGCCCTGCGTCGCCCAGTGCTCGAACCAGTCGGACAATTCCTGGATCGGGACGAAGTTCGGGTAGAAGTTGATCGGGTGCATCGAGCCGAGGTTGCCTGACGCATGATGATAGACGATGCGGGACGGATCGAGGTGCTTCACGATCTCCTCGGCCCGCAGCGCCATCTTCACATTCCTCATGCCCCATTGGTCGCGCGCATCGTGGATGCCGTCAATCATGTCCGGGTTCATATCTTCGCTGTAGCCCGTGCCGTTGTGGCTCATCGAGTACATCACGACAGACGGATGGTTCTGCGCCGCCCGGACGTAGAACTCCGCGTGGCGAGCGTAGCCGTTGTTGCGGTCGGCGTCGGGCGCCTGCCACTCATAGTGGCTGAAGTGCGGCTGAGAAAAGGAGACGAGCATCCCCACGTCGTCCGCGGCTTTGAGAACCTCGGTGAATCCCAGATGTGAGCCCGGCTCGCAGCCGTAGTTGTGGGTATAGACGAAGTTGATCCCGAAGCTCTTGAGCCGCTCCAGGCTCTCGCGGACAGCGTCATAAGTGGCCAGCGCGGCCCCAATCTGCGCGTTATCCAGCGGGATGGCCGAGAGGAAGATGCGCGTGCCGTTGAGGTAGAAATCCCGGCCTTCAATCCACAACTCGCGAAAGCCGAACCGCACGGGCCAGTCCGTGTCCAGCACCTTGAGTCCAGCATCCACCAGCGAGACCTCTAAGTCGTATTGGTTCTGCGGCGTGTGAATGTCCCAGAGATCGTCGGGCATCCATTTCTTCGGGAACGCGATACGGCCCTCTCGGAGATTGCTCCCCTGGAACATCGGGCTCGTGAATTCCTCGATGCTGCGGCCCTCCTTCAAGATTCGCACACCCAAGGCATAGTCGGCATTCGCCGCGAGCCCCTCGACCGCCACATCGAGCGTGAGTTCCTTCTTCCGCACCGACATGTCCACCTTCACGTCGGCGATGTGTGGCCCGGCGGGTGTGCTGATCAAGTGGACGTCGCCGCACAGACCCCGGCGAGCCACGGAGCCCTTGACCTCTCGGGCCGAGGCACTGTCCGTGTACGAGAGCATGACGCCCTTGAGCGGCAAGGCGACCACGAGCAAGCTGAGTCTGTAGGTACCGCCGGGACGGCAGACGGGGGCGAGATCGACCTCGCCTCCCGGAAACCGGACTTCGCCTGCCTTGGCGCCATCCACGTACACCGCCGCGTAGGAATTCAGGTACTCGATAGCAAGCGCGACGCGCCGGCCCGTCCACTGGTTGGGAATCGTAATCTCCCGCTCGTACCAAGCCGCCGTGATGCTGCCGATCCTGCGCTCCTTCCAACTCGGATGCACGTGGACCGTCTGGCTGTCTTTCTGCATGTAGTTGCCGATGCCGGGCCAGGACCCGGGGACCTTGAAATAGCCCCAGTTCGCGGTGGGCGTCTGATCCGCGTTGGCCTCCGCCGGCTGCCACCGCCAGAGCCCGTTGATGCAGACGCGCTCACGGGTCGGCGTCGTTTCGCGATACGCCTTGTTCAAGTCCCAAACTGCTTTCACGCCGAGCGGTAAGACTGCCGCCGACGGCTCTGCACCTTGTGCCGGACGATTCGGAACCCCCGCCACGTCCATCATCAGGACAGCAGCTAAGGCTACCACCGAGCCCACGGGCCGTGATGTCTTCATCAACATCGATTCTCCCTGTTCATTTCGTGTTATGGTTGTTGTGTGACGCTGGCGGCGACCGTTTGGCGAATGGCCTCCAGAACCGGCTCGCTGTCGCGAATGCCCTCCCAATTGTAGCTACAGAGGTAGCGACACTTTCGATCCGCCAGGGTGTTCTCCAGGGCTTCCCGCCACCGTCCGAACTCGCGGGGCCCCGGACAGAGCCACTCCGTCGCCGCCCACCACGGTGCGTCACTGTGGCTCAACGCCTCCTGCACGCCGATGTCCTGGCGGGGGTCGGGGGCGTGTCGGTAGAAACTCCAGCCCGGACAACTGAATGGATTGACGGCGGCCCGATACAAGAGCTCGCCGTCCTTCCAGCCGGCGCCGTGCGTGAAGAGCCGGTCGCGCGGCACTCCCAACCGGGCGGCTTCCCGCGACAGATCCTCCAGGTGCCGTCGCGCGATTTCCGCCAGATCCGCCTCCGTCAGCTCTCTGCCGTCGCGCAGGCCCGCGGTCTTCACCGCCGCATACCCAATCGGCGCCACGCCGCGTGCCGGCGGCGCATCGTTCTTCAAGCCCGAGGTCGGGTCCTCACCGGCGGGCTTATCGAGGAAGGCATTCCCGTTCGGGTAATACCAGGCATTGACGCCAACGGACGATTCCCATCCCACTTTGATACCGACGAGCAGATCCTGTTTCCCGGCGGGCAACGACTTCCACCAGTCCAGCACCACAGGAATCACCACTGCCATCTTCTCATGGCATGCCTGGCGATAGCGGGGACTCATCAGATTGGGCGGCGGGAGCACACGCAGTTGTCGTCCCCAATTCCGCCAGGCTATCTTCAGCGCGTGCTCCGATGTCCAGCCGGACCATTCCACGTTTTCCCGATTCGCCGGATCGAAGCCGGGACGGGACGGGTCCCACCAGTTCCACAAATCCGGGCGGGCACCCCACCACTGCTCCCCGTCGATCTGAATGAGCACGGGCGTATCCGTTTCCTCGGCCGATTGGAGCACGCGCCGAAGCGAGGCCAGAAGCGACGCGTCGTCCTGGGCCTGGAAATAGCTGAAAATATGTCCGATGCCGATTCGAATCCTCGCGCCGGGTACATCGGGTAAAGCACGTTTCACTTCCTGAAAACCTTCGGGCGAAGCGGCGGCGGGCCGCCCTGGACCTCCCCCCGACCCCGGCGTACGATTGACCAGAATGAACTGGCTCGCGCGTTGGACGTCGTTTGTAGGGTGGGGCTTGCCCCACCGCGATTCGGGTGGCGCAGGAACTGGTGGGGCAAGCCGGGTCCCCAAACGCGATCTTTCGCGTTTGGGAGCCCGATCCACCCTACCGACGGGTGTCGGAGCGCACCAATCTGCCCTACCACCCCACGCCGGACGGTCCCGACGAATGATGGTGTCGCCGATCATGGTCACCACCAGCAGACTCATCCAAACGTATGGGCTCATGAATCTCGGTCCTTTTCATCGCTCATTTGGTTTCGAGGCAAAGCACGGCGTCGCCTTCGAACGGTGGCTGGAATAATCGTTTCGCGCCGGCGCAAATCTCCTCGCCCCGTGTGGTATCTCCTGAGCGTGGATTGAACCAGCGGACCGCCAATGCACCTTCCACCCCGCTCAAGTCCACCGTCACGTCGCCACCGTGCGGCAAGTAGATCACATAGACCCGTCCCGGCTCGGCCAGTGCGACAGCCATCTCTCCCTTCACCGCCTCGAAGGGCTGCATCCGCCAGAAGGGCAACGAGGCGAAGAAATCGTACAGCAAGCCCAACTGCCCCCCTGCCCCCTCGTCCTTTACGACGAACGTATAATGGTTCGGAGCGTCGATGCGATTCCAGATGTCGTTGTGCCCGATGGTGCCGTTGAAGCCCGCCGCGAAATAGCCGCCCGCACAGACGATCCGCCAGGCGGAATGCCGGACCTTGTCGGTATGGTGTACTTGCTTCTTCTCGGTGGGTTGTCCGCGGAGATACTCATAGCCGTTCTCGGTGTTGAGCACCGGCTTGCGATAGCGACGGTCGGCCTGGAGACTGGCAACCAGTTCGGGGGCGTCGCCCGTCCAGCATTGAAGCTGCTCGTCCCACATGACCCCGGCGCCCGCCTGCCCGGTCTGCTGCGAGAGGACGTCGAATTCGTCGCCTTCGCCGAAGAAGCCGCCGATCCGCCACGGCGGGTCGTAGGGATCGCGCGGGCTCGCCCCTCTCGTACTCGAGGAGATCACGGGATGCACCGTCACCGGATGATGGTAGGGATCGAACTGCTGGACCAGACGAGCCGTGGCCCGGGCCCACTGGACATCGCCGGGCTGGTCAAGACGATAGCTCCCATTGGGGTGGGTCTCGTATTCGTTCGCCAAAGTCCAGAGAAAGACATTGCGGAAGGCAGCGTACCGGGCGATCACGTAGCGCAGCCAAAGCCGCTCCCGTGCCGGCGTCCACCGTTTCGTATCAGTGAAGGGAAGCCGATAGAAACTCAACAGCAGCAGCTCTGCATTCATACCGGACTGCTGCATTTGGCGCAACAAACCGTCGAAGCTGCGGAAGAACGCGGGATTGAGGTGGTCCAGGTCGGGCTGCCCGGGCGTGCCACCCCACGCCCAGTAGACAGGATCGGCCTGGGCGCGGTAGTAACTGTGCCCGATGCTCATCCGGACGAAGTTGAATCGCTGGCGGCGGCGTGTTTCGAGGTACTCCCGGCGCAGTTCCGGTGTGATGGGACTATCGTCATGAAGGCCGTAACAGGTGTCGCCCATGGGGAAGAAGGACGTGCCGTCGGCGTAGGCGAAGGCATACGGATTCTCCGGGTGAATGCGAATGAAGCCGTGGCCGCGCGGCGCAGTGCAGCGCAACTTTCCGCGCTGGTGCAACTCAGCACCTTCTCCGCGCAGCAAGTGGCGCCACTCGCCCTCCTCGTCCGGCGTGAAACGCAGCCGCCAAGCGTCCCCGCCGTCGTAGAATCCCTCGGTGACAATCTTCTTGCCCGAGGGTGACGTGAACTCGCCCACCAGGGCCGCGTCGCGGAACGGGTTCTCCACATGGCTGCGGCCGTGCACTTCGAACTCCTGCATCTCCCACCGCGGAATGGTCAGGACTCCCGAAGTGGCACCCTCCGCCGTGGCGAGGGCGTCTCGCCCTTGTTCTTCGGTGGCGAAGGCATCCTGCCCTTGTCCTCCCGTGGCGAGGGCATCTTGCCCTTGTCCTCCCGTGGCGAGGGCATCTTGCCCTTGTCCTCCCGTGGCGAGGGCATCTTGCCCTTGCACCCCCGCCCCGACAGGAGCGCTGCGGCCCGACAAAGCGAGGCCAAGATGGCCTCGCGACGCAAGGGCGGGACGCCCTCGCCACGACGGCTGGGCTACATGAGATTCCCCTGCTGCGATGATATCCAGCGTCGCGACAAACGCCCGGCCGAAATCGGCGCCGGCCTTTCGCGCGGCATCCACATCGCGGCCCCACCAGGGCATCTCCCAGCCCCAGACCTGCGTGCCGTAGCGTTTCATCGCGTACTGGTGCACGTTGTTCTCCTGAAGCGTGCGCCCGAACCAGTTCTTGACGAGGGGGCTCGTCTCGCTCTCCCAGCGGTGCCCCACCCCGCGCGGGGACGGGAACCGTTGCGTGAACAAGTCCCAGGCCCGGCGGCTGGCTTTGCCCTCCTCGGAGTCCGTGTAGAACAGGCAGTCCACATCCCGCGGCGCGACCCAGTTGTGCCAGGTGACGGCGAAATGGGGCCGGAGCCGGTCCATCGCGTCGAAGGTCAGCTTGCCCGTGGCGGTGCCGCGCGGCTGGGGGTAATCATAGCCGCTGCGATACTCGTAGCCCTGCGCGACGCCGTCTACATTGGTCATCGGGTGCAGCACGAACTGATAGCGCCGGCGCGAATTGGCGGCGGCATCGGACAGGAGGTACGCGACAAGCCCCTCCATCGCGTAGGAGGAGAAGCTCTCATAGGCATGTTCCCGCGCGTGCCAGAAGATCGTCCGCTTGCGTTCCAGGGGGACGCCCGGGTCGGTGATGGTCAACTCCCAGTGCTCCCGGCCGACATCGCTCGTGCCGAGCCGCGTCTTCTGCAGATGAGCATGATCCGGGAGCGATCGGATGAAGCGCACATAGTCGCCATACGTGTACCAGGGGCTCAAACCGACTTTGGTCTCGCCGGGCGGCGCGGAGAATCGCACCGTGCAGATCCAGCCTGCGACCGAGCCGTTGATCTGTTGCCAAGGCCGGCCCGGCGGCTGGATGAAAAGGAAGTCGCGGGTGGACATGCCCCCGAAGGTGTTGTTGTCCGCATTGGTCCGGCGCCCGTCATCGGAGAGGTCCAGGTGCAACGTGACCTCCTGGGGCTTGTCGCTGCCATTACGGCAGATCAGATCGACACGCGAGGCCGCATGCGTCAACACACTGCGCCCCTCTTCGGTACAGGCACGAATCCGAAATTCACCTTGCCCCACAGCGACAATCCGGCTCGCCTCGCGCGGCGTCCCCCCATCCTCCGGAGCTACAAGAGAAATGCCGGCCGGCCGCGCCGGCTCTTCGTAGGTCGTGCCCCCAGTCAAGCCGGGGGCAGGCTCCCCCCGCGAAGGCGAGGGGCCCCGCACGGCGTCTTGGGTAAGTGAAGATGCTTGCCCTGAATACGCAGCGCGCACCGCCTCAATGAATTCTGTGTGCAAGCGCGGAATGCGACGGAATTCGTTGTACTGAATCAGGAGCACCGCCACCAAACCCGTGTTGGGATCCCCCCAGGCATAGGCGCCGCTGGAACCACCATGCGCGAAGCCGCCGCGTTCGAAGGCCCAACCGAGGCCGCGACCCGGCGCCTGCTCTTGGAGCATCTGTCGCACCGAATCCTGCGCCAGGACTCGGCCGTCGTTATCGAGGAACATCTGGGAGAACTTCAGCAAATCTCGCGCCGTGCAGAACAGACCGCCGTCGGGCGTGTCGTTCCGCGTGGCCATCCTCGGCTCGTAGCGGAAGTACAGGAACCGCTCGCCCTGCCGCTGACGGTACACGGAGGCAATCCGCCGAGGCTCCAGGGTCGCGAGAGAGCGCGGATAGTACGAGTCCTTCATCCCCAGCGGATCGAGGATCGTTTCCTTCACGTAATCGGCATAGGGCCGGCCGGCAGCGATCTCGATGAGGCGGCCCAGAACATAGAAGCCGGTGTTGGAGTACTGGACCTTGGCGCCGGGCGTGAACAGAAGCCGCGCCTGTGCGATCGGGCCGATCGTCTCGGCCACGGTCTTACCCCGCCACTCGGGGTCGAACACATCTTTGCGGGTAGGCGGGTCGCCCGGCAGGCCGGCGGTGTGGGTCAGTAGTTGCCGGATCGTGATCGCGTGGTGGCGGCCGTCCTTGTCTCGCTGCGCCCGGAACTCGGGGATGTATTTCTCCACCGGGTCGTCCAGGCGCAGTTTACCCTCCTCGACCAGCTTCATGACCGCCGCGGTCGTCACCGGCTTCGTAACGGAGGCAATCCAGCAAACCGTGTCGGCAGTGAACGGCACGTGATTCTCAATGTCGCTCAAACCATAGGCCGCTTCGCGCACGATCTTGCCGCGGTGTGCGACGAGGGCGACGGCGCCTGGGATCTCCTCCTTCGCGACCGCATCCTCAATGAGCTTGAAGGCCGCCTCCGGTCGAGCGGCAGAATCTCGGGCCGCCACCCAACCCTCGAATACGCCTGCCGTCAGACAGAGCACCAAGATGAGATTTCGCATTGCGTTCATCCCCGCAGATCCTCCTTCAAGGTCTTGCTATAGACTCTGCACATCGGCCATGTAGACGTTGTCGGCCTTTTCGGCGTCGGAGTTGTAGATCACCCAGCGGTCGTCCGGGCTGAAGCTGGGATGGCCGTGGCTGCTCTGGGTGAGCCAGGAGCCGCCGTGCCAGGCCAGGCGCCGGATCTGGACGCGGCCGTTGGCGTGGGTCATCAGGCTCATGTACTTGGCGCCCTCTTTGTCGTCCGGGCTAAGAAAAGCCCGGTCGCCTACCACCAGGCTGTTGTCCGAGTTCGACTGGATGTGGCCCGGACGCTGGCCCGGGAAGAGGTACTGGCGAACCCAGGTACCGTCGGGCCGGATGTAGGCGTTGTACTCCTCGCGTTTGCCGTCCGGGCGGTCCAGCGAGTACTGGAAGCCCACGTCGCCCTGCTGGGTGAAGTACTCGTGGACGCACGATTCGCCCGGCCGCTGCGGGTAGAGCGGCGCGGCTTTTCGCATCTGCATGTCTTCGAGGTTCACAATCCACATCCGCTGCGCCACGCAGGTGCCGCCGCCTTCGTGACAGAACACGATGAGGTTGGGTTGCGTGGGATGGATCAGGGTATGGCTGATCCACGTCGGCTCGCCCCAGGCGGCCACGGCGTCCCCCTTCTGCGTATCGATCCGCATGACCACCGAGTGCGGATGCTGGTAGTAGCGCTCGTGCATCGTGGCGTAGATGCGGCCGGTCTCCGTGCTCAGCGTGGTCTCCTGGCAGTAGGCGAAGGCCACGTAGCGGCCGTCCGCGGTGCAGGTGGGCAGAGCCGGTTTGAAGCCGGCCGGCACCCGGTACAGCTCGCGGTCTTCGAGCGTGTCGATCGTGACCGAGTGGAGCACCGGGCCCTCGAAGTAGAACAGCCGGCCACTCCGCGCGACGCACGCCATGTTGGGCGAGATCTTCTGACCGGCCGTCAGTTGCACGAGCCGCGCGGCGGGAATATCCAGCAGGTACCATTGATAGGCGCCGGAGCGATTCGATACGAGAATGGTGTTATCGGCGCCGTCGCCCACGAAAGCCCAGGAGGTGAAGTAAGGATGCACGTTGCTGGAGCCGTCGCCGGTCAAGCGGCGGACGCGGGCACCGGTCTTTGGATCTTTGTATTCCTTAATCTCGCCACGGACCTGCAAGACCTTGCCCCGAGCGTTGGCGGACGGGGCGGCGTCGCCGGTTGCCTGTCCCGAACTCCGCGGCGGTTCGGCAGCAACCACAAGGTTCAAGCTCGACGCCGACACAGCCACCCCGCCGAGGGCGGCCAGCCGCGTCAGAAACAATCGGCGGTCCATCAAATTCGTCTTCGGGCAGCCCAGCGTGCCGATCTCGTTGCTCTGCATTGCTTCTCTCCTGAGTTCTGAATATGTTGTCACTTTGCCGTGGTCACGATGTAGAACGCGCCGTCCGTACCGGAGAAAGCCGTGGCCTTGGTGCCCGATGTGGATACGCCAATCGTCCCCTGCTTTCCGGTGAACGCCCCATCATTTTTGTAGAGCGCCCATTTCACGGTGGCCTGGCGTCCGACCGCCATCGGGCCTACCTGCCAGACCAGCAAAACGTGCTCTTTGCCGTCGCCGAAGGCGGCCGGATAGATCTCGTCGTTCTCATTCGCCGGCGTGGCCACGTGCAGGTCGAATCGGCCCTCGTCCAGCGCCGACCAATAGACGCGGTGGCGGCTCATGAAGGCGCACAGCATCCGTTCGGTCGGGTCCAGTGTCAATTCCGGCCCGCACATCGGGCAAGTCGTCAACTCCCAACGGTCCTCATTGACGCGCAACGGCGCGAACGCGTTCTCCCGCTTGGGGCTGCGCAGCAAGAAGAAATCCCGAATGTTGTCGTTCGCCACGCGGAGCGCGAGGTTGACATTGCCATCGGCGCTCATGCGAGCCCGCATCATGCACATCGAGCAAGCCAGGTCGTCCATGCCCTGGATCTTCATGCGTTCCTCAGGCCCGAAGGTATCTCCGTTGTCCGTTGAGCGGGCCAGATAGAGACGGTGCGCCTCCGGGATCTCTTGTTGCGGGGGGCTAACCTGATGGAAGAACGCCACCACGTTCCCTTCGCCATCGGCGGCCAGCGTCAGCCCGTCGATCCCAAACAACGAAGCCAATGCCCGCGGCGGCTCGAAGGTCTTGGCCCCATCCAAGCTGCGGCTATACCGGGGATAGACCTTCACGCCGGGCGACCATTGATCGGCCCAGACGACGTGAATCGATCCCCCTTGGCCCAGCGCCAGCTTGGGGCCGCGCTCGCCCATCTTGAGCGTGACTTTCCCTTCGGTGTTGACCTTCACCGCGGGCAAGAAGGTCCGCCCGTTATCGGCCGAACGTACGTACCAAGCGTGGTCACCCAGGCCATAGACCATGTGCAGGACACCGGCCCCATCCATCATCACATCGGGCACCAGCGCCCCGTCGGGAAGATGCACGACGTGTACGTCGGGGATCGCGCTCTCGGCCCGGCCGGCCGGCGCCAGTTCCAGGATCTCCTGACCGTAGGCGGGCAAGCTTACTTCGATGCCTTCAGCTTGCAGTTGACGGCCCGTGAAGGTCCCCAGCCGCTGCTCACCGAACGACGCGATCACCGCATACCGCCGGTCCGGCTTGACCCACGGGATGTTGATCGCCCGGCGCTCGACGCCCCCGCTGCCGCGCACCACGACGACCGTGCCACAGCCTTCCTCATTCAGCTTGCCCCACCAATGCCAGTCGTCATCGTTCGGTGCGGGCACGCCGCTGAACTGGAAGTGACGATAGATGTCCCACGACTTGTGCAGGCGGTTGACCAGAGCGAAGCGTTTCTGGTAGTGCGCCAGGTGCTCGACGGAGAGCGTGCTCAAGTCGCCCGAGAAGACCAGCGGCGCCCCCATGAGCCAACTGACGACCTGACGATCCTGGACGGCGGGGGTGAGGCTGCCCTGGTGGTCTTCGGTGGCCGCGCCGTAGAATTCCAGGCAATACAACGGCAGGCCACGATGCGAGTAGAAGATCTGCCGCGCCTGGTGACACGCGCCGATCAAGTCCGCACGCAGCTTCTGCGGATCGACCACGGGTGCGGCTTGACCCGGCTTGGGCCGGGGGACAATGCCCCGGCAGGCATTCGGCGAAACATGGTATCGCGCCGCGTGCTGCAGGGCCGCCAGATCGCACGGAGCGCCGGGCGTGTCCCAGAGGATCTCGTGGGTCAATTCGTTCATCACGTCCGGCGCGAGGGCCCGCAACCGGTCCTGGGCCTCCAGCAGTCCCCGCAAACCGCGCAGGAGGGACTCTTTGCGGGTGCGGTTCGGATGATTTTCCGCCAAGTCGCCGTAAAGGATGTTGCTGAAGTCCTGCTTGAAGTAGACCGCGCCATAACGTTGGCGCAGCCGGGCGAGGTCCTGCGCATAGTACTCACGCCAAGGCGTCGTGAAGCTCATCGCGATGCCGCCGAGCCGCGTGACCACCGGCAGCGAGCGGGCGTCGGGCATCCCTTTCCGGTCGGGGGAATTCGCGTCGCGGAAACAGGACAGCCACAATCCCAGCTTGAGACCACGAGAACGAATGTAGTCGGCAGTGGCCGCGAAGTCGGGGAACTTGACCCGATCCGGCTCCGTGCCGAGCCGGTCGCGCTGCCAGCCATCGTCGATGAGGAATTGCACGAAGCCGGCGCGGGCGGCGAGGTCGGCCTGCTGACGGATCAGGGCGTCATCGAGATTGGGACCGAAGTTGGCCCAGGTGAGCCACTGGGGTGCATCGCACGGGAACCTCTCGCCCACGACGCCGATGTACCGCGACAGAAAACGTTGGAAGGGACCTTCGACAGTCCGGTCCAGGGGCGTCGAGCGTGCCGAGAGGGTCTGTTCCACCGGACCGCTGAAGGCGTAGAGGAACACGGGCTCCGAGATGAATTTCTCGCCCGGTCCGAGGACCCACTCGAAGCGTTCCGGGTGATAGCCCAGGGCACCGGTGTCGGCGATATTCCTCAGGCCGGAGGGGATTTCGTTTGCGGCGATCACACCGAACGTGCCATCGGACGAGGCGAAGCCGATCATACTCGTCCCCACACCGTAGCCGGCGGGCGTCAGCGGCACCCGCTCGGAAATACTCGGAGCAAGAGCGAAGTCGTCAATTGTCAACTGCTCGATCTTGCGCCAGACGCTGCTTTCATTAACAATCTCCACCCATTTGCGCACGACCGGCTCATCCCGATAGACCTCATAGATCACGGTGACGGCCAGTCCGTCGAGCACGCTTCCCTCCCGAGCGACAGCCCGGACAGTCAGACGAGACACATCGGAGGCCGGCCTGGAGACTTCCGGCGTCGCGCGGGCAAAGCTGTCCGCCCATTGGCTGGCTTGGATGCGAACGGGCTCGACCCAGCGCGTTGTCTGGCCGAGGGTCGCGTCGTCGTACGTGCCGGGATCCACGTGTTGCCCAGGCCGGAAGGTCTTCACGCTGTCGATGGAACCGCCCTCGCCGGACTTGAGTCCCCTCGGCCGGGCGTTGGGTTCGGCACGCGTGACGGTGAGACTCAATTCGAGCGCCGGGCCGCCCAGCAATTCCCGGTCGCTCACGCGCAGGCGGGTCGTGCTCAAATTCCCATCCGCCAGGCTAATCACTCGCTCCAGGACTCCCGCCGAGATACGCACCTGGCGATCGGAGACTTCAAACGCCTGTGCGGCGAACACCCGCGGAGAGACACATGCCAGAGTACCCAGGACCGACCAAAGCAGCAGCGACCTTTTCATACAGGCTCCTTCGAGTGCATCTGTTCTGCAATGACGAACAGATCGTATAGTCGCGGCTTGTCTTGGGCAAGCACTATGGTAGACTGGTGGGCGTCACGTGGACGCTCGAAACCGGTGGGCACAACGGGACCCCAAACACAGAGAGTCGCGTTTGGGAGCCCGACCACCTTACGAACAAGGACAGGCTGAGGAGACCTCCAATGAGAGCAAAGCAATCCTTCGGTTTCGTGTTGGCGCTGTTGGTCTGTGTAGGGTGGGGCTTGCCCCACCAGACGGGTCGCGGTGGGGCAAGCCCCACCCTACGGGCACAGGACGCTCCCGTCCGGGAGTCCACCACAGGCGCCAATCTCGCTGTCGTGGCGAAGCCCTCCTGTTCTTACGTCTCCGGCGACACGAGGCCGACGGCCCTCAACGACGGCTACGATCCCCGCAGCTCGCGCGACAATCGGCGCGGGTCCTATGGCAACTGGCCCCGGAGGGGCACCCAGTGGGTGCAGTATGACTGGAGTCAACCCATCAGCACCAACCGGATCGACGTGTACTGGTGGGACGACCAGCAAGGCGTGCGTCTGCCCAAGGCGGCGCGTCCGCTCTACTGGGACGGCAACGGCTTCGTCCCGGTCGCCAACGCCTCCGGCGTCGGCGTGGCCGGCAGCCAATACAACACGACGACCTTTGCCGAAGTCCAGACCACCAAGGTCAGACTGGAGATCGACTCCAACGACACCTATTCGACCGGCATCCTCGAATGGAAAGTGTACGACAGCGGCAAGTCGCCGGACTTTCCCCCGATGGTGACGGCGGGAATCGACCGCGCCGTGGTGCTGGGAGGCAAGACCTACCTGGCCGGCACGATCAAAACGCTGACCGGTACAGGCGAGGGCGTGACGACCACCTGGAGCAAAGTCTCCGGCCCCGGCAAGGTCACGTTCGAGAACGCCAAGGCGGCGGCCACCACCGCGACCTTCGCGCGGGCCGGTGAGTATGTCCTGCAACTGAAGGCGGAGAAGAGTTCCGGTGGGGCAAGCCCCACCCTACAAGCTTCATCCACCTTGGTTGTCAAAGCCGTGCCGGGACCGCCCAAGGACCGCCTGGACGTGGTCTATACGAAGAACTACAAGATCGATAGCCCGCCGTGGAACTCGCGGGCCAAGGCCCTGATTGTCAACTGGATTCCCCATTGCATCAACCAGATCAATGATCCCAATCTCAAGCAGGGTCCGGGCGGGATCGATAACTTCATCGAGGCGGCCAAGGCGCTGCGCGGCGAGCCGCACGGGCGGCACAAGGGTTACGTGTTCTCCAACGCCTGGGTACACCAGACGGTTGAGTCGATGTGCATCGCGCTGATGGTCGATCCGCAGGGCGATCCGGAGATCATCCAGGCCCAGGCCAGGATGAAGGCGACGTTGGAGGACTGGATTCCCAAGATCCTGGCCGCCCAGGAACCGGACGGCTACTTGCAGACCGCCTACACACTGACGGACCGCAACCGCTGGGCGGAGCGGTGGTCGCCACGTAACCGGGGGGATCACGAAGGTTACGTCGCGGGCTACTTCATCGAATCCGCGATCAACCACTACACGCTGACCAATGGCACCGACAAGCGTCTATACGATGCGGCCAAGAAGCTGGCGGACTGCTGGGTCGCCAACCTCGGACCGGGCAAGAAGGATTGGTACGACGGCCATCAAGAAATGGAGCAGGCGCTCGTGCGGTTCGGCCGGTTCGTCAACGATATGGAAGGCCCCGGCAGTCACGGCGACAGCTACATCCAACTGGCCAAGTTCCTGCTCGACTCCCGCAAGGACGGCAGCGAGTACGATCAAAGCCACGTCCCGGTCCAGCAGCAGTATGAGGCGGTCGGCCACGCGGTCCGTGCGGCCTACAACTACTCCGCCATGGCCGACGTGGCCGCGGAAACCCACGATGTCGATTACCAAAGCGCCGTCATGAGCCTCTGGGACAACATCGTCAACAAGAAGTACTATGTCACCGGGGGCATCGGCAGCGGTGAGAGTTCCGAAGGCTTTGGCCCCAATTACTCCCTGCGGCAGAACGCCTACAACGAATCCTGCTCGACTTGCGGCCTGATCTTCTTCCAGTACAAGATGAACCTCGCCTATCACGACGCCAAGTATGCGGACCTGTATGAGGAGTCGCTCTACAACGCCCTGCTGGGCTCGATCGACCAGGACGGGAAGAACTTCTATTATGACAACCCGCTGGACGCGCACGGCCCCCGCTATCCCTGGCACGTATGCCCGTGCTGCGTGGGCAATATCCCACGCACGCTGCTGATGATCCCCACCTGGACCTACGTCAAGGGCAGGAATGGCCTCTACGTCAACCTGTTCATCGGCAGCACGATCAAGGTGGAGAAGGTCGCGGGCACCAACGTCGAAATGGTACAGAAGACCGACTACCCGTGGAGCGGCAAGGTTTCGATCACCGTCAACCCCGAGACTGCCAAGCGGTTCTCCCTCTACGTCCGCGTGCCCAACCGCACGACGAGCGAACTCTACACGCCCACGCCCCAAGTCAGCGGCCTGGAATCCATTTCGGTGAACGGCTCGCCCATCAAGCCCAAGAGCAACAAGGGCTACGCGGTGATTACGCGACAATGGAAAGCCGGCGACACGATCGACCTGGTCCTGCCGATGCAGGTCCAGCGGATCAAGGCCAGCGACAAGATCGCCGCTACGAGCGGAAAAGTAGCCCTGCGCTATGGGCCGTTGCTTTACAGCACCGAGGCGGTGGACCAGAGCCTGGACAAGATTCTGGCCCCTGCGTCCACCCTGACCACGGAGTGGAAAGGCGACCTGCTGGGCGGCGTGACGGTCATCAAGGGCGCCTGGGCCGACGGCTCGGCATTCATGGCCGTCCCGAACTACGCCCGGGACAACCGAGTGCCCCAGACCGAGGCCGCTACGGCTGCACCCTCGGGCCGGCGCGGCCCGCGCCCGATCAGTTCCATCGTGTGGATCAAGGATCAATAGCAGGGCCGGACGCTCGTCGTACGCATGGGCAAGATGCCCATGCCACGGTGGGCCCTTCAAATCGAGTGGGAGTCAGCATGGTTCGGCAACTTCGAGATAGTCCCGCAGGGACGACCGGCAATAGCCCACCGTTTCAACGGTGGGTACCTATACCCGAAACAATGCCAAGCCCCGTAGGGGCGAAAGAAGAGCAGCGGCGGGACGAAGTCGTTCTGTCGTCCCTGACGGGACTTATCTCGTCCTTGGGCCTCTGGTACCCAGCGATCAATCGCTGGGCTATTCTCTTTCGCCCTTCGGGCTGGAGCGGCCACGCGATCCAGCCGACCGATGCGCACGTGGCCACAATGCCCTTTTGAAACCGAGTGAGTACCGACATGATTCCGCAATTCCGTATTCCGGTGTATGTGATTATCGCCACCGTTCTCAACGTCGGCTTCGGTCAAGGCATCTATCAGGTCAAGACCGCCCATCCGCGCCTGTTGATCGAGGACGTACGGGAATTGGCCCGGCGGTGCGACGGGCCGTTGGCCGCCGATTATGCGGTTGTCAAGCAACGTGCCGACGCCGCGGTGCAGAGGGGCAGCATCCAGTACATCACCAACGCGTGGTCGATCCCCGAGGACTTGATGAACTGCGGCCTCGCCTACCTTGTCGAACGGGAGAAAGGACGCAACGCCCGCCCGTACGCCGAGGTCATCATCAAGCAGTGGGGCGACGGCAGTCTCATCGCCAATCGCAACGGCAGCCACTTCGGCTATCACTCGATTGCCTATGATTGGATCTACGATGCGTTGACGCCCCAGCAGCGGGTGCTATTCGGCGACGCTCTCGGCTCCTGGCTGCGGTACTTCACGGAGGAGCCCAAGATCCTGCTCAAATGGGGCCACTGGGAATACAACCAGACCTGGGGGCCGATTCATCTGAATATCGGGAACACCCGCGACGCGCTCACGCAGAAGCTGCTGATCGCCCTGGCCATCACTGGCGCAGGCTCCCAGTACGAGGGGGACGCCAAGACCTTCCTGGACTCCTGGAACCAGCGGGTGCCGGCGGAGTGCGTGCCGGCCTTCAACCGGATGGGCGGCGTCTGGTCGGAGTCCTATGGCCACGGCGCATACGGCCCGGTCACCGTCATCCCGTACGCTTTCCACGCGTGGCGCACGGCCACGGGGATCGACTTGTTCAAGCAGATCGAGCCCTGGGGCTACCCGGTGGAAGAGCCGCGCTGGGTGGCCTATACGATGATGCCCCACAACGAGCGCACCGCCTGGATCGACGACGGCGACGGCTCCCGCCCCGCCGCGTTCGCCCGGGCGGCCCCGATGCTCCGCGATGGGTTGTCGCAGTGGTTCTGCGACCGCGGCTCGGAGTGGCTGCGGGAGCGCTGGCAGCGCGTGGCGTGCTACGATCCGTCCCTCCAGGCGACACCACCGGACGGGCTTCCGCTCGGCTACCTCTTCCCGGGCGCGGGACACGTCTACATGCGCAGTGCCTGGAACGATCCCCACGCGACCTGGGCGTTCTTCGGCTGCGGCCCGCAGTTCGCCGGTCATTCGCGGGATGATGAAGGTCATTTCCTGATCTGCAAAGGCGGCGCGCTGGTCTCGCGCCAGGGCGGGCAGGGCCATAACGACACCGATTACTATGCGGGCGGCTCGCTGATCTATAATATTGTCACGATCTTCGATCCCAGCGAGAAGTCCCGCCGGAACAAGGGCAATGAAAACGACGGCGGCCTTGTGCGGCACGTCTATGAAGGCGGCCCGTTCCCGCGCGAGCGGGGGCACATCGTAGCTTTCGAGCACAATCAGGACTACACCTATGCGGCCGCCGATATCACCAAAGGCTATAACGCTGCCAAGGCTCGTGAGGTGACGCGCCAGTTCCTGTACCTGCGCGGCGACCGGGAGTTCTTCGTCGTCTTCGACCGCGTGGAAGCAACCCGGCCCGATTTCGCCCAGCACTTCTTCCTGCACGTCCCCACGGAGCCCCAGCATCAGGACAATCGCCTCACGTGGCTCAGCCTGCCCGAAGCCGACGGCGACAAGACAGTGTCGTCTCGCGGCCGGTCGCGGATGTTCCTGCACACGTTGCTCCCGCAGAAGGCCGAGATTGCCCTGCGCGGCGGGCCGGGCCAGGAGGCCTGGGGCCATCCGCTCGAACCCACCGCCCAATACAACCACATGACCGAGAGGCGGCTGAGACCCCCGATCTGTCCCTGGCGGATCGAGATTGGCGACCCAACCAGCGAGACGCGTACCCTGTTCCTGCACGTTTTCGAGATCACGAATGAGTCGGTGTCGCAGCCCGCAACGGTGACGTTCGTGCCGCCGGCCGGCGTCAACATCGCGGATCGCTGGCAAGTGCGCCTCAATCCCGTTGGCAGCCTCGGCGGCACCGTGAACGACAAACCGTTGGCAACGACCGTGAGAATCGAATCCCAGTATCCTTCGGAGGAAAAGTGAAATCGTGATTCGCCCGGCCCAAGAGATAACAGCGGGTGGCATCGGCAAGGCTTGGTTTGTAGTGTGCTCGTAAGAGCATAGAAAGAAGGTAAAAGGGAAAAAGGAAAAGGTAAAAAGTAAAGGCAACGGCAGACTCTTGTGATGACACGGCTTCTTTTTCCTTTTGCCTTTGTACTTTTTACTTCCTCGTCTAACGCCTCACGGCGTCACTACGAACGAAGTTGGCGCCGGTACCCAGCACGCATGAGAAGGAGTGAACTTATGAAGACTCGACTGGATTTGAACCGCCGTCAATTCCTTCAGACCGCCGCGCTGGCGGCTTCCGGGCTGTCGCTGCCGGCGCGCGCCGCACAGCCAGCCTTCCGCCCGCAGGCCAAAGTCAAAGTCGGTTGCCTGAGCTGGTGTTTTCATCCCTTGAGCGCCGGCGCGGACCCGGAGCCGGCCCTGGATCTCCTCGGGGAGATGGGGTTTGACGGCGTCGAGCTGATCGCGTCGGCCCCGCGCGACCTCAAGGACTTCTGGACGGACGCCAAGATTGCGCGGGTCAACCAGAAGCTGCAGAAGAACAAGCTGGTCGTCTCACAGTTCGTGATGTTCCAGCCGGTGGTGGAAGATCTGTCGAGCACGGACCGGGCGGCCCGCACGCAAGCCCTCAACAACTTCGAGGCGGGCTGCCGGATCGGGAAGAAGCTGGGCGCACCGATGGTCAACATCGTAGCGCCCTGGGCCCGCGAGTTGAAAGGACCGACATCGTATCTGCCCCGCTACTACGAGATCGCGAAACCCAAGCCGGACCAGAAGTACCACATTGACATCGCCGAGGGCTTCGATTGGGACCGCGTGTGGAACGCGTACGTGGAGACGACGAAAGCCTGCCTGGAACGGGCCAAGGCGCAGGGGATGAAGTTCTCCATCGAGCAGCACACGCATTGCCTGATCCCGGACGCCGCGTCGTTTCTGCGGCTGTGGGACCAGATCCGCGATGACGACCTCGGCTACAACATCGACGTGGGCTGGACGCTGCTCCAGCGGGAATACCCGGCGGTCGCGATCCACAAGGTCGGCAGGCACCTGATGAACGTGCACATGCGCGACATCGACGGCGTGATGCGGCAGTTCCCCGCCTTCGGCAAAGGCGTGATGGACATCCAGGCGATCGTCACGGCCCTGAGGAACGTCGGCTTCCACGGCTTCGCCTCCATCGAACAGGACCAGCATCCCGGCGACCCCGACATCAAGGACACCTGCCGCGAGTACCTGCGGATCATGCGGGAGTGCATCAGCCAATGAGCCGTCGTCCTACCATCACAGGGAT
>CAYHAJ010000473.1:0-5719 GCA_964354535.1 uncultured Pirellulales bacterium
AGCCCGGCATACAGGACCGGAAGAAGCATCATTCTACCCGGTTTGTGGTTCCGCGGCAATGAAGCAGGAGGGTATTGCTATGCCGGAGAATGCCCTATATCCTATGGAGGAATCCGTAACCTGGCGGGGAATGTACCTATGCAGACGAGAAAACTTGGGTCTACGGACCTGGTCCTGACGACGGTGGGCTTGGGCACTTGGGCGATGGGTGGGCCCTGGCAGTATGGTTGGGGACCGCAGGACGACGGCGAGGCCGTGGCCGCGATTCTGGCTGCCCTCGAAGCGGGCATCAATTGGATCGATACCGCTCCCGCCTACGGCCTCGGCCATTCCGAGGAACTGGTGGGTCAGGCCCTGCGACAGACCAGGCACAGGCCCATCATTGCCACCAAGTGCGGCATCCTGTGGAATGAGCGTAAAGAGAAGGTCGTGCACCTCAAACGGGATAGCATCCGTCGGGAGTGTGAGGCCAGCCTGAAGCGCCTCGGTGTCGAGAGGATCGACCTTTATCAGATGCATTGGCCCGATCCGGCGGAGGATATCGAGGAGGCCTGGGAGGAAATGGCCCGGCTCGCCGGCGAGGGTAAGGTGCGCTATTTGGGCGTCTGCAACTACAACATCGAGCAGATAGAACGAGTCAGCCGGATTCATCCGGTCGCTTCCCTCCAGCCCCCCTACAGCATGTTGCGCCGGGAGGTCGAAAAGGAATTGCTCGGCTATTGTGCGCAGCATCACATCGGCGTCGTTGCCTACAGCCCCATGGAGCGGGGTCTGCTGACCGGCAAATTCAGCCCTGAGCGACTGGCCGCCCTGGCGCCCGACGACCACCGCCGGCGAATGCCGGAATTCCAGGAGCCGGCGTTCTCGGCGAGTCTGGAGTTGGTTGAGGACCTCCGGAAAATCGCCCAGCGCCACGGCCGACCCGTCGCCCAGCTGGCGATCAGTTGGGTCCTGCGCCGACCCGAGGTGACCGCCGCGATCGTCGGCGCCCGCCGGCCCAGCCAGATCACGGAGACCGTCGGCGCTGCCGACTGGAACCTGAGCAAAAAGGATATTGACGAGATCGAAGAACTGCTCGCCCAACGATTGGTGAAATTGGGATGACTGTCTATCGCTCTGAAAGCCGGCAGATGGGAAGATTCATCCGCAAGGCGGTTCTCTCCACGCTATTCACAGCCCTGGTCACAGTGCTGTGCGGTGGCTGCGGACCATGTGACCAAGCACCCCCAATGGCTAAGAAGATCAGCGAGCAGCCACTCACCTATCAGATTGTCTATGCGAAAGGTTGCCCTTCTCTGCGCCCTCATCTGCTGCGAGTTTGGATCTTCGACACCGTACCGGACCCGAACATACCGCCCTATGTGAAGGTTCATCAATGGCACAACCTGAATATGGAGGTCCATTGGGAGATCATAGCGAGAAAGCCGATCTCTGCCGAAGGATTCCAGATCACCGTGGGACAGGTCCCCGATGGTTTTGAGCAGATGGTCCCCAGCGGCCGGCCTTTCGTTCCACAACCCGGCAAGAAGTACTCGTTTGGATTTGAAACGGACTGGCCCTGCTATCAAACGTATGGCGTCGATCGCGCCTTTCTGGATTTCGCGGAGAGAGAGTATGCGAGGCAACGCTAAGACTGTCGCCTGTCTGGTGGGTACAATGGGAGCCTTGCTGATGGGCGGGTACTGGTCGTTCACTTTGGAGCCCGTCCAAGCACCCTACATCACACGCGAGCCTCCGTACACGGCGATCCTGCAGTTCCCGTACCAAGAAGACGAACGGATTCTCGACCTCGTCGTGCGTCAGGAGCTTGGCGCACGCTACGACCACACCTTCAGTTTTTCAACGTGCTGGCGGATCAGGGCCATCCAGCCGGTGCCAGCGGCAGGTTCCCAGGTCCGGATCGGGCGTGTTCCGGAGGGCTTCGAACAACTCGTACCGCCCAATGGTAGCCAATTTGGGCCGGAACCCGGAGGCAAGTACGTGCTCGCGATAACAACAACTAACAAGAGAGCTCACTATTGCACTTGGTGGGCTCCGGCAAGACAATAAACGAAAAGAAGGCCCAGGAGGTCGCTAAAGGATGGCAGAAGACAGAAGCATTTACACCAGTCCGCTCGTCGAGCGGAACGCTTCGCCCGAGATGGCGGAGTTGTTCGGTCCACAGAAGAAGTTCAGCACCTGGCGACGGCTCTGGCTGGAGCTGGCCAGGGCCGAGAAGCAGCTCGGCCTGAACATCAGGCAGGGCCAGATCGATCAGATGGCCCAGCACCTCGATGACATCGACTTCAAAAAGGCCGCCCGCTACGAGCAGGAGCTGCGCCATGACGTCATGGCGCACATCCGCACGTTTGGCGACGCGGCCCCGAAAGCGGCCCCGATCATCCACCTGGGCACGACGAGCTGCTACGTCACCGACAACACCGACCTGATCCTCATGCGGGAGGGCCTGAGGCTGATCGCGGGCAAAGTGGCGGCCGTGATCGACCTGCTGGGAAAATTCGCGGCCGAGTACCGCTCCCTGCCCACGTTGTCCTTCACGCACTACCAGCCCGCCCAACTGACCACGGTCGGCAAACGAGCGACACTCTGGGCCTATGAGTTTGCGCTGGACCTGGAGGAGATCGAGCATCGGATCGCGACGCTGCTGTTCCGGGGGGTCAAAGGCGTCACCGGCACCCAAGCCTCCTTCCTGGAGCTCTTCGACGGCAATCACGCCAAGGTCAAGCGGCTCGACAAGATGGTCGCCGAGGCGTTCGACTTCAAGAAGGCCTGCGCCGTCACCGGCCAGACCTACCAGCGCAAGCTCGACACGCTCGTCATCAACACGCTCGCCCTGGTCGCCCAGTCGGCCCACAAGGCCTGCAACGACCTGCGGCTGCTGGCGAATCTCAAGGAGATGGAGGAGCCTTTCGAGAAATACCAGGTCGGCTCGTCGGCCATGCCCTACAAGAGAAATCCGATGCGCTGCGAGCGGGTAACCGGCCTCGCCCGGCTGGTCCTGAGCATCGCGACCAGCCCGCCCATGACCGCTTCCGAGCAGTGGTTCGAGCGGACCCTGGACGATTCCTCCAATCGGCGCGTCGTCCTTCCCGAAGCGTTTCTGGCGGTCGATGGCATCCTGCAGATCCTGCTGAACGTCTTCGACGGGCTGGTCGTCTACCCGAAGGTGATCGAGGCCCACGTCGCCGCCGAGCTGCCGTTTATGGCGAGCGAAAACATCCTGATGGCGGCCGTCAAGGCCGGCGGCAACCGCCAGGAGCTGCATGAGAAGATCCGCCTGCACGCCCAGGCCGCCTCCGCCGAGGTCAAGCGCTTCGGCCGATCCAACGACCTGATCAACCGGCTGCGAACAGACATCTCGTTCGCAGAGATCGACTTCGCCAAGGTCCTCAACCCGGCGGCCTACGTCGGCCGGGCCCCCCAGCAGGTCGATGAATTCCTCCGAACCATCGTGGCCCCGATCCGCAAGAGGTATAAGAAGGAATTGGGCCGGAAAGTCGAATTGAAAGTATAGTGCCGTATCTGTACCTGTCATCCTGAGCGCAGCGAAGGATCTGGCCCTTGTATAAAAGGGATCGTCTCGTCCGCAGGCCAGATGCTTCACTTCGTTCAGCATGACAGACAATAAGGATGCTGTTATGACCCGAAACGAACTCATCAAGCGTATCAAGGAAACAGCCTACCTCGAAGGCGATTTCATTCTTCGCAGCGGCAAGCGCAGCAAGTACTATCTCGACAAGTATCTTTTCGAGACCAAGCCCGATATCCTCAAGGCGCTCGGCAAGGAGTTCGCCAGGCATATGACAGACGATGTGACGCTGATCGCCGGGGCGGAGCTGGGTGGCGTGGCGCTGGCAGCGGCCACGGCCATGCAGACCGGCAAAAACTGGATCATCGTCCGCAACAGCAAGAAAGACTACGGCACGAGCAAGCTCGTCGAAGGCACGCTCAGCCCGGGCGATGTCGTGCTGCTCGTCGAGGATATTGCCACCACCGGCGGCCAGGTCCTCGAAGCGGCCAAGGTCATCACCGACGCCGGCGCCAAGGTCAAGAAGATCGTCTGCGTCATCGACCGCAAGCAAGGCGCCGGCGAGAACATCACCGCCGCGGGTTACACCTTCGAAGCGATTCTCACGAAAGACGACCTGGGCATAACGGACTGAACTTGGCAGAACGTGATGCGTATCTCGCCTTGTGGACCGGGGGAAGTCGAGCATGTGGGTTGAGAATGTGAACGCCCTTCTCCTCTATGCGGGCCATCCTGAGGAGGTGCATTGGTATATCTGCTCCTACCCTGCATTTGCCGGGAACATGACAGTGATCTGGCCCAAAGACAAGGAGACTCAAGACGGCGGTCGATCCTGATCCGTAGTCAGCAAAGGGAATGAGCATGATTATTGGCGTTCCGAAAGAGATCAAGAAAGATGAATACCGGGTGGGCCTGTTGCCCGTCGGCGCGGAGTTGCTGACCAGGGATGGACACACCGTGCTGATCGAAAAAGACGCCGGAGTCGGTAGCGGTTTCGACGACGGACGATATTCTTCCGTCGGCGCCCAGATTGTGGAGTCTGCCGACGCAATCTACCGGCGGGCCGAGTTGATCGTGAAAGTCAAGGAGCCGCAGCCACCGGAGATCACACGGTTTCACGCAGACCAGATTCTGTTCTGCTATTTCCATTTCGCCGCCTCACGGGACTTGACGGCCGCTTGCTTGGACGCAGGCATCGTGGCGGTCGCCTACGAGACACTCCAGGACCCGCAGGGCCGGCTGCCCCTGTTGACCCCCATGAGCGAGATTGCCGGCCGGATGTCGATCCAGGAGGGAGCGAAATGCCTCGAACGGCCGATGATGGGTCAGGGCATCCTGCTGGGCGGCGTCCCCGGCGTGGCCCCGGCCAACGTCCTGGTCCTGGGAGCCGGGGTCGTCGGCACGAACGCCGCCCGTATGGCCGCCGGCCTGGCCGCGAACGTCACCATCATGGACATCAACCTCGACCGGTTGCGCTATCTCGACGAGGTGATGCCCGCCAACGTCACAACGATCTACAGCGATCCACACACGATCGAAGATTATGCGATCCGTGCGGACCTGGTCGTCGGCGCTGTTCTGATCCCGGGTGGTCGGGCTCCCATTTTGATCCCCCGCTCTCTCTTGAGGAAGATGAAGCCCGGCAGCGTGATCGTGGACGTTTCTATCGACCAGGGCGGCTGCACGGAGATGTCTCGCCCTACCACGCACAGCGACCCCATCTACGTCGTAGACGGGGTCGTACACTATTGCGTGACGAACATCCCGGGCGCGGTCAGCCGAACCTCGACTCTGGCCCTGTGCAACGCCACACTGCCCTACGTCCGCCAACTCGCCTCGAAAGGCCTGGAGGCGTTCGCAGCCCTCGATTCCGGCCACGCCGCCGCCATCAACCTGGCCAATCACAAGCTCACCAACGCCGCCGTCGCCCAAGCCTTCCCCGACCTGCCAAGCTCGTGACGTACCCGTATTCGTCGCACCGCGGGTGCCACAGCCAAACTTGTTTGACCGTGCTTTTCCGAGGTGTTCCCTCGCATAGGAAGACACGCTCAAGCTGCCAGACTGTGTCACAATTCGGCACGAGCACGAGCCTGGTTCTCCTCGAGGGCCAGCGGCCTGCGATGTTCGCCGCGCCGACACGCGGGCCGGTACGGCTCATGTCCGGTCGGGACGCGCGGTTGACCTACGCTC
>CAYHAJ010000474.1:0-37586 GCA_964354535.1 uncultured Pirellulales bacterium
GTTCCTCCAAGTCTGCCACGCCGTCCAGCATGCGCACCAAAGAGGGATCATCCACCGGGATATCAAGCCTTCCAACGTCATGGTGACCCACCATGATGGGCAGCCTCTCGCCAAAGTCATCGACTTCGGCATCGCCAAGGCCACCAACCAGAAACTGACGGAAAAGACGCTCTTTACCCGCTACGCGCACGTCATCGGCACCCCCGCTTACATGAGTCCAGAGCAGGCGGAATTGAGCGATCTGGACATCGATACCCGCACCGACATCTACTCGCTGGGCGTCCTCCTCTATGAACTCCTGACCGGGACGACGCCCTTCAGCGAAGAAGAGCTTCGTAAGGCCGGCTATATCGAGATGCAACGCGTCATCCGAGAGCAAGAGCCGGTCAAACCCTCAACTCGGATTCGGACCGCTCTTCGTGGGGCGAGCGTCCCGCTCGCCTGTAAGACGTCGTGCGGGGACGCACGACCTACGAAGAGCGCCTGCAGCGCAGATCGTGTGCGCGGCACACCCTACCAGCAGGTCCGGGGCGACCTCGACTGGATCGTCATGAAGTCGCTGGAGAAGGACCGCGCCCGCCGGTATGAAACCGCCAGCGGCTTGGCTGAAGACGTGCGGCGGCATTTGGAGCATGAACCCATCCTCGCCCGAGGGCCCAGTACAGCCTATCGCCTGCGCAAGTTCCTCCGCCGGCACCGCTGGCAGACCATCGCCGCGCTGGCCGCCGTCGTCATCGCTGGTGCGGCGGTGGTCCTGCTTTCCCTGTGGAATCGGGACCGGCTCCAACTCGCCGAGGCCGAAGGCTTCCGGGATCGGGGCATCCTGTCCCAGGCGCGCGAGCAGTACGCCAAGGGGGACCGTGAAGCTGCGCTGGAGACGATCAAGCCTGTCTTGGGCAGCGAGCACGTCGGACCCGAAGCGCAGCTTCTGCAGGCCGGTATCCTTGTCGACAACCGGCGTTCCAAAGAGGCCGTGACCATCCTGAATGGTCTACTCAGTGACCGCCCGGAGATTGCCGGAGCGGCCCATGCACTCCTGGCACGCATCCTCTGGGAAACTGGATCTCCGAACGCCCAGAGACTCGAGGAGATTGAGGAGCACCGCCGCCAAGCCGAGGCCCTGCTTCCGGAGACCGCCGAAGCGTATTTCCTGCGGGCCATGACCGCCCTTACGATCAAGGAGCAGCTTGCCGCGCTCGATAAAGCACTGAAGCTCGATCCCAGTCACTACGAGGCCCGCCGATTGCGGGCCTACACGTACTATGCCTCGCGGAAGTACGACCGGCTACAGGCGGATGGGCTGGGCATGACCATCTCGCGGCCGCGCGACCCGCTGGGCTACTCGCTGCGGGCAGTTGCCTGGCGGGAACTGGGGCGCTACCAGGATGCTATTGCGGATTACGATAACGCGCTGACCCTCACGCCCAAGGAGAGCCCGGAGTACCTTGACTTGGCCACCCAACGGTCCGAGACCCTGCTGCGGATGGGCGACTATGAGCGAGTCCTTGCCGACTCTGTAGGGGCGAAAGATCTTTCGCCCCTGCGACAGTACCACGTCTTCTGTGCCCTGACCGCCTTGGGCGAGTACGACCAGGCCACGGCCCTGTACCGCCAGATCGTCGGCCCGGGCTACGACACCCGCAGCCAGTTCCAAGATTGGTGCGCCCAATATGTGTTTGACACGCTGGAGGCCGGGCGCTCCTGGCATCCGGCGGACCGGGAGCCGGTGGGAGGAGCCTTTTTGCCGATGGTGGAGGCCGAGGAGACCTATCGCGGCCTTACAGCCAAAGGCCGGCGTCTCACCACGGATGGATTCAGTGCGGCATGGTCGCCGGATGGGAAGAAGTTGGCGTTCAGCCTCGGCGTGCAGGGTAGGAGCGGCGTGGCGATCTTTGACCCCGCCACAAAGGAAACCGACCTGCTGATCGTCCCCGGCAAAGATCCGAGATGGTCGCCCGATGGGAAATACCTCGCCTTCGTGCGGGATCGCCGAGGCCTGCGGCTGGAGGAACTGGCCGCGGCCGAGCGCGGGGGGCCGCAATCTCGGGTGACCGACGAAGAGGTCTGGGTGATGAAACCCGACGGCACGGAACCCAGATGCCTGGCGCGGGGTGGCTGGCCCTCGTGGAGCGAGGATGCAACGACCGTCTACTTTCAATCGCGTGTGGACAGGATGCTCTGTTCCATCCCGATGGAAGGCAAAGAAGCGTTGGTCCGACCCGTCCTGGCGTGCCCGTACGAGTCCCCCGCCCTTTCGCCCGGTCAAAAGCACGTGGCTTACCTGGAAGATGCTTCCCTGAAAGTCAAAGACCTCGCTTCGCAGAAATTGGTCGCCACGTGGCCGGTGCCTCTTCCGGCTCGGGGCGGGGTCGCGTGGTCTCCCACAGGGCGCGAGGTCTGCCTGGGCGGCAGCGACGCGTGGAAAGGCAAGACCGGCCTGTGGCTCTATGGTCTTCAGAGAAAGGAGGTTCGCGGTATTCTCGACGGCCAGATCAATGGCGTCTGCTGGTCTCCCCGGGGGACCGACGTAGCCTTCTGTCTGGGCCCGCCGTACGATGAGATTTGGGCCGCCTCTGTCGCCCCGGACGTCCCGACCCTCGAAGCACTCGGTCCAAGTCACACGCTGGACGAACACATCCGCCGGATGGCGGCCTTCTACACCCGCAGAATAGAGGCCGATCCACAGGACGCATACGCCTACTCCGACCGTGCTCGCTATTACGATTACCTGCACGACCGGGCCAAGGCCGTGGCCGATATGAGGCGCTGGTCCAGCGTTCTCAGCCAGGGTTCGTCCTCCAATTTCACGTTCGGTGCGCCACGGGGCTTCCGGCGTGTCACCGACGGTCCCTCCGATTATCAATTCATCGTCTCTGCAGAGAAACGCGAAAACGAAGTTCCAGTACTGTGTATCGCCTTTGGGCAGAAGGGAAGGGGCAACATGAAATCGTTTGAGATTCCGATGTTCGTGGTGTCGTTGTTGGGTTTCGGTCTGCTCGCCGGTCTGGATGCACCGCCGGCACATGCAGGTTTCACCTTCGGCGAGCCGGTGGACCTGAAGACCGTCATTCCGGTGATCGACCCGGCACACGAGAGCATCGTTGGCCTCTCTCGGGACGGGCTGGAGATCTACCTCTCGTCGGACCGGCCCGGTGGCCAGGGTGCTTGGGACGTGTGGGTATTGAAACGCAGCTCGATCAATGAGAACTGGGGGCCCCCGGAGAATCTTGGACCTGGCGTCAATAGCTCACGAAATGACAGCGGTTCCAGCCTTTCAGCCGATGGGCTTACACTCTATTTCGAGTCCAATCGGACCGGTGGGCAGGGCAACTACGACGTATACATGGCGACACGGGCAACGAAAAACGCCCTCTGGGGACCAGTCGTGAATCTGGGCCCGAAGGTGAACAGCTCCGCTATCGATGGTTGCCCCCAAGTATCTGCAGATGGCTTGGAACTCTATTTCAGCTCATTTCGCCCCGGCGGATACGGTGCGGGTGATTTCTATGTGACAAGACGGACGACGACGAACGATCCGTGGGGCGAACCGGTGAATCTCGGACCCGTCGTGAACAGTCCCTACAACGAGAATATCCTGTTCCTCTCGCCGGACGAGTTGGTGCTCTTCTTCTCGGACAACTTCCAGGTGAGCGCGACCCCGCGCCCGGGTGGCTATGGCGGTTCCGACATGTGGATGACCCGGCGGGCGACCGTTTCTTCTCCCTGGCAAGCGCCGGTGAACCTTGGCCCTCGGGTCAACCATTCCACGCACGAGATCATACCGGTCCCCTCGCCGGACGGTTCCAAGCTGATCTTCACCACGAACTCCGGCAATACCTGGGACAACTGGCAGGCCCCGATCATCCCGGTCGTGGACCTCAACAGCGACGGTGCGGTCGATGCGAAGGACATGGCTGTCTTGGCAGACAACTGGGGGCGCAATCAGCCCCTGTGTGACATCGGGCCGTTTGCCTGGGGCGACGGCATTGTGGACGCGAAAGATCTCAAGGTTCTCATGGAGTACGTCGCGAGTCCTGCGGCCCACGCTTTGGACGTGGCACGCGATGCGATCCTGCGCTGGGCGGCGCCGTCATTTGTGAAGACCCATGATGTCTACTTCGGGACATCGTTCGCCGCCGTCAGCAACGCCGAGCGCGGCAATCCCCCGGGCGTGCTGGTCAGCCAGGGTCAGACCCAGACCACGTATGACCCTGAAGGTCTGCTGGAGTCTGGCCGAACCTATTACTGGCGGATCGATGAAGTCGGCGTACCCCCGGATTCCGCGATCTGCAAGGGGCCGGTCCTGGAATTCACGACCGAAGCGATTGCCTACCCCGTCAAGAACGTCCTCGCCACGGCGTCCAGCGGGCAACGCGGCATGGGGCCGGAAAAGACGGTCGATGGCTCCGGGCTCGGTCAGAACGATGGGCATTCGACGAATGGGGCAGACATGTGGGCAAGCCAAGGCGTACTGCCACAGTGGATTCAGTACGAGTTCGACAAGGTCTACCGGCTGTCTGAGCTGCGCATCTGGAACTCGAACCAACTGGTCGAGCCCTTCATCGGCTTCGGGGCCAAGAACATCAAGATCGAATACTCCACCGACGGCACGACGTGGACGCCCCTGAGCGGCGTGCCGGAGGTTGCCCGGGCGCCGGGCCAGCCCGGCTACACGGCGAACACGACCGTCAGCTTCGCCGGGGTCGCGGCCCGGCATGTCAAGCTGACGATCGAGAAGGGTTGGGGCACGGCACCCTCTGTCGGCCTGAGCGAGGTGCGGTTCTTCTACCTTCCCACCCAGGCGCGACAGCCCCAGCCGGCCTCCGACCAAACCGGCGTGAGTGTGAACACTGTCCTGAGATGGCAGGCCGGTCGGGAAGCTGCCTCGCATCAAGTCTGTTTCGGCGTCGACAAAGAGGCCGTGGCCAAAGGCACGGCCGTGGTCGCTACCGTTCGCGACGCCAGTTTCGATCCAGGCCCGTTGAACTTGGGCAGAATGTACTACTGGAAGATCAACGAGGTCAACGAGACCGCGAGCCCCGGCGTTTGGGAAGGTGACCTTTGGAGCTTCTCCACGCGGGAATGCACTGTCGTGGACGACTTCGAGAGTTATACCGACGAAGAGGGCCGCCGGATCTATGATGCCTGGATCGATGGCGAGACCAACAAGACCGGCGCGCGCGTCGGCCACACCACCGCTCCGTTTGCCGAACAGACGACCGTTCACGGCGGCCGTCAGGCCATGCCCCTCGAGTACAACAACGTCGGTTCGCCCTTCTACTCCGAGGCGCGGCGGACCTTCGACCAGCCGCAGGACTGGATGACCAATGGGGCCGATGCCCTCATGTTATACTTCCGCGCCGGCTACCCGCCGGCGTTCGTCGAGCGCGCCGACGGCAGCATTTTGATGAGTGGCGGCGGCGCCGACATCTGGCTCGCCTCCGATCAGTTCCGCTTCGCCTGCAGAAGACTCAAAGGCGACGGCGCCATCGTCGCGAAGATTCACAGTCTGACCAACACGAACGTGTGGGCGAAAGCCGGCGTGATGATTCGTGAGAGTCTCGATCCGGCCTCCAAGTACGCGCTGATGTGCCCTACGCCCGACGGCCGCCGGGCTTTCCAGAATCGACCGCGGGCCGGCGCCAGCGCCATTTCGGCCCATAGCAATACCGGCGCGATCACCTTGCCCCTCTGGGTGAAGCTGGAGCGTCAGGGCGGCAACTTCACCGGTTACTATTCCCAGGACGGCAAGACCTGGACCATCTGTCAACCGGACGCCACCACGGGGGTCCTGAGCGACTCTCCTAATCCCCAGCCGATCGTCATGGCCGCCGAGGTCTATATCGGGCTGGCGGTCACGAGCCACACGCTTGGGGTGCTGACCGTGGCGCAGTTCTCCGATGTGTCCCTGACGGGCGCCGTCACCGGTCCTTGGCAGGTCCAGACAATCGGGGCCGAGCAGCCGAGCAACGACCCCGCGCCGTTGTATGTAGTTGTCGAGGACAACGCCGGGCAGATCAAGACACTGACGCACCCCGATCCTGCGGCGGTACAAACCATCGACTGGACGAAGTGGATGATCCCGTTCAGCGATCTCCAGGGCGTGAACCTGGCTGGCGTCAAGAAGCTGACCATCGGCGTGGGCGACAAGAATAAGCCGGCGGCAGGTGGCAAAGGCGTGATCTACGTCGACGACATCGGCGTCGGCCATCCGCTTGCCTCGCCGTGAGTCGTGCAGCCGTGGTGGGCGAGAGATTGCTTCGCTACGCTCGCAATGACATTCTCGGCAGGTAGACAAGGGCCGGCGGAGAACGGAGCCGCCGGCCCTTCTGTGGCGCGGCTCACCGGGCAGCGCTGGTCCCGCGACCAAAGCACCAAATCCGAAATCTCAGACAAATCCCAACGACCGAAATCCAAAATTCAAAACAACGCACCGGCCGGGCACCAGCGTTTCGATCATTGGTGCTTTAGATTGCCGCGTTTCGCTCGCAATGACATGTTTTGAATTCGCTTGGGATTTGGAGCTTCCGCCTCCCCGGCGGCTACATAGATTGTCCGCTGCGGGACATGGCGTCCAGGAACTGCTCGTTCGTCGGGTACTTGCGCAGCAGCTTGTGGAGGGCTTCCATCGCGTCACGCGGCTGGTAGTTCGCGATCACGCGGCGCAGCGTGACCAGGCCCTTCATGTGCTGCGCGCTGTAGAGCTTGGCCTCTTTGCGGGTGCCGCTGGCGGGGATGTTGATGGCCGGGAAGATGCGCAGCTCGGCCAGTTGCCGGTCCAGGACCAGCTCGCTGTTGCCGGTGCCCTTGAATTCCTCGAAGATCAGTTGATCCATCTTGGAGCCGGTATCGACTAAGCAGGTGGCGATGATCGTGACGGAGCCGCCGTCTTCGATATTGCGGGCCAATCCGAACAGACGCCGGGGCACTTCCAGGATGCCCGCCTCCAATCCGCCACTCATGGTGGGACGGGAGGATTCGCCGCCCCGCCGAGGCCGGCTGTTGAACGCCCGGCCGACGCGCGTGAGACTATCGATCATCAGGACCACGTGGTGGCCGCATTCCAATTCCGTCTGCACATGAGCCAGCATAAACTCCGCCAACTCGCAATGCTCCTCGGCGACGTGGTCGCTCGTGCTGGCCACGACCTCCACGCCCTCGCAACTCCGGCGAAAATGCGTGACCTCCTCCGGCCGCTCATCGATCAGCAGCACGATGATCCGGGTCCGCGGCTTATCATGAAGGATGGCGTGCGACATCTGCTCGAGCAGGACGGTCTTGCCCGCCTTGGGCGGCGAGACAATCAACTGGCGCGAGCCCTTGCCGACCGGCGAGATCAGATCGACGATCCGCATGCTTTCCTGCTTGCAGGCGCCGAGATTGAACCGCTCGTAGGGATCGACGGCGACCAGGTCGCTGAAGCGCGGCCGGCGGCGAAACGCTTCCGGTGCCACCCCCCCTACCTTCTCGACGGAGACCAGAACACGTTTGCCTTTCTTCTCGTCCACCTGGCCGGTAACCTTCGCGCCTTCGACCAGTCCGAAACGGCGGACCAGGTCCGGCGCGACCGACGCCATCAGCGGCCCGGGCCGGTACGACCGGTCTCCCGTCCGCAGGGAATACTGATCCTTGTTGACGCGCTTCAAAATACCCGTAAGTGTTTCGCTCATTGAAGACCTTCCATGGGATTCGGGGCCTCGAACGCAACCGATCGCGTTTAGGAGCCCGCCTGCACTCCAAAAAACATGTGGTCGGGGCTCACTATACCACAATCCGTACCCTTGGCAACCCCCTGGCCGCACGATTTTCTGGATGCGTGCCGGGTTAGCGCGTGGGGTGATCAATCCCGCCCGAACAGGGGGTGATCCGAGCCGTTGGAATCACGGCGTTGCCGCGGACTCGCCTTCGGCCAGACGCGCCACCTCCTGGCGGGTGAAGAACAGCACCTCGGGATCGTCGAGATCGAAACCGAAGTGCTGCGGGGCGCCGTCGTCGTTGACGATGGTGAAAAGGAACAACCGGGCCCGGCGGTGGCGAATACACTTTTTCCAGCCCTCCGGACCCAGGAAGCTTCCGTCGCGCAAAGAAATCCGCATCCACTACCAAAGAGTCTACCGCTTTGCGCTGGCAGCGTACAAGTCGTTCGTTGCCCAAACACAGAGATGCGTGCGTTCACCCCACCGCCAAGTAAGCCAAGGAACGCCATCGGCGACCCGAGAAACAGAAGGATGTCCTTGCGCGAAAGCCTTCTTCCCGGGCCTTCTGCCTTGGCTTCGCCGAAGCGTTGTGCCCCTCTGCGAAAAACGTTTGAATGCCGCTCATACCTCAACCTGCAACAACCAGCCGATAGCTACGGACGTCGATCTCTCGTCATAGACTCCGTCAGCCGCGTGTTTCTTCACGACCATCATCCTCTTCGCGTACAGGCGGCGGCGTTTGCTGCCCATTGGGGTCTTGAGGCTCGTGGAAGTCCACCCAGAGCGGGTAGTCACTGAGGCTTTCCCCGTCGCCGCCGAGCAAGGCGTACACGCCGGCCCCGATCCCCACGAAGCCCAGACCCAGAAGTGTGCCGGAGAGTCCTCCGTGGTCATCGTTGCTCTGGCTCTCAGACGCCAAGGGAGGGTCGTCGTTATCGGAGTCGTCGTGGAACAAGAAGAGCAAGGCGGCACCGGTCAGCACAAAGGGTGCGGCGAAGACCTCGGCCACGGGATGGGTGGCCTTGACGCGGTGCAGATCGACCACCCGCTTCTGCTGGCGACCGTCCGGCAGACAGAAGGTGAACTCGATCTGGCCGTCCTGAATCAGGTCGCTCTTCTTCGGGATCTTGAAGGTGCAAGCCGTCTCGCCCATCCTCTCCTGGCCGACCAGCACCACCGCCCCCGCCGGCCGCGACGTACACCGAAACCGATACGCGCTCTGACAGCCAAGCCCCGATAGAGCCAGAACCACGCAGACAACTTCCCTCGGCGTCATCTTCTGCACAACACACTCCGTTCCGTGGTCGAACCCACGGTGTCATTTCCTTGACCAAACGTAGGCCCCAGGTACCAGAGGGAATCGCTGCTCTCTGGACGTCGAGGAATCGGGCGGCGACATCGGCATATCTGTGGGACCCACAACAATGCCCCAGTGACCAACAAAGCCACTGCCCCAGAGGAGGCGAACAACCAGATAGCCTTTGTCGCCCAACAGAATCGCCGCGCGCTTCGGATGCAGGTCCGCTATCGGCGCCGGTTGTTCCGGCCCCGTAAGGTCCTTCTGAATCACGACCCCGTACTTCGCGCTGAGCATGTTCGGGTCCTGTTTGCCCAACCACACCTGAATAGCCCCAACGCCTGCTCGACGCTCCGCATATTTGGCAAAACCACGCACATACTTGTCGAACGGACTCGCCGTCAGGCCGGCAAAGCCCGTGAAGATTGGGATAACAAGCCCTCCGGCCGCCAGCGTCCAGAGAATCAGACATCGTCGTGCGCGAGGTGTTTGGCGATACCATGTGATCGGCGTGTACACCACGAGCGCCGGGAAAAGCACGATGGCAGGACCGATCAGTAGCGAGAGGTAGAGCATCAAGACCCAGACGTACATCGAGTTGAACAAGCCGCCAACGTAGCAGATAGGCTCCACCGGCCCCCAAATAAGCCACAGAGCCGCAAGGATCACCACCAGAACGATCACAATTGCACGTCGCAACCTATCCCATTGTCCGTGGATCATATCGGGTTCATTTTCGTTCATCGTCTTGTCCCCTGGCGTTCGTCCGCATCGCCACGAGTGTACGGTCGCCGCGTTTGCGAGCGTGTGGCGGCTTCGAAGCGGTCGGAGAGGGCCTTGTTGGCCTGGAGGAAGGCGAAGGTGGCGATGCCGGCGGCCAGCAGCAGATTCGTCACGTATTCGGTACTCAATCCCAGCGCGGGGCTCCAGCCGGTAGTGAGGATGTCGTCGGACTGCTTGATCCTCTCGACGTAAGGCAGAACGAGGCCCAGGATCGTGATCAGGAGATTGACGGGGCTCTCGAACAGGGCCACGACCGGCGACCACTGGGGCAGCAAGTACACCGTCACGCCACAAAGAATACAGAAGCCGTAATAGAGATTCTTGTAGACCGGCATACCATCGAGCACCGCCACCCGCACGCTGATCCCGCCGAAGTAGTCCAGCAGGATGAACGCCGGCGTTACCAGATAGTACAGCCGTGGAACGGAACATCGTAGAGCCTCGTTCATGACTTGGGCTCCTTCATGCACGCCTCGACCTTGGACCAATCGAGAAGCTCCCTCTGGCACGCCCAATACCTCCTCGTGACAACTCTGAACACAAGTAATGACTGGCAGTGCTCTTGCGTGCTCATGCTTCTTATCCTTCCTTCGCCCGGCGGGCATCCGTCCTGACACCCTTGAGGAATCCCCGCATGCTCTTGATCTCCTGCAACGGGATGAGTTCGATGCGGTCCGGGAATTGCAGGACCTGCAATTTCTGTCCCGGCCGGATTCTCAGCGCCTCTCGGATCTCCTTGGGGATAACCACCTGAAACCTCCGAGAGACCGTGACCGTCACCATGAACGCACCTCTGTCAGAATTCGCCCTACGAGGGAGCGTACCGATCTGGCTGCCATGTGTCAATACGAGACCGAGCGAGGAAGGAGTGACGATCGTCAAGCGGTGCCGGTGGCGAAGCTTATTGGAAGGCTGGAGCAATGGAATACTGGAATATTGGAATACTGGAGATCGGAGGGGCCGCAGCCCACCCATTATTCCATTATTCCATCATTCCAAGATTCCATTATTCCATCGAGTCCCCCGGGCAACCCTTCGACGACAGACGTGATTCGTCAGATCGCCAAGTGCTCCAGGAGGTGGAGCAGACGCGGGTAGTACAATTGGTAGCCCCAGACGTTGTACCAGGCCGCCCAGAAGTAGAGGATGATCACGGGAATGAAGATGAAGATCGCCCAGCGGCGCAAGAAGACCGTCAGGATGATGATGACCGTAATCTGGAGGGCCTTGCCGAGGATCGGGCCGACAACCGGGCCGAGAAACTCGGCGGCGAACCGCACCGTCGGGTGCATCTCTACCTGCGGACCCATGTACAGCATGAGGTGGATCGTCGAGGCCATGTCCGCCAGCGACGCCAGCAGGACCAGGACGAGAAAGACGCGGTACTCGTGCACGTAGCCCACCCAGTTCTCCCGCAGGCGAGTGGTGACGTCGTCAACCGATCTGAGCTGCGATAGTTTCACGGTAGCGGTACTCCCGTCTATGTTTGTTTTGTCCGCTCTCTACCGCAGGAGCGCGACCGCTGTTCACTGTCGTTTTCCTTACCATCGGCCGGCGTTCTCAGAATCCCGCCAAGCGTTCTCCGGAGTTTCCTTGAATCCGGTGAAGCAAAGACTGCTTCCACGTCATGGCGAGCCCAGCGTGGCCTGCGGCCGCAACCAAAACGAGTGAGCCACAGATTTCGCCGATTATCACAGATTTTTGAAGAAACACCACAGAGCCAAAGGAAGAGGATCGACAACCGCGGGCCGTTTTCCTCCTTCTTGAATCTGCGAACATCTGTGTTACCAACTCGCCACAACTGAAAAGCGTTTCCAGATAATTCCGAGAGAACAACGTAAGCCCTGATGACAGAAAGGATTATGTTTCGCGCCAAGACGCCAAGAGCGCCAAGGGTTTCACACGCCAGCCGGTCCCAGCCGCGGGCCGCCGCGTGTTCTCTGGGGTCAATCGGAGAAGGCAGTTTTGAACCACGGAGGGAACAGAGACCACGGAGACAGAACCAAAGACACGGCGTGGAAAGGACGTGGGGCTTCACCGAGGTTGGCACCGTGCCGGCGAGGGTCAATCCCCTCGTTCTCCGTGTCCTCCGTGATCTCCGTGGTTCAAGATCTCTTGGTTCCGGCCGCAGGCCGGGCTGGGTAATCTGTGGATTTTCCAACTCGTTTATGTCGGGAGACTTCCGGCATGGCCCATTAGAAAGCTTGTCAAGAAAACAAGATATTGCGGCTTTGCAGTACAGCGAAGCAATCTCACCACGCGTGGGATCGAGATTGCTTCGTCGCTGCGCTCCTCGCAATGACATAGGGAGACCCATCGTTTCACAGGCTTTTCGTGCGTCATTTTGATTCTGGTCAGCTCCTGGATGACGTGGATATCGTCCGGGCGACGGACCTCGAACCGAATGCCTCGGCCCTCGGCGTAGCGTCGGGCGCTGCGGATCGCCTCCAGGATATGGGCCGGATGTGTGCTCTCCTCGGCAGCCGCCACGGCGCGCTCGCCCAGCACAATAGCAGCGAGGAGAGGTTCTTTCTGCGGAATCAGGTACAGGATCGTCCGCTTCTTATGCTTCGAACGCAGGCTCCGGCCGTACTTGGCCCCGGCGAATCCCCATTCGTTCTGCACGCCCGGGTACTCCTGGGCGAGGTACGCGAGGACCGCATCCCACAGTCCCTTACTCCGGCCGAGCACCTCGGTCAGTATCGCTTCATCCGGCTCTCTCGACTTGTCACCCAGTGCACTCAGGGCCATCCGGTTGCCTCCACCTGCACGCGACCATCGCCAAGCTCTATGGGCTTGACGATGCCACCCGCCTCAGGTACGACCCATCACCATCATTCGAGAACGACAGATCTCCATACCACAATGAAGTAGAAACACAGGGCAAACAGAACAATCCCCGGCAGGGAGTGAAGCAAGACCAGGAAGAAGGCCGCCCCTGCCATACCCGGCAGAAACAGTAGTGCGGGAGACGCCAGGCACAGCGCCAGAGCTGGAACCATAGTCGTCCAGAAACCCAACTGCCCCCTGTTCTCCAGGATGGAGACATACGGCAGCCAGAAGAGCCCCGCGCAAACGTAGGCGAGCGGGGTCCCGAGAAAGATGACCGCGGGTATGAATAGAGCCAAACCCGCGGGGCAATCCACGCTCTGTACTTGCGACATCCCGATGGTCAGAGCAACATTGGAAACCGGCAGGACCGCCGGTGCGATAAGGAATCCCAGTAGTAACCTGGTCCGGCTGATATATCTGTATCTTGGATGCCTCATCTTCGTGCTCTCACGCCCACGGCGGCTGCTTTCCGCACCAGCTCACCGACCCGCCGGGCCTCATTATTCTGCCTGAAATTCCACGGCAAGGCAAGGTGTAACTGACGATCACGGTTGCCGGCGGGCGATCGGTGAACTCGCGCGGACGGCAGGCGTACAAATCCATGCGAATGGTTCCGGGAGATTCATGATGATCGATTACGTGCCCCTGCTGCTGGCCAATATGGTGGCGGCGTTGGTCGTGCTAGTCGGCTTCTTGTGGTGGGGCCTGGGCCGGGCGGACACAAGACACTGGGCGCCGGCGTTCGGGCTCTCGGGGCTGGTGGCTACGGTCGCGGGCTTTGCGATCACCTTTACCTGGCCGATCCCCCAGCCGTTCAACACCGCCTATGGCGAGACGTCGGTACTGCTGGGCGTGCTCTTTCTGGGAACGGCTTGGGCACTGGCCCGCGGGTGGAGTCTGCTCCCACTGGGCCTCTACGCCTTCTTCGGGGGCGCGGTCGCGATCGTGATCGGCATCCGATTCATCGACCTGGGACTCACCCCACTACCGCTCGTGCCGGGCATGGGTTTCATCCTGACAGGGCTCGGCGGCGTCGGTGCCCCGGTGGTGCTGTGGAAGCAGGAGGCAAGAGCTTTGCGCCTGGCCGGGGCACTGGTCCTGCTGGCCGTCGCGGCCATCTGGGCGGCCACGACCTTCAGAGCGTACTGGGGGCACCTGGAGGTCAAATCAGCGCCGAAGGCCGCCACCTCCTGGGTTCAGCCATCTGGTGAGACGAGCGGCATCACCCTGTCCGGCTGACAATCCCGGCCGCCACAGGACGGCGCGTACCGTTCCCTGCCTATGACCACATGGGCGCAGAAAGAGCAGCATGGGCTGAAGCCCATCCTACCAGCTACCAGCAGTGCACACGGCCGCGCAGGGGGCGACCGCGCTGGAGGGCCTGGTCGGCGATGTCCCGTTCGAAGCCGAGCAGGTTGATATTCTTATCAACCGTGCTGCTGAAGATTGCCTCCGCATCATTGAGCGCGGGCTGCGTCGTGTTGACCGCGTGGAGACCGGAGAGGTCGCTGAACGTCGCGATCAGATGGTCGCCCCGGCCGCAGAAGTGGATGGCGCCGCCGCCCAATTCATCGAGCAAACGCTGGTCGAACGGTTGGGCGAAGTCCTCGTACATGGCGGGCGACAGATTCGTCGAGGCGTCGTTGCGCACCATGATCCGGCCGCGATGCAGCATGGACCAGTGGACAGCATAGGCAGTGGTCAGTTGACAGTTGTCAGTTCTCAGCTCACTGCGATCTGTCAACTGCGAACCGGCAACTATCGTCTCCTCCCAGCGCCTCATGAACCGGATGTACGTCTCCGTGATCAGCGACAGGAAGTCCCGGACCAGGTCGGGCTTATCGTACAGGTCGAGATATAACGCGCTGCCCCAGAGCATCTCGCAGATGTTCATCGGCCCTTGCAGGTCAGGATGGTAAAGGTGGACGTACTGCGAGAGCCGGGGATAGTCCTTCAGAAGCTGCACGAAGTACAGTCCCATCCGCAGCGTGGTCTCGCCCTGGCCCGCGTTCAGGTCGGGGACTCCTTTGTCCACGAGTCGCTTCACGGCCTCGGCCCCCCCGTCCAACGGCCGGCAGGCCGGCAGGGTGTCGATGTCCCGATCCATCAGGAAGCGCTCGGCTCCGAAGAGCGAGGGCAGAATCCCCGTGCCGTAGTTGCACCGTACCGCCAGCAACGCCCCGCTGCCCTCGGCCAGCGACTTGGAGCACAGCTCCAACTGCTGCAAAGCCATCGCCTCGAAGTCCTCCAGGGCCTCATTAACCAGCACATGCGGCCATTCGACGGAAGGCGGGGAGGGCTGAGGTCTTTTCGGCGCGAAGATCTCCTCCGTGCATTGGCCATCCGCAAAGGCCCGCCATTGCTCCAATAGACTCTCCTCGACCTGCGGGTCGATCCGGCGTTCCAAATCCTGTAGGTACTTCTCGATCATTTGTGATTTATGAATTATGAGTTATGAGTTATGATTTACCATAATCGGCGGGTGATATGATCCTGTAGGCTCTATGTGGAATCAACCCTAATCTCGACGGAAAGGGATAGCGGCCCGCCCGCCAACGCAACAACAAATCCAACGACGCGCGATGGGCAGTGGTCCGAGTCAGGCACGGTGTGCCCTGCACACGTTTCCGGACAGCCGAAAGAAACGCTCGTTCCACCGAAGCTCCGCCGTCCCCAAAGCTGGCTATAGGTCCCTCTCATTGAAGCTTAGTGTAAGGGCTGGCCCCCGAAGTCTCCCACTAATCGAAAGTGATGTCCTTAGCCACATCTTCCACTCTCCGACGAAATAGAGAGCTTCTTTCGTGGACTTCTTGATCACGCTCTCTTTCTTTCTGATGGTGTTCAGCTTCAACTCTATTTGCTACAGATACGCATAGGTTGAGAGTCCGTTTGTGAGTGTTCTTTACTTCCTCAATGGTTGTCCCATCAAGGATTATCCTGTCGCCCGAGACACTGGCAATGCCTGGACGGTGTAAATTCGTGAATTCTGGAGGAAAGTTCCATGCCTTGACAAACGCATCGGCCCACAGGATAGAAGGGGTCCGATTCAAACGAAAGGGAATCATATATAACGAACTACCACGTCTGCCATCGTTTTTAGGTTCTGTAATATCTTGCGTGACTACCTCAACTATTCTCACCTCATCCATCGTCTTACTCCTACACGCAGGTCACTGGACGCCTGGTATTGTTGCTGTCCACAAGAAAGTGCATCAAGGCGTAGCGCAATCTCCTGCCTCAAGCTGCCTCAGAGAATCCGTCATTGTATAGTGAACAAACTGTTGTCCGAGGGCTGTAAGCACATATGGTTTCTTGTCCTCGAATGCAGATTCCATAGTTGTAGGTGCGGGACCCCTTGTGGCACGAGGATTCCTCCTAAGAAACTTCCCATCTACGGTAGTCTCTCGTTCCTGACGTATGACTCCCCCAGTACTGAGATCACGAATCAGCAGCTTGTAGAGATCAGCTTCAGGGGAATCTTCGCGAGGAAGCTGTCCGTAGATTTCCATCCAGACGTCATATCGTGTCGCGCCTGCATTCTTATAGATCTCACGAATCACTGCAAAGTGTGCTTCATGATACGTTCTCAGCCACTCGATGAACAGACGGACAATATCATCAGAACACAGTCGCGTAGCACTCGCGTTAGCAACAAGATTGGCGACATATTTTCGCTTCTCGTCGGTATCGGCCTGATCCCATATCCTAAATGCATGGCGAACTATATTCAGGTACTCCTCACTTTGTAGCCGTTCGTCAATTTGTTCACCAAACCTCTCGAATCTCGCAGCAACATCATTCAGAGTACTTGCAAGGAGTTTTATCTTTCGCTGATGCTCATCAAGCCACTGCGTACGCATGTCATCAGCTTTGGCATCGCCGCCTTCCGCTTTAAGGCTCGCCATAGTACTCAGGAATCCACCGACCCAGGGGATACTTCCCATCGCTGCCAGCAGAAATTTATTGAAGAACCTCCTCCGACCCGTGGGAGTCAGCCTCGCAATCTCAGACTGGATGACAGCAATTCTGCTATTGTCTGCAAGCGTATGCGTATTCTGGGACCGCTCATCCATGCTTATCACATCCTGCCATCAGGGGAATTTACTATGGATAGTCCACTGTTTACCATCACTATCGCATCTGTTCGATGAACATGCTCCAATAAAACTCAGCGGCACCCTTCTCAGACAGCCTTTCCTTCTCTCCGGACATGTCGAACCTCGGTATCAGAAATAGGCTATATCCATCGTTTTCCACATTAAGCGACGAGTTGATGCTATTCTCGTCTCTGCCGTGCGAATAGGTGACGCCTTGCCACGAATTGCCTCTGCCCCTGTTGACGACTGTGCAACGAGCGATCTCCTTACCAGATCGATAGACGGTTGCGTCGAATCTGTTCCCTTCCCTCTCAAACGTAAACCTCATGTCTTGGTTCCGGGTTTTGAGTTCCTCCAATGAGTTGTTGAAGAACCTCGCCATATACTCAAAGGTGTTCTTCTGGAAGGTGTCTCTATCATAATCTGAGAACTCCCTCTTGATGCGAAGATTGCCTGACCTGGCTTTGTCAACGATCGTGGGCTTGGATTCACGCGCGGACAAGTCCTGGCGGCTCTGCGCTCTCGACTCGCCCTTTGTCATCGGTGCAGACGTGATTTCGTGAATGACCCTCCGTATTTCGTGGATGACTTCGCTGAAGGCTTTATTGGGATTTGGATAATCGGCAATAGGTGTTCCATCTTTTGGACACGCCAGCAAATCCCGAAGTGGCGTACTGCGCCAATCGCAATGATCCAAGATTATTGGGATCACCCAGGCGACACCCTGATCCCTCATTTCCAGAGCTTTTCTCATCTCCATGCTATAGCAATAATCAGAGGCGAGAAAATCAGGACTGACTAATAGCAGAAAAAGATTGGACTCAAGAAGGTTCTGATCTATCTCGCTGCCAAGATTTGCACCTGCCAATATTCTTCGATCATGCCAAGTTTCTATGAGCCTCTCTCTTTTGAGTACCGACAGGTGTGTTTCAAGTTCATTCCTGTTCGTTTCGTCCCGGTGAGAATATGAGAAGAACACCTTGACCATGGAAATCCTCTTACCCAAGCATCTCATTCACTTTGTGCAGAAAGCGAAGGAGTGGTTCGATGTCGGTTTCTGCTGCGGCGCCCATATGGGTCCACATATCGACTATGGATCGTTCGCGCTGGTTGATCTCTGTTTTCGGCCTTCCACGCCTCAGACAGGCACTGGAAGAGAACACCAAATCAACATCGTGCGTTTCGATGATGACTCTGAACCAGAACTCAGCCCCGTCCCTTCTCCTTCTGCAACACTGTTCTCTAACCCACGAGAACAGAGAACCATCATATGTGCGCTCCATTTCACATATCACGACTTTGATCACTAGCATATCCCTCCGAGTTCCAAGGGGGTAAGCCATCCACTCGGTGGATGGGCAACGATGCAGTCACCGTAGCCCGCATTCAGAAAATGAGCCCACACGTCTGCCATGCGTACTCCATCGAAGCATCTTACCTGATGCTCTGCTATCCCGTTCTATCCTTTCGGCGGATGTGGGTCGTTCCCGTGGCTGTCTCTCCTCCTGAACTGGCCATCTCTGCCGTGAATGAACAACTCGGTGTTCTGATTGCGGCTGATCTCTCTGCCCTTCTCAATGGCGTCTTGCTGTGTATCAAAATGCCCAGAGATCCTGCCGCTCCCGCCCTTCCTGATGTTCCACCCGCCATCTGGATCGGGTACCACATGATGCGATTCGCTCTTTGCCACCTCGGCTTCCTTTCCACGAGCGTTTCCATGTCTTCTGCAAGCGCGCTCCTTTTGAGCGAAATGGAAAGCCGGGTGTCAAAGTTGTCTCATCCGCAGAAGGCGACTTCAGGCACGTCGACGGTCCACGTCGGCAGTCTATTCACTTTTAGTGACAGAAACGTAGCAATACGCGTGCCAAAATGCGTGCGGTGTCTCCGAAAGAGAAGTGCTTTTTACCTAAGTTCAGAATCCACAAGATGTTGCGCTCCAAGAAAAGTAATCCGCTATGTGTAGGGGGTTGCCTCCCAATGCCTTCATTGAGTGCCAAAACTACAGTGTCCACCCCGAATCGGCCATGCTGGCAGCCGGAGGCATGAACCTGAAGGGCTGGGCGAATTCCGCGCCATCCCACTCGTCTCGCCGTCACCACATCTGTCCGGCCCAAATACGCCTCAAGCCAATTCGGCGCAGCTTCATCCAGAGGGTGTTTGTCTGGGGAGTATTATGGCAGGTGCGTGCAGAGCACGCAAGGCAAAAGTGACAAGTGACAGGTGAAAAGCACGAAAAGGGGTCAGGGTTCAGGGGCCGGGGTTCGGCAGCGCGATCCTTCCTGACCCCTGATCCCCAATCCCTGACCCCTGTCTGCCCCCTGCGTTGTCTGGATTTCACTTGACGCCGAATGTTATCGCTTTTATAATATTTATGCAACTATGAGACTGAAGTCAGAATTGACAAGTGAATAATAAATCCGGAGAGGCTGGTCATGGCCCGTGAGGCACGGCTTCTGAGGAACTGATGGCTCGGGTGGCACGGCCAAACCTGTATGGGTTCCCAAACGCAAGATATTGCGTTGGGGGCCCTTTGACCGTGCTTACATGGGAGGGTTGTGTGGCCCCGGAAGACACGCTCAAGCTGCGCTTGGGCGTGGCACCCAGAGCAGCGGGCTGGGGTTTCTTCCTCCCCAGGAGTCCAAGGGTGCCTCCACAAGCAATTATGCAAAACAAAGCCAATTTGCATGCACGGATAGAAATGGGCGCGGGTCAGCCAAGCCGGGAGGGAGCTCCCGCCGGGTCAGTCGTACGAAACAAAGCCAATTCCCCCTCGCGGACAGGAACCCGTGAGGGCCGGCAAGACCGGAAGCGGAGCCCCTGCTGGGGTCAATCGTGTGAAACAAAGCCAATTCCCCCTGGGAAACCAGGTACAGCAAGTGCTTTGTAGGAAACAGGTTATGATGAGCCGTACGCCCGAAAGAGGTCCGTTCAAACAAAGCCCATTTGCACAGGCCTCGGCGAACAGTAAGCCCGTGACACATAGGGGCACAAGGATCTGGCCTGACCCCTGCGTTGTACAAACAAAGCCAATTCCGGCCGGGTCGGTACTCGCCGCGTGACTGCGACGGGCGGAACGCGGTCGCATATTCTTTCAGATTCTTTCAGTTTTCTTCTTGCTGATACTATGAATGCAGTATATACTACGTTCATAGTACTAAGTATTCCGTGGAGAAGACATCATGGGAAAAGCCAAACCTTCCGACTTGGAGATGCAGGTGCTTTCGGTCCTGTGGGAACGCGGCCCCTCGACGGCGCGGGAAGTCCTGGAGGCCATGCCGGATGGGAAGAAGCGGGCCTATACGTCCATCCTTTCCGTGATGCAGGTGATGGAGAAGAAAGGCCTGCTGACCCATACGAACAAGGGTGTCGCGCACGTCTACGAGCCGACGGCGAGCAGGAGCAAGGTCCTTCAGCCTTTCCTGCATCGAGTGCTCAAGGAGGTCTTCGGCGGACGACCCGCCGCCATGATGCAGGCTCTCTTGAGCGAGACCTCCATCAGTGACGCCGACCTTGCCGAGATGCGGAGATTGCTCGCCGAGGCCCGGAAAGAGGACAAGGGCTCGGGCAGTAAGGAGGATTGAAAATGGACCGGCTCATCGACCTGCTGGCGAGCGAATCCTGTAGCAATCTGCTGTCGGCGCTCGTCCATACGCTTTGGCAGGGAGCCCTGGCCGCGGGTGTCCTGTTCCTCTATCTACGACGAACTCCCGCGGCGGCGGCGAACAAACGTTATGTCGCCAGCTTGGCCGCACTGGGTGCCATTGTGCTCAGCGCTCTGTTGACTTGGTCCATCCTCAGCTACCAGCCGGCCAAGGTGCCGTCGGCCCTCAGTCCCCTTCCTGGCATAACCGCCAGGGACGCAACAAGCAATTCGATGGTTTCGGGACTCGCGACCTCGCCGGATATCGGCATCGGGCTGAAGACTGTAGGGCAGTCGCATGCCTGGGGCTCTCGACAGGTCTGGATCATGGCGGCATGGCTGGCGGGCGTTGCTTTGATGTTCCTGCGGCTGGCGGCGCTTGTCATGGGAGCAAGTCGGCTGCGCCGACAATGCCGGGTGATTGAGGACCCCCAAACACTCGATCTCGTCGAGCAACTGCGAGACAGAATGGGCATTGGCCGGAGAGCCCGTATCCTCGTCGGCGACCCGATCTCGACGCCCGGTGTCGTGGGGTGTTTCTGGCCGACCCTGCTGCTGCCCGCCTCCCTGATCAGCGGGATTCCCGCCGAGGACTTGCAGGCGATCCTGACCCACGAACTCGCGCACATCCGGCGCTACGATTATCTCGTGAACTTCTTTCAGATGGTGGTGGAGGCGCTACTATTCTTCAATCCGGCGGTCTGGTGGATCAGTCGGCAGATTCGGATCGAGCGGGAGGCCTGCTGTGATATGGCCGGCGTGCTCTGGACGGGACAGCGCCACAAGTACGCGGAGGTCCTTGTGGCGTGGGCCCAGCGCCGCGGTGAGAGCCGAGGCGGCACGCCGGCCCCGGCCGTCGGATTCGGGCAGGACCTGGGAGGCGGGAACATTTTGGACCGCGTGCGGCGGATCCTGATCGCCGGCCACCAGCCACAGCCACGTGTACCCTGGCACATGGCGACCGCGATGCTGGTACTTTCTCTTGCCTGCTTAGTCGTCCTCCAGCAGGCCACCGGTCTGGCGGTGAATCTGGCGGGTCGGATTCTCACACCCCAGGAACGCATCCACCAAATCGCGGAAATCTCAAAAGAATACGGACATCAGAACCAGGAGTCCGGTCCCGAGGGCAAGATCGAGATTTCCGGCGTGGTTCGGACCTGGGATGGTGCACCGCTTTCCGGTCGTCCCAGTCTGCTGCTGGAGTGCGCGGGACGCCTCTACAGCAGCAGCATCGGCGTGGGGGTATCCAGAGAAGGGACATTCCGCGCCTCGATCCCGCGTGGGTCAGTCTATCTGGTATCTTCCGCCGAGGGCTACGCGCCGGCGTTTGCGGGGCCCTTCGAGGCCAGACGGGGCGAGGCTATCCAGGGAATTGAACTCGTGTTGGGCGTGGGATTCCCGGGACGGATTCGAGTCACCGACGAAAGCGGGCAGCCTGTCCCGGGTGCCGAATTGGCCGGCGGCTACCCGTATCGCAACAGTGGCTCCTACCATTACACCATCAAGCTCACCACCGACGCCAACGGCAGCGCGACCCTCGACCATGCCGCAGCTCAGAATATCACACTGCGCATTACCGCGCGGGGATTCCAGTCCACGCGCGTGGAGGGCCTCGTGCCCGATCCGAACCAGATTCGAATCGTGACGCTCAGGAAGGAGCAGCCCACGGGCGGTATGGTCGTGGCCCAGACCACCGGGCGGCCCATTGCCGACGCCAAAGTCCACATCCTGGCGCTGGCGCAGGAGAATCGTCATGAGACCGTGGGTTATCTTCAAAAGTCGCCGGATGCGGTCACGGATGCCGAAGGCAGGTTCGAACTCCATGGGCTGCGCAGTGACTGGAAGTACCTGCTTCTGGTCAGGGCACCCGGATATGGATATCAATACGTGCCGGACGTCGTCGCCGCCGATCGGAACCTGCGCGTAGTCCTGGGCGAGAAAAAGATCATCCGGGGCAAGGTCATTGGGGATTTGTCTCTGCTGTCCCGAGGCGCGGATGCGGTCCCGACGATCAGTGCTCAAAGCCGCTATCAGTATCCCGGCTTCTCCGGCTCGGTGGACGTTCCCACCAAGATCCCTGTCACCCTCCGCGATGACATCGGCTATTTCCAGGTCGATGACTTCTGGGGACAGACAGTTACGCTTTCCGCCGGTGTCCCGCAAGTCAGTCTGGACGTTGAGAAGGACCGCCTGGATGATGTTTTGATCGACTTGCGTCCCGAAGCACGGCGTCAAGTGGTTCTGCAATTCCAGACGCCGCCGGACGCACCGCCCATTGAAGGCAGCGTGGGGATTGACTACATGACGCGACGTCCCATCCGGGACGTGACCTCGAACGCAATTGCGATCAGGGACAACCAGGCTGAGTGCGAGGTCCCCGTACCCTGTCGGCTCCGATACGGTATCAATTTCTTCCGGGGCAACCAACCGGTGGGATACTGGTTCCAGGGGAGCAACTGGATCGACATTCCGCCGGGCGACGGCCCCTTCACGATCGATGTTCGGGCCCATCCGGCCGGGGCCGTCTACGGCAAGATCCTCCGCTCCGACGGCAGCATCGCAGAGAAGGCCGGGATCTCCGTGAAGATCGTCCAGGAGCCTGACCTCGGCCTCCGGCAGGGTCACCTGCCTCCGGATTTGAGCACCCTGGTGAACAACAGCGTGCAGTGCGGCACTTTCAATGTCACGCCCCTGCCGCTGGGAGGCGTGTATGCCGTGGTCGCGTACGAGGATTACGCGTTTGCGATGAGCGATGCCTTCGCGCTCGACGAGAAGAACCCGATCGTCAATGTGGACCTGCAACTGCCGCAAGGTGTCGACGTCGTGGGCCGGTTGCTTGATGTGGATGGGACTCCGGCCCGGAACGACGTGAACCTGCATGTGTCCGTCCAACGAGGGGAGCATTCCTGGGGCGTGTCGGGTATACAGATCCAGCCAGATGAGGCCGGACGGTTCGTCTTCAAGAACGTCAATGCCGGCTCCCGGGGCGAGTGCGCCATCCGAGTTATTGGGGGAGCAGGCTATCGGCCCGTCGTGCGCCAGATCAAGGACCTGCGTTCGCCGGTGGTCATCCAATTGGAGAAAGGCCATCGCGTAACCGGCTCCGTGATCGACGACGTCACCAGGTGGCCCGTCCCTAATGTAGAGGTCTACGCCTTCGCGGTCGAGGGCCCGGATGGGCAGGTCAGCCGCGACTGGGAAATGCTGGAGGCGGATGGCAGGACCGAGGAGCAGGGCCGCTTCACCTTCAGCAACATGGCGGCAAGCTACTACAGTCTGAACATTCGTAGTGCCAATCTGGCCGATCCGCTCCGACCCGTGATCGTCACAGGCGGCCAGAGCGATCCCGCGGTCCTGCGCATCCGAATTCCGGAGTGGAGCGACCTGAAACCCCGGCAGCCGTAGGCGGAGCAGCAGCACGGGCGCTCGCGCCCGTGGTACTCATGGGCGAGACGCCCAGGCTACTTGAGCATGGCCTCGCGGAGTTCCCGGCGGTGGCGGCGGAGCCACTTGGTTTTGCGGAGGATCATTTCGAGGAAATCCAGGCCGCTGTGCTGGCCGAAGGAACCCGTGGCGGCGACCGGCAGGACGGCCTCGGCGATCATGGATTCGATCATCAGGTCCACGAGGCCGTACCGTTTCCGCTCGCTGAGCCGGATGACTTCGCGATAGCCCTGCAGGAACGCGAAGACGCGGTCGCGGTCGAAATGGGCGGGCCAGTCCGCCGGGTTCGGTCGGTCGCCCACGATGGAGAATTGGAGCATGCCGTTGGCCAAATCGGTGGCGGGCGGGGCGACGCGAATGGAATCGAAATCGACCACCGCGACGATCTTGTGGTCCGAGAACAGCAGATTGCCCGGATGCCAGTCGCCATGCACAAACTGGCGTTTCCAGGAACGGAACCCCACCTGGTTCACGCGGACACTGGACTTGTCGTAGCGCAGGAACAGCTCCTGGGCGACCGCGTGCATCCGGCGGCCGGATTCCGTGCGTTTGTCGGCGCTGATGAGCTTCAGGTGCCGGCGCACCAGGGCGGAATCGTGAAAGCACAATGGGGAGGGCTCGTCTCGGGCACTCAGGTCGGCGAGGTGTTTATGGAACAACGCCAACTGTCGGCCCGCCTCGCGGGTGTCCTCGGCGGAGCCGTCATAGCGTGTGCCGGTCACGAATTGAAAGCATTCGTAGATATGGTTTTCGAGACTCAGGGCCGTCGTCCGGTCGTCGGAGGTCGCCAACAGAGAGGTGACGGGGAAGGATCGGGTCGCCAGATGCTGCTGAACGGCGTGGGCGAAGGCGACGCGTTGAAGATCATCCCGGCCCTTGGGGCGTCGCTTCAGCAGGAAGACGCCCTTATCCGCGGTGACAATGACCTTCGGCGCCCGACGATTCCCCGCCGTCAGCGGCTTGACCCGGTGTACGATCCCGATGTCGTAGTGGCTCAAGACGCGAACCAGTTCCTCGGACGAAAAGTTAGCTCCACCTCTGGGCATACAGGTCTATATCGGCCCCCAGCCAAGTCAAATTCGCTCATACCTGCACGAACCGCCCAAGCGCCATACTCACTCGGTGTGTCAGACACAACGCGGGCAAGCAACAGTTACTCCCTGCCTCCGGGCCTTCGTTCGAATCCTGCCTGTGCGAAATGCTTGTCGAAGGTAAGAGCCGCTCGAACTCGAAGCCGTTTCATCATGACAAAGGACGTGCAATCCGTGAGTGAATACGATTTGTCTGAATATCAGGTGAAGTAGCGCCATGCCTCACGAAAAAGGGCCTCATCAATGTGCACCAGTTCCACGGCGGGACTGTCCAATAGAAGGCTTCCTCGTGATGCTGGTCATCAGCCGCTTCCAGTGCTATAAGGTAACTCGTGTCCAGAAATAGCTTCTTCATGACCCGCAACCGTAGAGATATCGGTCATGATGTTCTGAGGCATCTGAGATGCCGCAGTCCACCGGATGCTTTCCCAAGTTCGTGATGGGGTCGCGCTTGGGGAGCAGGGAGATCACGATTCGATGGTCCTCCTTTCGAATTTCCACCTCTTGTGTGTCGTCCAGCATGTTCTTCGGGATCATAAGACCCCGTTTGGTCACTTTAGCTTTCATGATGGCCTTTTTCGCGCTCGTTCTTTCCTTTGCGCTCTCCCAATCATGATAGCACGCCTCACAAGCCAAAGCAACGGAATCTGTGGCAAAAAGAGCCTTTGGTTCTCGCCCGGTGAGGGAGGATCACGGTGGCTATTTTCGAAGCGCCAGCATCAGGATGATCACCAGAATTGACAGGGTGGCAACGGCGCCCAGGACCAGCAAGTAGAGCCGATAGCGGGTGAGGATCTCCTCGGTGTCCTCCGGGTGCTCCGCTTCGACGGTATCGCCTTCTTCGAGTTGTTCGAGCACGGAAACGTCGAAGCGTTTGTGGGCCTGGAGCGGCGGATGGCCCTGCCGCAGGGCTTCCAGATCGATGAGCAATTCCTCGACGTTGCTGTACCGGTCCTCGCGGTGCTTGGCCATCATGATCTCGATGACCTCGGAGACGCCGGCGGAGAGGCCCGTATTGATGTGATCGGGCGGCACGAGCTTCTCTTTGAGGTGCTTGCGCATGATGGCCGCCGAGTCGTCGCCGGTGAAGGGCACCTTGCCGGTGACCATGTGGTAGAAGGTGGCGCCGAGACCGTAGATGTCCGCCCGGCCGTCAATGTCGATCTTGCCGCGAATCTGCTCGGGCGAGATATAGTACGGCGTACCGTAGGCTTTGCCCTCTTCGCTCTGGGCGGCCTCGATATCCGTCGTCTCGCGGGCCAGACCCATATCGGCCAGCTTCACCACGCCCTGCGTGTTGATCATGATGTTTTTGGGTTTCACGTCGCGGTGCACCAAGCCGTGGGCGTGCGCGTGCTCCAGAGCATGGCAGACCTGAATAATGACCTCCACCGCGTCCTGCTCGGCGAAGACCTGTCCGTTGGCGAGGTCGTCGGCAATGGTCTTGCCCTCGACGTATTCCATGACAAAGTAGTGGTACCCCCCCGCCTCGCCCACGTCGATAGCCTGGACGATATTGGGGTGGTTGAGCTTGCCGGCCGCTTGGCCTTCCTTGTAGAAGCGCTGCACATACTCCGGGTTCTCGGTGAATCGCTTGGGCAGAACCTTGATCGCGACGGTCCGGTTGAGACTGAGCTGCTTGCCCTTATAGACGACGGCCATCGCCCCGGCCCCGAGCTTGCCCAGGACCTTGTATCCCGGAATCTGCGTGGCGGCGACCTTGCTGTCCCGGATGCTCGTTTGCAGCCGCTGGGCTTGGCTGGGGGTCACATACCCCAGCTCGATCATGAGGTCCTGGAGCATGAGGGGATCGGTCTTGCGGCGTTCTTTGTATTCCTGGATGGCCTTGCGCAGCTCTTCGTCCGTGCAGAGCCCCTGGTCCACCGCCATCCGTCCGAACATCGTGTCGTAACTTGTTTCGGCTGTCATCGACTATCCATCCGTGGGGCCATTATCGGTCTGTGAGTGGGACTGTCAACCGTTTTTTCCGTATGTGCCACTCACCCACGGCAGCTAAGAAACATCTTCGGCGAATTCTCGATGGGACTTGAACTGTTTTTATACGACCTGCCCCGACCCTCTGTTCTGGTTCTCGCCCACTTTGGAGTTGACCCAATGGCAAAGCTCGGTACACTTGGGCTTCCTGGAAATGCTGAATTGACTACGGATTATTGATCATGGAGGATGATCCATCATCAATCATCCCTGTAGGAGACCCGAGGTGGGCTATCATTGTGTAGTGCTGGCCAAGCAGGTGCCGGATACGCACCGAATTACGGGCCAGGTTATGAACGACGACGGGACAGTGAACCGGGCGGCCCTGCCGGCCATTTTCAACCCGGAGGATCTGAACGCGCTGGAGCTGGCCCTACAGATCAAGGACCGCTTCGGCGGCCGCGTGACCGTGATCACGATGGGGCTCCCCGGGGCGACCCGCATCCTGCGGGATGCGCTCTATCGCGGTGCCGATGACGCCGTTCTGGTCACAGACTCGCGTGCCGCTGCCAGCGACACCTTGGCGACCAGCTATATTCTGAGTTGTGCCGTTCGCAAGCTGGACTACGATATCGTGCTGTGCGGCCGCCAAGCTATCGACGGCGACACCGCCCAGGTGGGCCCGCAGTTGGCCGAGAAGCTGGGAATTACGCAAATTACCTATGTTGAAGCGATGGAAAGCCTCGAAGGACGTACGATCACAGCCCGACGCAACATCGGCAATGGGTGGCAGCGGGTCCGGGCCAAACTACCCGTGCTGCTGACGATCACCGGCGATGCCAACGCCCCTCGCGTGGCCGCGGCCCGGAAGATGATGAAATACAAGAATGCCCGCACCCGCGCGGAGATTGAGCAGCAGGTCAAGGCCACCAATCCCGGGGCCAGCGATTCGACGATTGCCAAGCTGGCGAAGGAGCAGACCGACGCCCTGGCAGGCAAGGGCCCTCTGATCCAGCAATGGAACCTGGATGATCTCAAGGCGGACCTTTCCTGGTGCGGCCGGAGCGGCTCGCCCACGAAGGTGCATCGGATTCAAAGCGTTGTCCTGGCAGCCAAGGAGAGCAAGGACATTGCCCCCACCGACGAAGGCGTCGCCGGTATGATCCACGAACTAATTGAGGACAAGGTGATCAGTTGATAGACGCCCACGTGCACATCACGATCGATCCCTCGATGAAGGCGCGGATGGCCACCATTTTCGAGAACTACGGGGTGGTTTTCGCCTACCTTTTCGGCTCCCAGGCAAGAGGAGTGAGCGGCCCTCTCAGTGATATCGACATCGCCCTCTGTTTGGGCGAGACGGTCGCGCGCGAGCAGTGGTTTGATCTGCGACTCAAGGTGCTGGGTGAACTCTCAGACTTGCTCAAGACCGATGCCCTTGACTTGGTCGTCCTGAACGAGGCACCACCCCTGCTGGCCCATCGGATCTTGAAGGAAGGGCGGCTTCTCTTCTGTGCCGACCTGAGAGTCCGCCTGGAGTTTGAAGCGAACGCGGTGCTCAAGTATTTGGATTGGAAACCCTACCTGGAGAAGTACGCCCGCCAGGTTTTCGGCTGCGGCGCGCGATGCGATGGATAAGGAACGATTAGCCAAATACATCCTGGAACTCGAGGGCTATCTGGCACACTTGGCCGAACTGCAGCGCTATTCGGAAGAGGAGTTTCTCTCCGACTGGAGAATCCATGATTTGGCGGATCGGCAACTGCACCTGACCCTGGAGACCGTCTTGACGGTCGGCGAAACAGTGATCGCGGCGTGCGGCTTCCGCAAACCGGATACGTACGCGGATATCCCGAGGATTCTCTATGAGAATAGAGTGATCGCGAAACAGCTCCGGGATGATCTGGTTGACCTGGCCCGGTTCAGAAACGTCCTGGTTCACGATTACCTCACTCTCGACCACGAGAGGGTCTACCAGCACGTTCACAACGATAGGAGAACGATCGAGGAGTTCATTGCCGCGATCAAGCAATTCGTCGCGGTACAGCAATCCACATCCGATGAGTGTTGATAGGGACATAGCCTTCACGAGTTACGAGAGGTGGTTGAAGTCAATCGACAAGGGGACGTGTGGGTGTTCGCGGAGCAGCATGGCGGGCGGCTGGAGGATACGCCGCTGGAGCTGATGAGCAAGGCGCGACATCTGGCGAATACACTGAAGGTGAGACTGGGGGCCGTGCTTCTGGGCGATGGTGTGGCGAGCCTCGGCAGCAAGCTGATTCAACACGGAGCCGATAAGGTCTATCTGGTCGAGCATCCGTCCCTCGGGGCCTATCAGACCAACAGCTATGCCAAGGTCATCTTCGACCTGATCCATAAGCATAAGCCGCAGATCGTGCTGTACGGCGCGACGGTGTCGGGCCGGGACCTGGCGCCCCGGATCGCCAGTGCGGCCAAGGCGGGACTAACCGCCGACTGCACCGATTTGCAGATCGGCGATCACCAGACAGCCAAGAATGGCGAAGTCCACCAAAACCTGCTTTTCCAGGTTCGCCCGGCCTTCGGTGGCAACATCATCGCGACCATTATCAACTATGACCGTTGGCCGCAGATGGCGACCGTCCGCGAGGGCGTGATGCCGATGCCGCAGGCCGATGAGAAGCGTCGCGGCGAGATCATCAGAGAGAGCATCAAGCTGACCAATGGTGACCTGCCACTGGAAATCCTGGAAGAGCACACGCGTCCGAAGAAAGTCGATCTCAAGGCGGCCCGCGTCATCGTCGCGGGCGGCGCCGGGGTGGGCAGCAAGGAAAATTTCAGGCTGATCTGGGACTTGGCCAATTGTCTGGGAGCGGCCCCTGCGGCCACGCGGGCGGCGGTCGATCTGGGTTTCATCGACCATGACCACCAAGTGGGCCAGACCGGAACCACCGTCCGCCCGAGCCTGTATATCGCCGTAGGCATCAGCGGCGCGATCCAGCACCAGGCGGGCATGGCCCAAAGCCAGAAGATCGTCGCGATCAATAACGACCCGGACGCCCCCATCTTCAACGTCGCCCACTACAAGGTTTTGGGCGATCTGAACGAGGTCGTCCCGAAGATGATCAGGGCGATCAAAGAGAAAGGCGTGAAATAATTTACGATCTACAATTTACTATTTAAGATTCGCGGAGGGCAGACCTCCTATCGTCAATCGTAAGTAGTAGATAGTCAATGATTACAGGACAGGGCATGGGCAACTTCTACACGGACAATGACGATATTCGGTTCCTGTTCCGGCACATCGACCTGGGACAGTTGGCGCGAGCGTTCGAAGAGGGCTTCCGCTTCGCCGGCGAGTTCGATTACGCGCCCGGCAACGAGCAGGAGGCGGTCCGCAACTATGAGATGGTGCTCGAATCGCTGGGCGAGCTTTGTGCGGATTTCATCGCCCCGCGCGCCGAGGACGTGGACCGCGAAGGCAACCACCTCCACGAAGACGGCACGGTCACCCGGCCCAAGGGCATCCAGGAGGCCATCGAGAAGCTCGGCCAGGCGGAAGTGATGGGCTTCACCCTGCCGCATCGGTTCGGCGGCCTGAATTTCCCGAACCTCGTCTACTCGATGGCCAACGAGATCCTCGCGCGGGCGGACGCCTCCCTGAGCAACATTTTCGGCCTCCAAGGCATCGCCGACACGATCAACGCCTTCGCCTCCGAAGAGATCAAGCAGAAGTATCTGCCCGCCTTCTCCGCCGGCAAGGTCACCGGCGCGATGGTGCTGACGGAACCGGACGCCGGCTCGGACCTCCAGTCCGTGAAGCTGCGGGCATACCAGAACGCCGAGGGCAAGTGGTTTCTCCACGGGGTCAAACGATTCATCACCAACGGCTGCGGCGACGTCCTCCTGGTGCTCTCCCGGAGCGAGCCGGACCGCAGCGGCGGCCTGGGGCTGAGCCTGCTCGTCTGCGGACCCGGCCCGACCGTGCACATCCGTCGGCTTGAAGACAAGCTGGGCATCCACGGTTCGCCGACCTGCGAGATCTTCTTCGACAACACGCCGTGCGAGCTGATCGGCGAACGGCAGCGAGGCTTGGTCCCCTACGTCGCGACTCTGATGAACGGGGCACGAATCGGCATTGCGGCCCAGTCGATGGGGATCGCCGAGGCCGCCTGCCGCATTGCCCGCGATTACGCGGCCAGTCGAAGGCAATTCGGCGTCGCGATCGAGAAACTGCCGGCCGTGCGGGACATGCTGATCGATATGAAGCTCGATATCGAGGCCGGACGGGCCCTGCTCTACGATGCCTCGCGTGTGGTGGACCTGGCCATCGGGTACAACAATCAGGCCGAGAACCCGTGGCGAGGGCGTCCCGCCCTTGTACGTGCCGAGGGCGTCTCGCCCTCGGATCGCGAGCAGGATGCCCGCAACACGCAAGGGCAAGATGCCCTCGCCACGAATCCGCTCATGGACAAGGAGCAGTCAAAGCAGGTCAAGGACAACGCCCGCCTGTACAAGCGCTTCGCCGGCATGTTGACGCCCATGAGCAAGTATTACTGCTCTGAGATGTGCAATCGTGTCGCCTACGACTCGATCCAGGTCCTGGGCGGCAGCGGCTACATGCGGGACTACGCGTGCGAGCGGCACGCCCGCGACGCCCGCATCACGACGATCTATGAGGGCACCAGCCAATTGCAGATCATTGCGGCGGTCCGCGGCGTCTGCAGCGGCACGGCGGAGAAGTACCTGGCCGCGTTGTCCGCCCTGGAGTACGACCCGCACCTGGGCGACCTGCTCGCAAAGTTGGCCGAGGGGACGCAGCAGTTGAAGGCCGCCATCGAATTCACCAAGGGCCAGGGCAATGACTATATGGACCTCTACGGCCGGGCGCTGGTCGATGTCGCGATCGACCAGATCAATGGGTATCTCTTCTGCGGCCAGGCGAGCACGAAAGTCGAGATGAACGTCCCGGTCGCGGGCAGCGGTGCAGGCCGCAACGGTCAGACAATCTCCATGAAAGAGCGGAAAGCCAAACTGGCGCGGCGGTACATCGAGAAGAATGCGCCAAAGATCAAAGCGTTGACCGATTTGGTCCGCCAAGGCGATCAATCGACCTTCAGTGAATACGAGGCCCTGGTCGGCCCGGTGCCGGAAGCGTAAGCAATTTATGATTTACGATTTACGATTTATGATTGTAGAAGGAAGCTCGGGCTTCCCGCTCAATAATCAGTAATCAATGATCCCTTGTCAATCGTGCAGGGTATATGCTGCGAGCAGTGATCTTCGATTTCGACGGCGTGATCACGGATTCCGAGATCCTGCACTTCCGCGCCTTCAATGCGGTCCTGACGCAGTACGGCTTTCAGCTCACCAAGCCGGAATACTACAAGAAGTACCTTGGCATGAGCGACGCCGACTGCTTCCGGGCGCTGATCGCCGAGGGGCGGCTCCCGATCCAGGAACCGCAGATCAGAAGCCTCGGGCAGCAGAAGACCCGTGTCTTCGAGAAGCTGGCGAAAACCGAAGGCAAGATCATTGAAGGCGTGCGGGAGTTCCTCGACACCCTATCGGCGGCCAAGGTTCCGATTGCCATCTGCTCGGGCGCGCTCCGCGCCGAGATCGAGTTGATCTTGGACGAGGCAGGCTTGCGGAATTATTTCGATGCGATCGTCTCCGCCGAGGAGGTAACACGCGGCAAGCCGGACCCGGAAGGCTTCCTGCTGGCCCTGGAGAAGCTCAACGACCTCTGGCCCGAACCGATCACCGCCGAACGCTGCATCGTGGTCGAGGACTCGCACTGGGGCCTCAAGGCGGCCAAAGCCGCCGGCATGCGCACCATCGCCGTGACGAACACGTATGGCGCCGCTCAGTTGAAACAGGCCGATAAAGTCGTCGCCCGCCTTGACGAGTTGACGATGGATGACCTGCAACGAATCTGCGCGTAAGGATGATGCGGGACAGCCATTTCTCGCAGATACACACGAGCCCACGAGACGGTGGCCATCCCTGATAACGCCCGCCGAGCCTCGCGTTAGGCGAGAGAACTGGGGCTTGCCCACCTCGCATCTATACGCTAATTGTTGATATGAGGGCTCACCTGCGAAGCGCCCTTGCCGCTTGCCGACCACACGCTCTACTTCAAATCACAGTCCTGCCAACTCGTCAGAAGGCCATTGCGGAAATAGCCGAAATGGGTGTATCTGACTCCATATTCCTCTGCAATGTAGTACCCGTAAATCCACTGTTCGGTCGTTCCAAATGCAGTGGTGGTGCGATTGACACTTCTCGGCCATCCCCGGCCTGCCAATACCTGTTCCTGCGTCATCCCGATCACGATGCTTCCCTCCAATATGCTGTCACGTGTAGAAACTGGCAAATTGGGGGTGTTGTCGACATACCATTTGCGTCGCCTTGCATCTAACAATGACCTTCGCTCAAGCCGGTCGTTCAGGCTGCCATACACTCCGGAACCCGCATCTGCGGTACTCTCCAATTCCCGAAACTCTTCGAACGTGCGTATCTCGGTGTGCAATATCTCATCCCTGTACTTCACCTCCATATTTGCTCTCTGAGAATCCAGGTCCGGCCACGCTTCCAGCCCGCTGCTCGCAGAGTCGATGCACCCTGCCGCCAACAGAAGCAACGTACAGAGACACCCCGCGATGTATTGTATGCTGTGCATGCAAATTCCCTTTCGGTGCTTGGTCTTCTGTTACTCCGGTCTCTGACCAGAACAAGAACCGCTACGCGCGCATTCTCCCAACCGCAGGCGTAGTCCTGCCACACCCAAGTCGAGCAGAGCGTCACTGCATCGGCGTAGTCTGGCCCTGCAGGTGGGCGAACTTGCCCTTTTCCTGTATCCACTTGATCTCATTAGAACCGAAGAATGCTCGACGGACCGTCAGGTTCTTCGTGTACATGCAAATCAAGTGCCGGGCATACAGGTCATCATAGCTGCTTCCATAGAGGTTTCGCATTTCATTCTCATAGGCTATGCGACTTGTCCACACCCTAATCGATACAGGATCTCGTGCCGCGGACAACTGTCTCAGCAACTGGATAATCCCTTCCTGTGTGGCAGACTCCGGGATTAGTATTTCCAGGCCAAGCCCGGTTGCTGCTTCATATGGATGCCACGGCCCTTTCAATACCTCATACGTCAATGTGGCGTTGTTTTCTTTGACGTCTCTCTTCGCCCTTTCTTCTTCACGCTCCTTGTCACGTTTGGCCTTCGCCGACGTGAACTCAGCTACTGCTGCAGAGACCTTGTCTGGCTGGAAGTCGGGATACTTCTGTTGGAGCTGCTTCAGAAGGGTCAGGGCCGAAGCGTATCTGTTGTCCTTTGTCAGATCATAGGCTTTCGCCAGCAGAGCCTGAGGTTCGCTGAGATCAGCTTGCGTAGAACCCGTTTCGCTTCGCGGCTGTCCCGTTCGCCTTGTTCGGGATCGATCTTCAGGTGCTCGCAAGTTTGTCATGATGTTGAGAAGGGCGACGGCACCGAGGCCAATCACGATCAGCCATACGACAGACTTAGTTCTCATATTCTATCCGTCAACTTACGCGCCTAATGCCCCCAGACCATAAGCGAGTCTCTGTGCCCGCATTGTCCTACGCTGAGCCGATGCACGCAAGCGCTTTCCGCCGGGAAACCACGAGTCCCGTCCCGACGGCCCCGGGGGCCGAATCGCCCGTTTGCGGGGGGCCTACGGCCTTCAGGGGGTCGGGAAAAGCGCCCGCGCAAACGGTTGACAGGGTGACTCGGCAAGTGGATGATGGTGGTCATGCCAAGCCCGAAGGATGACACCGAGTTCCTCCATCAATTCCTTCAAAAGCTCCAAGAGAGGCGCCAGAGAATGGTCGCTACTGGGGAGTGTCAGCCTCTGCCGACGATTCCAGGAACGAACACGCCCGCCATCGACCCGGAGGCGGAGCGAGCCGCAAGTCTTGCCGAAGCACACGGCCTTGATGGGGATGTCTTCCGCAAGTACCTGCTGCAATTGGTCCCGGAGGATCCGGCTCCTCCCCCGGTCAAGAAGGAACTCGAGGCCCAGATCTTGATGGCCCCTCGCATTATCGCCAAGATCAGACAAGCAAGCCAACAAGGCGACGTGCCTCCGCACTACGTCCCGCTCACGGATGTCGCCAACGTCACCGGCTTGCGCACGTTCTCGATAAAGCGAACCCTCGAAAGTCTGGGGAAGACTGTCCCCAAATACCGCGGTAAGCGGTACTGCGATCCCGCCCACGCAGCGATAGCCTTCGAGGCTTGGCGAAAGCACTGGGAAAAGCGACAGGAGAACGCATAGGAAGCGTCCTCATCGCTAATCGTACACGCCTGCACATTGCACACCCTTACACGCGGTTGCACACCTTCGCACGCATTCTCGGCAGATCGGCTCTGCGTGGGACGCCTCTCGATAATAGGGGCAGAACGCTGGGGATGTCCCCCGGCAGTGGTTGAAGGCGATTCATTGAGAAGGAGTCGGAAACATGGCAGGAACAGAAATGCCCATCCCAGTGAAACTATACAGATATATGCCACTTCGGGATCGAGGGTTTGAGCACATTGCCGATATCATAATCAACAAGCGATTCCACACAGCCCTACACTGCGAGTTCAATGATGCAATGGAAGGCAAATGGAGAACTGACCGCAGGCCTCCCCTTGTCGAGTACAGGTACGACTATAGCAACGAAGACTTGAAGAAGGACCTGAAACGATTAAGGGTATGTTGTTTCTGTTGGGCCTGGGACAACCTTATACTCTGGGCACAGTGTGCTGATGCGTTCAAAGGGATCTGCATTGAATTCCAGGTAATGAAGAGACGTGGATACATCAATGGGAAGTTCAGTTGCCGACGCGGGGTTGACTTTTACAGAGTGCAGTATGATACCATCCCTAAGATACCAGAGTCTTGTCACCTTCACCCTTCCACAGGGCGACACGTTCTCTCACACAAGACGCCGGGCTGGTCTTTTGAGGACGAGGTCCGTATCATCTCGCCGCGCAAATACATCCCCTTTCGGGGTGACATAAAGATAAGGAGAATACTCCTGGGCCCAAAGATAGAGCCTGTTTGGAAACCCGTAATCGAAAAGCTAATAACTCCCGATGACCCCGACAAGGTACAAGTCCGCGAGACCAAGATCAATGATGCGGGAAAGGTCGAAGTTATTTGAACGAATCGAGGCACCCTGGGGTCGGGTAAGGGGTCAAAAGCGCGCGACGCGCGGTGACTTCGCGGGTCCGCCGTTATTTTAAGCTTTAGCAGGTGTGCGCTGCGATCTGGTGCTTGCGGGCTGCGGGGCGGATTCTCCTGGTGAGCGACCGCATTGCCTTGGTGGTCGGAACCATCGATGCGTCCGCGCCATGAAGAAGAAGAGGCGGTTCAGGGGGGAATATCGATCCTCTTGTCTCTCCTACGTCCAGGAGCCTGAGGGCGCCGGCGTATGCGGGGCGTTTCCGGAGGCGGTTCATGCCCGGAAATCCTTGGCAGAGCCGGGCATAGGGGGACCGCTGCGCGTGGAGGTCGGAGGGCAGAGCCGTCGCCGCAGGCGTTCCGGAGTCAGGCGGCTTCGTCCGCTTATGGGCGGTCCGAAGATGACTTCGGCCCATGAACCGCCTCGGGAGAACCGCCCAGACGAGTCGCGCGGTTTGAGACGGTGGGCGAGGAATTAGCCTGGGAGCCGCAGACGGCGGGGAAATAGGACGGCGGGCTTTCGGGTCAGAGCAGGGTTGACGCACGTGGTCCGACCTGCTATACTCAGACCACTCGGATTGGTGTGCTTCATAGCCAGTTGGATTGAGAAGGCTGCTCATGTTGAAGACGGACGAATTGCTGAATGAGGCGCTTTCCCTCCCGGTCGAGTTGCGGGTGCAACTGGTGGATGCGCTGCTCCGCAGCCTCAATCCCGCCCAAGCCCAGATCGATGAATCGTGGGCCGTCGAGGTCGAGCGGAGAATCGACGAGATCGACGCAGGCCAAGCGAAACTGATACCGGGTGAGGAGGTCTTCGCCCGACTCTACCAGAGGCGGGGCCCGTGAAGCACAGCTTTCACGCCACGGCGGAAGCGGAATTGAACCAAGCGGTGGACTATTACAACGCCTGCCGTCCGAACCTGGGGTGGGAGTTCGCCGCGGAGGTTCAGGCGGCCATTCAGAATATCATCGCCTATCCGGAGGCTTGGACACCCTTGTCGAGGCGTGCCCGCCGGTGTTTGGTGCGGCGTTTCCCGTATGCCGTGGTGTACGTGACGGGGTGTACGTGACGGTGTCAGGTACATTTTCCGGGAGATTGCCGCTTCCCGCCTCCGCGGGAATGACAATACTTCGCTCGCACGTGTCTGATCCGTGTTCACCCTGTTCAAATCTTGTTTTCTCGCGCGGAGACGCTGGGACGCAGGGTGCAGAAGACGTGGGTCACCAGGGACGGACCCCGGTTAGGCCGGGGAGACGGGGCCACTCCCAAGAGGACTAAGAGAAGAGGCGGTTCAGGGTGCGCGAATGTTACGACCTTTCCACGCACAGAGAGCCGCGGAGTCGGACGCGTCGGTCCGTCTGTGAGTAAGATCTGAAGTTCTGCAAAATGGAAGTTGGGCCTACTTGAGAAAGAAAGAAATCGCGAAGCGGATGTGGCCGGCCCCGGTCCCGGCCGAGGGCTCCGGCCGCCAACACGACGGATTCTTCTCGGAAATCCGCTTCCCCATGTCTTTCTTTCCCACCGCATCGCGCCGGATGCAGCCTGGATCGGGGTCGACGCGGAGAATCGGGAAGCGGATTTCCGAGAAGA
>CAYHAJ010000475.1:0-20062 GCA_964354535.1 uncultured Pirellulales bacterium
CGACATCGCCGTTCCTCAGACCGAACATCTCCGCCAGGGGGATCTTCTCCAAGCCGGAGATCTTCAGTCCTTCGGTGCGATTGTTTTTCACATAGGGCTCGATCTTCGCCTGACGAAACACCTCCGCCACATACCCGGACCCAAACGAGGCTGTCTCTGTGTCGCCAGCACCGGCCTCGACGGCGTCTGGGGTCGTGAGGTCCGCCTCGTTGGCCGCGGTGCTTCTGACGCCTGGTCCCGCTGTCCGCGACGGATCGTCGACTGGCGTGCCAGCCCGTAGCTTCAGCACCAATGGCCGATCTCGATAGCGTAAAGTGATGCTGTCTCGTTGGATGTCCTCCACCACTGCCGTGGCGACGGTGTCTCCGATACGGTACGAGCCGGTCGTCTTGGCTACGGTATTCTGAAGGATGGCGCGCGACGTAATCGGTCCACCCGCGATGGTCCCGACCAGGCTCAGGCTGAGTTCGTCCGGCACCGCCGGCCACTCCGTTGCCGGCACACGACCGTCGTCGAGCTCCTCGCTCCCCGGATCACTGGTTTCGCGGAACAGATTCCCCTGAACAATGCCGGAGTAATCCGAGGGCGCGCGTGTCTGGGGCAGAGCGGCCGGCTCATTGGCGCAGCGCGGTTCTCCTCGCGCCGTCCCCGGATCACGCATCCCCACGTGCAGGCGGTTCGTCGCCGCCTCGAAGCCGGTGTAGAGGAGCACCGCCAGAAGAGAAGCCTTGGCTATCCATAAGAACATGACGAAGCGTTTCCGACGCATGGTATCGCCACCCGTGTTACTTTCTTCCTCCGCCCGGTTGTCGTCGGAGGGCTGTGAGCACTTGACATGGATCGGCACAGACGCCGGGATTCAACACAAATCGTTGTCAATACCGGCAACTATTCTTATGGGGCTGTGCGCGAGCTGGCAGGCCGGTGACCACAGTTTGGGCAGGAGAACAGGTTGCGACGTCGCGGCCGACAAGGCTCTCACGGGCGCAGCAGGGCCATCCCCATGAGGGCGTAGGAGACGTTGGCCAAGCCGTGAAACAGAATGGGAGCCAGCAGCGTGCCGGTCCGGAAGAACAGCCAGGCCAGCACTAAGCCGGGTAGGAAAGTCAGGATGGACGCTATCTGCCCCTGGACCACGACGTGAGCCAGCGCAAAACAGCCGGCCGAGACGAGCATCGGGATAGCCAGTTGCGCCTTGCGGATTCCCCGCTCATCGGTTCTGATCGGAGGTCGCAAGCCGCAGTCTATTCCCACCCATCTCATCACGTTGGCCTGGACGTATCCGCGGAAGAAGACTTCCTCTGCGACCGCCACGTAGAAGAACTGGTAGAGCAACCAGGCCAGCCACCCTTGTCGTTCCGGAATTATCGGGCACAAGGGCAAGGGCAAATTCAACGAAGTGAGCATCCACAGGCCACCAAAGAGGCCGGGGAAGATACAAATGCAGACCCACCCCAAAGTTCCTGCGATGAGAGGCGTGTGGTCGAGATCGAGCCCGATGCGCGGAAACTCCCGCCTTCGAATCCACGCAGGGACCAACGCGGCCGCTACGAGCACGCCGGGAATGGCAATCCACTGGAAACCGAGAGCGCCATTGGCGTGCAAAAATCTAACGACAGCAAGCGCGCAGGCCGTTACGAAGGCCGTCTCTATCATCACCCCCATAGATTCTCCAATGGGGACAGTGGCACCCAGCGCGTGCCCTCGCGTTGGGGAACCGGATGCGATCATTCACTCCTTCCTAAATCGTACGAACAGACCGCGATCGATGCAAATACGTTGGCTGCACCACCGTCTTCGGCGGCAGGTGAGAGCATCAAGGCCGAAGGTCTTGGCGATGGTCCCACGCACGGCAACCGCGCCGCCGCGAAGCCGCGCTTGACGATGCTCTTTCTGGATACCGCCGGGGTAGGACCCGTAGCGGTTGCCGGTCATCTATCGGTTGCCGAGGGCGTGTACCTCGCCTACGTGTTGAACGATGATACGGTAGCCTTCGACGGTCGCAGGGATTCTCTGCCTGACCTGTGCGGTGTTGGAGGCCGTGAGAATGAGAATACAGGGCTGGCCTTCACACTGCCCGATGGCCGTCCCGACCACCCCGGGAAGGGCCATCCAGGCCTCCGTGTGCTCCTGCTGCACCTGCTCGATTGTCTTTTCGGGCATCGCGCTGCCTTTCTGTGGATCGGGAGTCTCCTGTTGTCGGCAATTCCAGCCGCCAAGAACCAGGATGCCTATCGTGACGACCAATCCCTTCCTGGACATTCGTCCCCCTCTCCCCGGCTTTGCCTGCCCATCTGTGCCAGTGGGCGCTCGCTGCTACATGCCATCGATGGAAAGACCGGAACCCAGGAGGGCGCCCAACGCAGTCAACACGTCGCCGATGTTATTCGCTATGGCGTAGGACCCGCTGCTGTTGCCGGCGAAAAGCAGTCCGACCGGATACTTGTCCTGATCATTTGTGACCAACAGTGAGCCGGAGTCGCCGGCCTTGATAAAGGGTGCCTTGGATTGCACGACGACTTGGTGTACGAAGCGAGCCGGACCTGCCGAATAACCGACGTCGATAGTGGCATTGACTCCGGTTATGGTTCCCTTTGTCAAAGACGTTGTCCGTCCATACTTCTGAACGCTCTGATTCAACTGGGGCGCCTGCCACGTCGAATTTGGTGTCCCGTACCCATTGGCAGGCGTGGCATTGCCCAAGGTTCCGTTCGTGCGCGCGATGGCGGCATCGACGGTATTTGACGCACTCGTCGAGAAAGCGATGGAGACGAACGTGGTCAAGTTGCCCAGATGGTCTGCACCAGCAACGCCTCCGTCATATCGGCCGGGTTGCAGGACTTCCTCGCCGAGGGCGGCGTTGTTTTCCCGGGCGTAGACGTGGTTGTTGCTCAGAGCGTAGGTATTTCCCGAGTCGTCTTTCACCCGGCACGCAATCGTTCCCGCCGAGGCCTCGTTCATATTTCCGGTTGACACGCCGATAGGCACCGGTCGCGGCCATCGGGAGGTCGGCTTGAGTGTCGATCCACCACCCGGTTTGCCGCCCTTTTGCAGCGCCTCGATCTTGCCGGTAACCAACCGAATCACAGATACACCCTCAAGTTGCGCGGGAATGCCGGGAACGGCGCCGTGCTCCAGCAATATCAGCACCGCCGGCTGGTCCCGCTCGTCTTTGCCGACGGCCGTACCGACTACGCCTTGCCTGGCCATTAGTTCCTGGGTATGCCGCTCTTGGACCTCTCTGACACGCTCGAAGGCGCTGCCGCTATTTCCCTGGGCCAATCCTACTGGCGAGAAGACCAGCAGAAAAGCGGTAACCGCCGTTAGAATAAGCACTTGGAACCATTTTCGTCTTGACATGCGTCAGCTCCTTTCCAAGTCTGATTGTGATGACTTGCGAATGGTGTCAGTGCGAGACCCTATCTGTCTTATCCCTACGAACGAGGCCGGCCGAGGTGCTGCTCCGGTTCCCGAATGCCGTTTGGACCGGCATGTGTTGCAGCCTGTAATAAGAAAATAGCACAGTTCTCCTCCCTTGGCAATAGGATTTATGGGAATTCGTTGCTTGGGGTCTCCCTTAGGGGAGCGGACAGGTCCAGAGATAAATGGTGTGTTGGCGGCTGTCGCGGCGGGAGGTCATCCGGACGACTCTCTCCGGCGTCAGAGCGCCGATCGCGAACTCGTGGGAGACGATTCTCGCGCCGGGCCGCAGCTTCTGCAATTGGGGAATCAATCTGGCGTTCAGTTCCGTGCCCATATAGAGGGTTACGACGCTGACATCTGCCAGATCGGCCTTAAGGACATCCTCCTGCTCGATGGTGACTAAGTGGGCGACCCGGTGTCGGGCCGCATTCTGTCGCGCCTCTCGAACGCGCATCTGGTCCAGATCATACCCAAGGGCCCGACAGCCGTAGCGCCGGGCCGCAGTCACGACGATCCGCCCGTCGCCGCAGCCCAAGTCGCAGACCACGTCATCCTTGGTTACCCTGGCTACCTCCAGCATCCGCTCCACAACATCCTGCGGCGTCGCTACGAACTCGACGAACACGACGGGCGGCGCGCCTTGGTGAGCGGTCTTCGCCCCCTCCGCAGGCTCCACAACCGTCTGGCTCGCAGGGGCGCCGCAGCCGGTCAGGAGCAGACCGATCAGAGGCAGAAAAGATAGGCAGGTTCTGGTCTTCATCGTCTTGGGTTCTCGGTACGATCCGTTTGTCCACGGATCAGCCAAAGGCGTCTTTACGGCTCCGCAGTTCAGCAAAAACTTCGGCGGGCGTGGCGTCGGACATGCCAAGGACGGCCCGGACCTGCGGATCGTCGGCCAACAGGAAGATATTCGTAGCCCTCTCCTGCGCGATGGTGGAGGGGACGGTCCAGCGGCCGTATTCGGTGGCCTTTTGCACCTCGGCCAGACGCTGCCGGAAGCGTCGGTGGCCCGGGGCGATCGAAACCGCGAACTCGTAGTTCTCCAACGCGTAATCGTGGCCGCAGTAGACCAGCGTCTCGGCGGGCAAGGCTGCGAGTCTTTGCAGGGACTGCCACATCGTGGCGGCATCGCCTTCCAGCAAGCGGCCGCAGCCGCCGACGAAGAGCGTGTCCCCCGTATACACCACGCCGTTCTCGCCCCCGTGGGCCGGGACATGGTAGCAGACCGAGTTGCGTGTGTGCCCGGGCGCCGCGATGACCTGGATCGTGACGTCTCCCAACGTCACCACGTCGCCCTCGACCACGATCCGGTCGGGGCAGGGCAATAGCGTGCTATCGACGCCAATTAACTGGCAGTGGGCCTTCGCCTGGAGATCTGCGGCACCGGCGATATGGTCCCAATGATGGTGGGTGGCGAGCATAGCCGCCAAGGTGAGACCGTGTTGCGCGAGCGCCTCCAGGACGGCGGCGGCGCTGCCGGGGTCGACGACGAACGCGCGGTCCGCGCCGCAACGGTGCAAGTAGGTGAAATTGGTCCCCAGGGCCTTGATCGGGATCACGCTGGTCATGGCTGGTCCCGCCTTTCCTGGGTCTCCATCAGTTGCCGCGCGTCATCCCTGCCGACGATCCATTCAAGCCGGTCCTTCGTCCAAGTGGCCTCGTCGTCAAAGCCGGCTTTCCGATAGAACCGGTACAGGCCCGCGTGGCGGCGGGCCACGTCGAAGCCGAGGCTATGGTGGAGCTTGCGCAAATCGACCGGGCATTCGTGCATCGGGCGGGCATCGCTCTCGGCCAGGTGATTCGAGCCGTTGAACACGCACCGAAAGTACGTGCAGTGGGTCAGGCCGAACATGTGGCCGGTCTCATGGACGAGCACTTTGCAGCTCCGGCGCAGGAGGGTCTTGGCATAATCGGGCCCCCGCGGCTCGCCGTAGAAGGCCGGATCGTACCGGGCGAAACTGTACACGCCCACGCGCTCGCGCAGACTCGCCTGCCCGAAAACGAAATTCCACGACGGCTCCGGATAGAGGTCCTCCATCGTAATGCCCAGCAGGCAGAACGCCTCCTCCGGGACCCGTTTCTTCAGGTGGGTCAGGATATCCGTCGTCAGGAGCTGGCGGTTCTTCGTCGTCGGATTCTGTCGCGCGGCGACGCTCCGTTCGCTGAGGCTCAGGCTGGGCAGGACGCGCACCTCCAGCCCGAAGTAGACGGCGGCGTAGTCTCGCAGGAAGTCGAGCGGTGGTGCCTGACCTTGGCGAAACTCTCCCAGCGGCTGCAAATAGATGATTCTTCTCCCTTTATCCGGCCGGTTGGGTTTCGAACGCAGAAATTGTTCGAAGCTCTGACCCGGCTCGGGATGGGCCGCCAGCCAGTCGCTCGGCCCGGGCGCCGGCAGCGGCTCGAAAGCTTCCGCCGGATCGAGGGCACGCTGCAAAACAGACGGCAGTCCTTCGACAGGCCCGATAGCCCGCAGACGCTGATCCTGGTTCGGCATTTGAGAACTCATAGCACCCACCGTTATCGGCAGCAAGAAGATCCCGCCGATCCACCCCATTCTCAGCCCGTATTCTCGCACTGTGCTCATGATCGTCGAACGTACCAGCCCAAGGGGTGGACGTCAAGCTTGGAACAGCCCACTGTCTCCCTCGTTCCCTACTGGGCGAACGAAGCGGGGACGATCTTGCAGGCGATATCCCGGGTGAAGGGTGGGACCGCGAGCTGCAAGCGGCCCCGGTCGGGTGTCACCGTCTCTCGGCTGATGGACTCGCCTTCTTGCGTGTCCCACCACAGGACGATATAGCTGTGAGGATCCAGACCCTCAATGGTGATCTTCGCGGTGTCGATCGGCGGCGGCGGACGCTTTTCCACGACGAGATTCCACCAGACCGCCTGACGATTGGCCAGCCACAAGTACGCACGGTCGTTGGCCTGCCGTCCCAGAACACGCAGACGCGGCTCGGAGGTGGTCGCGGTGGTCGGTTGCAGGCCGGCGGGCGAGAAACCGGTCAGGAAGGTCGCCAGCGGCTTGTAGTGCCGGTAGACGTCTTGTTGATCCAGGGACTCCCACCACCAGAACATCGCGGTGCCGGAACTGCCGGCCAGCGCCGAGGCCCAGAGACAGTTGTGGAAGTGCACGCCGTCGCGATCCTGCTTCATATACTCGCTCAAGCCCCATTTGGGGGTAGCCAAGCCGAACTCGCCGATGAGGGCCGGCTTGCTCGGGGCATTGTCGCGCAGGAAGCGGGTCTGGCGGATGATGGATTCGACCTCATCCTTGAAATCGTCGTCATCCGGTCGCATGTAGTGATGGGTCTGGGCGATGTCGATCTGCGGATGGCGACAGTCCCGCGCGGAAGGGGCCCAGGTGCTCGTGGTGCGCAGGTGGTTGTAGATATCCGTCTGCGCGAGGTAATTGCCGACCTCGGCATAGAAGCGGTCCGTCGGCTTGCCGGGGTCCATCTCGTTCCAGTATTCCCACGCCGCCACGCTGGTGGAATAACCCCAGCGTGCCACCGCGTACCGCATGAACTTCTTGGCATCCCGCACGGCCAGGCGGTACTCGGGACTATCGACTTTGGATAGCGCATTCATGTACAGGTCGCGCGTGATCGCGCAGAGCATGAGGTAGATGCCGTCGCGCTGGGCTGCCTCGACGAGTTGGTCGAGCATGAAGCAGTCGAGCGGGTTGTAGTAGCCGCGCGTCGGACGATTGACATCCGCCTCCCAGAGCAGTTCAGCACTACCCTGGGTTTCCTTGAGAGAAAGTGCATCAAGCCAGATGGTGCCCGGCCCCACCAGGCTGAAGGCGACCCGGCCCAGCCAGCGCTCCTTGTCGCCTGTCACGAACTCCTGGCGGAACGTCTGCCAATCGGAATTGCCGCCGGAGGAAGCAGGCACGTCCCAGGTATTGTTGCCCACCTGCACGCGCAGGGCCTGGCCCCCGTCGATCTTGACTCTGCCCGTAAAGGCGTAGCGGGTTTTCGGTTGCAGGCCCACCGGGTGCGAGGGCGAGGCCGTGAGGGACGCGCCGTTGTCCCCTTTGATTCGGATGCACTTGCGGGCGTTCGGATCGCTTTCGGTGCCCGGCATCGGGACCACGACCGACTCTTTCGCCCACGAGCGACCCCAGGCGCTTTTGCGGGCCTCGATCGCCAGCGCCCAATCCTGACAGCAAGTCCACACGCGCACGAAATTCGCACCATTGGCCGCCAACTTGCCGAAGATCTGTTCGGCTCTCACCGGCGTAACATATTGCGTCTCGCCGACAAAAGCCAGATTCTGCCCGAGGACAAAGAACGGCTCCCCCTCGGTAAATTCGAGGAAGCGCGGGTCCTTCGTTCCGGTTCGCAGAAAGCCCTTGCGGGACGAGGCGGTGCAGGTGAACGTCCCAGGTGCGGAAGTGACCTCGCCTTGTCGGTCCTTCAACGAGGCCCGGGCGACATACGCACCGATCTCCATTGGAGCGAATCTCGCTTTCCACGAGCCGGTGCCGCGCGGGTAGTACCAGGCGGCGGTCCGGCTGCCTTGCGGCACATCCTGCCGCTCATAGTCCTGCCCAAAGAACGCCGGCAACACCAGCGACCGTCCGCTGGGGCTCGTGATCAGCACATTCACCTCGACCTCGCACGGATCGAAAGGATGGTGGTATTGCCGCCCGAGTTCGATGACTAACTCCAACTTCTCGTATTTTCCCACCTGCTTTTGTGGCGTGCCGAGAGTGATGGGGTCCTGTGCGGTGCACGTCCTGCTCGCAACAGTTCCCACGATGAGAAGGGCAACGCACAGAGCCAGCGCAGATGATCGCATCGGCGAATCCTCCAACGACGTCAATTCGTCCATCGTATCATTCAACATCTTCGGTTCTGTGTTCGAGGAACCACTGCTCTATTCTGAACGCAATCTGCTCGCCAGACAAGCCCGACACATCGCCAAGACGGATCGAGGACAAGTCCCGTGAGAGCTGCTCGATCTTCCGGCCGATGAAGTCCATCTTCCTTCTAAGGATGCCGATGTCCCCCGTCTCCCAGTACTCTCCCTCATCGGAGACCTGCAAATCCGCGAGGTAGTGTTTCTTCAGGTACTTCAGCAGTCCGACAATCCAGACATGGACCTCGGGCGGAGCGAACTGCGTTTTGACAAAGACCCACGCGTCCTGAGGCTTCAAGGTCCCGTCTATGATTGAGACCGTACCGATCATCGACCGAAGGTTCCCCTCCCGATCAAAAAGGAAACTCAAAGGCTCCGTCCCCACGTCCGGCCGCAGCACAATTCCCTTCAGCCCCAGGTGACCGTCAATATGGGCCCCCGTCGAGGTGTGGCGCAATCGGGCGTTCGCCGGCTGCTCCCAGTCGTCATCCAGCCGCGTGGTCTTCCACCCCATCGCGGCCGCAATATCCGCCAACTCGTCGCACAACTTGGCGAACTGCCCCACATCATTCAACCGGCCGCGATAGTGAATCGTAACACCCATGGCGTTTGCTCCCGGCTCTCTCGCCTCATCGAATTGCGAAGCACGAATCTTCACCGGTACCGCGCGTACGCGGTGGTTATTTCGTTATGTTCTGATAAGCGGCCTCAAGCAATGGGACGATGCTCTGGACGCTGTCGGGGACGAGATCAATCTTCCACCATTTGCTGCCCCCTTTGTGGCGCACCGCGCTTCTGATGGTCTCGGGCACTCCCAGGGCGGCCATATCGAAGCCATCGCCGAGACAAAACGTTAGATGGTGCTTCAGGGTCTTCTTGATGTGAAGGCAGAAGGCGTTGTGCCCGCCTGGGGTCTGGAAGCGCACCGACCATTTGACATAGCGTACTCCCAGGTCCCACGAGTTCTCGTCACAAATGGCTGCTATGGCATCTATGCCCTTCTGCAGATCATGAAGTTGATGGACGGGAACAGAATGCTCTTCGTACCATTTCAGGTCATATGTCCCTTGACCCCTGGATGGGGCTGGTTCGATTGTCTCGACTGGCGGTCTGTCTGTGACGGCATAGACCTTACCGTCAGCGTCCTTGAACCGCTGCAATTCGATGAACTCAAAGTCGAAAGCTGTGATGTATTGACAGAGTTCGGCAAGTGTCTGTGAGATTCTCGGTGCGACGATGATGACCTTTATCGAGTCACTGTCGAGTAGCTCAGTGTCGATCGTGAGGCCGTGTTTCTTGATCTGGTAACGGACGGTGTCCGGGTTATTCCTGATCCAGTTGGCATACCGTAGTGTCTGTAGGAGCACCTTCTCATCCGCGAGCGACTTCTTCAGTTCTACAATATCAATTTGGCTGCTCTCGCTGTCGAAGGCCAGGAAATCGAGTCTCTTCTGTCCGGCGACGGTAGGCACCTGTAACTCTCGCGCCAAGATGACCACGTCCGGCCCGAGGATGTCGGGATGGGCGACGATGAAGTCAGCCATGTCGTGGACCTCATCCTCAAACGGGTAGTCCTCTATCTTCGACTTATCACCGATAATAATTTGGGCCATATGCCTCCCACTTCCTCCCTATTCTAACGCAACACTCTTTGGCCCGGCAGAACGGTGTCTCGTGCGATTTGTCGAGAAGCTCTGTTCGTCAGGCCCCGCGGATGGGAGATGCTACCGCAACAGTGTTTGAAAGCCGGCCTGTCGAAAATGCTCGTCACTCGTCAAGGCTTCAGTCAGCCCTCGGTCCTGCATCGCGATGAAGGAAACACAGTCCGTCAGACCCCACTCTTTGTCCGGGCGTTCACGAAAGAGTTGCCATGCCCGTGCGTAGAGTTGCTCTGACAGGGGGATAATCTCCACGCCAGAGTCTGCTTCGAGGGCATCCAACAATCCTATGCCAGCTTGGCGACGGCGCTGTTTGGAGAAGGCGTTGCCGAGTTCCAGCATGACGGCACGGGTGGTCACCAGCCGCACACCTGCCGCCTCGACCTCATCGGCCAAACGGGTAGCCTGCTCATGGAAGAGGTCCTTCGGCGAAGACAGAGCCAGCGCATATGCCGTGTCGAGAAACAACTCAGCCTTCATTCTCGCTTTTTCCATCGTACAAATAGGCTTCGATGTTCATGGACCAGTCAGGCGGGCCATCCACGTTGAGGGAGCGGGCGGTGTCCAAGAATGACTTCGCTTTACCTCGGCTCGGCTCCACCGTCTCGATGGTAAGCCGAACGCGCGTGTTGGGCTCAAGCGCAAGCGGAGCTTCTGGGCGAAGCACTTGTCCGTCAAAGACGGCTTCAATCGTCTTAACCATCGTGTTCTCCGATATTTAAGGCATTTCGTTCATCCTCATCCATATTCTACACCGTCGGACCTGCCTTGGCAAGGGCCAACTCATGCACCTACCGCAGAGTCGGGACCAGGGAATTGCGCTTGCTTATTGAGAGCGCGACGCTCATATTGAGGTTAGTGTCAGACAGTAGATCATCGAAAGAATCGGTAGGCCTTTTCAGGAGCTTTGCACTATGGCGAATCAGGGTTCTTCCCGGCGAGAGTTTCTGCGAGAGGCGATGGCGGCAGCGGCGGTGGCGGGTGTCACGGCCGGTGGAGCAAGGGCGGGGGCGCGCAAGCTGCATGTGGCGTGCAATCAGTATCCTTGGGGGACCTTCTATTCACGCGAGAAGAGGGATTTCAATAAGTTGCTCGATGCGGGGCTGGCGGAGGTGAGGGCCAGCGGCAATGATGGGTTCGAGCCGGGGGTGGGGGGCTTACAGCAGATCGAGTCGATGGTGCCGCTGCTGAAGAAACATGGGTTGGAGATGCGGTCGTTGTATGTCAACAGCACCCTGCACGACGCCTCGCAGGCGGATAAGAGCATCGAGGAGGTCCTGGCCGCGGCGGCAAAGGCGAAGGCGGCCGGCACGCGGATCATTGTGACCAATCCCAGTCCGCTGCGCTGGGGCGGGCCGGAGAACAAGACCGATGAGCAGCTTCAGGTGCAAGCGGGGGCCCTGGACAAGCTTGGCGCCGGACTCAAACGGATGGGGCTGACTTTGGCCTATCACAATCACGATATCGAGCTGCGCAATGCCGCCCGCGAATTTCACCACATGATGGTCGGCACCGATCCGGCGAATGTCACCCTGTGCCTCGATGCCCACTGGATCTATCGCGGGGCAGGCAATTCCCAGGTCGCCTTGTTCGACGTGCTCAAGCTCTACGGCCCCCGCATCACGGAGCTGCACCTGCGTCAATCCCAGAACGGCGTCTGGACCGAGGCTTTCGGGCCGGGCGACATCGACTACCCGCGTCTGGCGGATCATCTGCTCAAGATCGGCGTCAAGCCGCTGCTGGTCCTTGAGCAGGCGGTGGAAGCGGGGTCACCCAAGACGATGAACGCGGTGGAAGCGTTCAAGAAGAGCACGGAGTACACACGGGAGGTCTTCCGGGGGTTCGCCACATGAGGGGCGGATAGATTCCAGATCCCAAGCACCAACACCGCGAGGCGCGGAAATTCCAAGCACCAAGCAGCAAATCCCAAACAAATCTCAATGACCAAAATCCAAAATTCCAAACCCGACCCCCGCACGGCGCCGGCGTTTGGGGCCTTGGGATTTGGGATTTGGAATTTGGTGCTTCCGCCTTCCAGGCGGCTTGGGATTTGAGATTTGGAATTTGGAATTTCCCGCCTCGGGCTTATGGTTCCGGCGGGGTGAGGCCCTCCTGGATGGCGTACTTGGTCAGCAGGGCCACGTTGTCGATGTCGAGCTTGTTCATGATCTGCAGGCGGTGGTCCTCGACCGTCTTGGGGCTGATGAACAGCCGCATGGCGATCTGCTTGGTGCTGTTGCCCTCCGCCATGAGCTACAGGACCTCGCGCTCCCGCTGGGTCAGGACGGAGAAGGCGCTTTCCTTGTCCTCCGGCGCGCTGCGCATGTAGCTCTCGACGACGATCTGGCTGATCGACGGACTGATGTACGTCTGACCCTCGGCGATCAGGCGGATGGTTGTGACCAGCTCTTCGAACTCGCAGTCCTTGAGCAGTTAGCCGCTGGCGCCGGCCCGGAACATCTCGCGGACGTAGCGTTTGGCCGAGTGCATCGACAAGGCGATGACCCGGGTGCCGGGGGATTCGCGGACGATCTCCCGCGTGGCCTCGATGCCGTTGAGGTCGGGCATGCTCACGTCCATGAGGACGACGTTGGGGGACAGCTCCCGGGTGAGCTGCACGGCGGCGTGTCCGTCCGTCGCCTGGCCGACCACCTCCATGTCCTCCTGCTGCTGGATCGACCGCGCCAAGCCGTGGCGCACGATGCCGTGGTCATCGACGATCAATACCCTGATGCTCATACATCCCACCCCTCAATTCATTGACGATGGATGATGGAGAATTTATGATTATAAAAGAGTCCGCCCGTCTTTTCAATAGTCAATTATCCTGACTCAACCGCCTCGGTGCAAGGGCGCCACCAAGGTCACTTTCGTCCCCTGGCCAGGCTGCGATTCGATCGCAAACGTGCCGCCGACGTGGGTCAGACGCTCCCGGATGCTGAGCAGGCCGAAGCCCTTTTGCTGATGGATCACCTCTTTTAGCCGCGCCGTATCGAATCCCTTGCCATCATCTTCAATAACGATCCGAATACTCCCATCGGTCCGGCCGATACGGATGAATACGTTCGATGCCTCGGCGTGTTTGGAAATGTTCGTCAACAGTTCTCGGGACGCGCGGTACAGCAGGGCCTGGATTTGCTCGCTGAGCGGCTTGTCTTCGTCGGTGGTCTCGAAATGGGCCTGGAAATCGCCGCGCTGGGTGAACTGCTCGGCCAGTTCCTCGACCGCCGCCTCCAGACCGAAGGTGTAGAGCGTTGTCGGGCTGAGCTCGAACGTCAGGTCCCGCGTCTGGCGGATCGATTCGTCGATCTGCTGCTTGACGTATTCCAGGGCCTGGCGGATCTCCGGGGAAGTGCTCTTTTGCAGGACGCCGATCTCCCGCTTCGAGAACGCCAGCGATTGCCCGATCGAGTCGTGCAGCAGCAGAGCGAGGCGCCGCCGCTCCCGCTCCTCGGTCAGCAGCAGTTCTTCCGTCAGGGTCGCCAATTCCCGCTGATGCTCGTGAATCTTCCGCTCCTGCTCCTTGCGAACCGTGACATCCAGCATGGCCAGCAGGATCATCTGGGTTTCCTGGCTCTGGCGATAGATGCGCCGGGCGTTGAGCAGCATCGTGCGGTGCCCGATGCGCTCGAAATCGTGCTCGACCTCGTAATTCTCGAAGGTGCTGTTGTGGGGCAGGATGTCCTCCAGGAGCCGGCGCAGCTCCGGGATATCCCACTGGCCGTTGCCCAGCTCGTAAATGAGCCGGCCCTCGGTTTCTTCTTGGGCGACCCGGAACGTCCGGAAGAACGTCTGGTTGGCCGAAACGATCCGCAGCTCCTGGTCCAGCACCAGGAGGGACTCCTGGACGGTATTGGTAATGCTCTCGGCGAAGCGCCAGGCCTCGATCGTGGCCTGCTCCGCCCGTTTCTGCTGGGTGATGTCGCGGTCGATGACCAGGATGCCGCTGGGCCGGCCCTCCTCGTCCCGCTGCAAGGCCCAGCGCGTGGAGACGACGATCGTTTGCCCGGCGCGGGTGGTATGAGTCAGCTCGCCGTTCCAGCGGCCCTGGCTCAGGAGCTTGGCGGTAATCTCGATCAGGTTCAGGGGAAAGCGAGTCTGAAGCAGCTCGTGGCTGATCCGGCCGAGGGCCTCTTTCTGGGGCCAGCCGTAGGTCTGCTCCGCCCCGCGGTTCCAGAACGCGATCCGCCCGTCCATATCATTGACGACAATGCTGTCGTGCGCCAGGTCGAGCAATTGGGCCTGCTGCTGGAGCTTCATGGTGTTTTCCCGCAGCTTGTTCTCGACCTGTTTTCGCGGCGTGATGTCGCGCAGGATCACCTGATTGGCGGGTTGGCCCTCGAAGGTGATCGGCATGGCCGCCAACTCGATGTCCAGCGCCGTGCCGTCCCGCCGCACCAGCTTCTCTTCCGTCGCGGGCATCGGCTTGCGGCGCTTGCGCAGGCGGACGAACTGGCTTTCTACCCGTTTTCGGTAGTCCCGGTGCATGAAGTCGAGGATCGGCTGTCCGACGATCTCCTCGGCCGTTTTGGCGCCGAACAGATTGAGGGCCGTCGTGTTGACGAACTGAATGATCCCGTCGCGCTCCACGCTGATCGCGTCGGGGGACATCTCGACCAGCGTACGGTAGCGCTGCTCGTTCTCCCGCAGGCAATCCTCGAACCGGGCCCGCTCGCGGAGATCGATGCCGATCGCGACGTAGGAGCCGTCGGCCAGTCGGACACTGGCCATGGAGATGACGACCCGCTCCCCGTCTTTGGCCTGCGCGAAGAAATCCCGCCACCGGGGCTCGGGGGTTTTCAGGTGTTCCCAGGCTTCCTGCCGGACCCGGGGATCCGGGAAGCATAACTCGACCATCTCCTGCTCCCGGAAGTCCGCCAGGGAATATCCGAGAACGCGCGTGAGACTCTCATTGATCATGCCGACATGGCCTTCGCCATCGAAGAAGCACAGCATCACGGGGATGTTGTTGATGATCGTTTGCAGGATTTCGTTGTGTTGCACCAGCTTGTTCTGGGCCTCGATCCGCTCGGCGACCTCCTCCTGAAGCGAATCGACGGCCGCGTGGAGCTCGGCGGTTCGCTCGTGGACCCGCTGCTCCAACCGGTCGCGGGCCTCGCGCAGCCCCTGCTCGGCGGCCTTGAGATCCGTGATGTCCTGGATGGCCGCGACCGCGCCGGTGGTCTTTCCCTCCTGGTCCGTCAGGGGACTCGCGTTGGCCAGGATATGCCGCATTTCGCCGTCCGGGCGCTTCACGAGAAGCTCTACCCCAGTGTACGTTTCGCCATACAAAGCCGAGCGGACCAGGGGCAAGTCGCGCGGCTCACAGGGCGTGCCATCGAGATGGTAGAGTCCCATGCGCCGGTGGGACTCGAGGCCCTCGCTTGGGGCCATGGGTTGCCCGTGCAGCTTTTGGGCAGCCGGGTTCGCGTAGCTGATACCGCCGCGCTCATCCACAACGATGATCGCACTAAGCGCGGTATCCAGAATGGTGGCCAGCTTCGTTCGCTCGGTCTCCAATTGATCGACCAGCTCCAGTTTCTCCGTCAAATCGGTCATGGCGCCGACGAGCCGCACCGCTTGGCCCTGCCCGTCGCGCAGGACCCGGGCGCGGGCCAGAACCCAGGCATAGCTCCCGTCCTGGCGCTGGAAGCGATAGCGGGCCGACCACCGGTCCTGGTCGCCCTGAAGGACCTGGCCAAGCCCCGCGAGCACCTCCGGACGGTCCTGCGGATGGACGTGCTCCTGCCACCACTGGCGGGAGACGCCGATTTCATCGGGAGCATAGCCGAAGCCCGTCAGGTAGGCCTCGTTGTGCCAAAGCCGGTCGGTTGGCAGATCCACATCCCAGATGCCGTCACTGGTAGCCTCGGCGACCAATTCGAGCCGTTGCAGGGTTTCCAGTCGCTGTTCCTGGGCGATCCGCTCGACGGTCACGTCGCGGGCGAAAACGAAGAGCCGGTCGCCATTGAGCCGCTGCATGGTAACATCGCAGTCGAGCCGGCTGCCGTCTTTACGGGCATGGCGCATGGCGAACCTGTCCGAGCCCTCCTGGAGGGCCTTGTGCAAATGGAGGGCTATCTCCTCCCGCTGCACCGGCTCCCACAGGTCGAAGATGCGGAGTTGGAACAACTCCTCGCATGTGCGGCCGAGCATCCGGCAGTAGGCCTCATTGACTTCCACGTAACGGCCCTCGGCGTCGAGGATACAGAAGCCGTCCTGGAGGCTGCGAATCACCGTGGTGTACTTTTCCTCCGCCTGGATGCGCTCGGTGATGTCGCGGATGGTCACGAGAACGGTTTGGACCTTCCGGCCTTCATCAAACTCGGGCGCCACGGCAGCGCTGTAGTAGCGCAGGCCCGCCGGCGCGTCGCATTGGAACTCGACGGTCCTGGTGCCAGCGGTCTGAAGAACCTGGCGCACGGCGTGCGTCCACGTCTCGACCACGTCCGGGGGCGCCTCCAACTCGCCCAGCCTGCGGCCGATCGCTTCCTCCGCCGGGAGGCCCACCGCACTCTCGATGTGCCGATTGGCATACACGATGCGCAGGTCGGCGTCGATCCGGATGATGATATCGGGGGAGTTCTCGGTCAGGGTGCGGAAGCGCCGCTCCGAGTCCCGCAAACGCTGCTCGGCGCGAACCAGGGCGGTGACATCCAGCATGGCCGTGCGGCACTGGACGACCTTGTCGTCTGCGCCCAGCACGGGCCGGCTGTGCAGCCGGACCGTCAGGGGAGGATGGTTTCTGCTGCGCACCTCGCTCTCGCACTGCTGGCTCTTGCCGGTCTTGAAAACGGCCGCGTAATGGAGCCGCCAGGTGTCCCGGCTGGCCGGCGCGACGTACTGGCTGAAGGACTGGCCGGCGAGCAGGGCTCTTTCCCAGCCGAGCATGGAGGCGGCGGTCAGGTTCGCCTCGACCACCAGGCCGCCCGGATCGAACACGAGGTATCCATTCGGGGCGAGATCGAACAGCTCGGCGTACTTGCTCCGCGATTGCTCCAGCTCGACCTGGGCCTTGCGCAGCTCGTCGTTCTGCATCTCCAGCTCGACTTGGTGGACGCGCAGCTCATGCACCAGAGAGGCCACCTCGGTCTCCGACATCTGCCCAACGGAGGCGGTGTCGAGGTGGAGCTCGCGCTCGGCCCGTTGCCGGGCGTCTTCGAATTCCTCCCGTGGCTCGCCGTTGTTCTCGTTCATGCCTGCACTCTTATCTGTTATCTGTCCTCTGTCGTCTGTCCTTCGGTCTCCGGCCGGTCCGGGATGTCCTCGAAGGCCAGGAGGATGCGGCCGGTGGCCGCGCCCTTGTGCGTCGTCTGGCGGGCGTTGAGCAGCATCGTCCGCGGGCCGATCTTCGGGAACGTGGCCTGCACCTGGAAATCCTCGAACTTGGTGTTCTCGGGGACGATCTGCTCCAGCAGCTTGCGCAGCGCGGGGAGGTCCCACTGATCGTTGACCAATTCATAAATGCGGTTGCCGACGGTTTCCTCCGGACGGGTCTGGAAATGCCGGTAGAACGCCGGGTTGGCGCCGACGACGTTGAGATCCTGGTCCAGAACCAGCAAGGGCTGGCGCACCGTTTCGACGACGGCCTCGGCAAAGCGGGCCGCCTCCTCGGCGGTGAGGGTCGCCTTCTTCTGGTCGGTGATCGTGATGAACGTGATCACGACGCCGTCGATGACGTTTTCGGTGGTGCGGTAGGGGATGACCCGCATCTGGTACCACTCGTTGCCCTCGCACTGAACCTCTTTGTCCACCCGGACCAGCGTCTCCAGCACCCGGTGGAGGTCCGCCAAGAGGTCGGGGCACTGGAGCGTGGTGGAGATATCAGCGAGCGGCCGGCCCACATCGCGCTCGATCAGCCGGAAGATCCGGCGGGTCGCCGGGGTGAAGCGCCGGATTCTCAGCTCCCGGTCCAGGAACAGCGTGGCCACGTCGGTGGTCTGCCAGAGGTTCCTCTGATCGTCGTAGGGTTTGGAGAGATCGCTGATCTTTTCCTGGTGCTCGGCGTTGACCGTGCGCAACTCCTCGTTGGTCGACTGGAGTTCCTCGCGGCTGGTGTCCAGCTCTTCGTTGGTGCTCTGGAGTTCCTCGTTGGTCGATTGCAGCTCCTCATCGACGAGCACGCAGGGCAGGGAGTAGTCGCGCAGGATCACGCGCTCGGCGATGTCGGCCACATCGCGCGCCGAATGGGCGGCATGGGCCCGCTCCCGGACCATCTCCGGCGGCGGATGGTAGCCCAGATCGGCCAGCTCCGCCTCGTAGGCGGTCTCGGTGGTCTTGCGCCGGAAGACCTTGTGCCTGGTATCCACCGGCGCAAAGAGGTCGGCAAACGTCCCGATGGACTCGCTCTCGCCCAGGAAAAGGGCACCGCCCGCATTCAGCGTGTAGTGAAACATCGGGATCAAGCGCTTCTGCAGGGCGTTATCCAGGTAGATCAGGGCATTGCGACAACAGACGAGATCCAGCTTGGAGAAGGGGGCATCCTTGATGAGGTTGTGCTTGGCGAAGACGATCGTCTCCCGGATATTGTTCTTGATCCTGTAGTTGTTGCCCTCCTCGATAAAGAACCGCTTGAGGCGCGCCGGCGCGACATCAGTGGCGATGCTCTTGGGATAGACGCCCCGGCGGCCGACGTTGATGGACTCCTCATCGAGATCGGTCGCGAAGATCTGGACCGGATGGTGGCGGTCGCCTTTTCCCATCTGCTCCTGGAGCGTGATGGCGATGCTGTAGGCTTCCTCGCCGGTGGCGCAGCCGGCCACCCAGACCCGCACGGGCGCCTGGAGCGGCTTCTGTTTCACCAGCGGGCCCAGGACCTGCTCGGTGAGCGAGTCCCAGGCCTGGGGATCGCGGAAGAAGCTGGTCACCGTGATGAGCATTTCGCGGGCGAGGATGCCGGCCTCGTCGGGGCTCTCCTGAAGCAGCAGGATATAACGGTCGAGATCCTCGATTTGGTGGACGGCCAGCCGCCGGGCGACCCGCCGGCGGATCGTGTTGCGCTTGTAATGAGAGAAATCGTGCCCGGTGTGGTTGCGGATCCATACGAAGACCTTCTGCAGTTGGTCCTCGGTCTCTTCTTCCGGCTCCTGAGCCTTGTGCGGAGCGAGGTACGGATGGTGGACGTACTGGGCCAATTGCTCGCCCATTTTCTCCACCGGCAGGATGAAATCGACCATGCCGGTCTCGATGGCGCTGCGGGGCATGGAGTCATATCTGGCCTGGTCCTCCTGCTGGGCCATGATCATGCCCCCGGCGGCTTTGATCTCCTTGAGGCCCAGGGTGCCGTTGGAGCCGGTGCCGGAAAGGATGATGCCGATGGCCCGCTCGGCCTCGTCATGCGCCAGGGCGCGCAGGAACGAGTCGATCGGCAGGTGGACGCCAACATGGGGCGGGGGCTCGATCCGGTGCAGGACGCCGTGCAGGATCAAGACGTCCCGGTCGGCCGGGGCCAGATAGATGGTCTCCGGCTCGATCTTCATGCCGTCCGTGATATCCTTGACGGCCAGTTTCGTATGTTTCTCGATCAGGGACTTCATCACGCTCGTGCGGTCCGCGGCCCGGTGCTGCACGACGACGAAAGCCACGCCCGGGTTGCTCGGCACGTGGTCGAACAGCCCCTGGAGAGCCTCCAAACCCCCGGCCGAGGCGCCGACACCCACCACGGGGCAGGGAGCCCGGTCCATGGTCTCCGCCGACTCCGTCTCCTCACCGGGCGTTTCCGGCTCGACCGGGGGCTGTAGCGCGGGCGCCTGCCCAGACGGCTCTGCCGCGGGACCTTGCTCCTTGACCGCCTCTGGGGCAGGTCTCTTCTTGTTCCCCTCGCGCTCGAGAGTTCCGTCGCCCTTTTCTCCAGCCATGCGTACTCCAATCCTAACCGATTCCCGGTTCCTCTCGCCAAACAGGACCTAACCATTCACCTTACGTACGACTCCCCAGACACGCAAGCTCCAAGGGGCCCACTAAGGATTCTACTTACTAACCCGACTTCGCGGATTCGCGGGATGAAACCCGTGTGGCGGGGTCAGAAAGGGCCTTTTGGGCCGAAAGTCTTCACTACATGGGTGTCTCCTTTCCGCCAGCGGCGGCGGTGATCCGGGGCGGCGGTTGGGCCGGCA
>CAYHAJ010000476.1:0-28548 GCA_964354535.1 uncultured Pirellulales bacterium
CCCAGCGGATTCCCGAACCAGACGCTGGATCGCGGGCAGACTCAGCTTCGCCCGGGCGCGGCAATAGTCCCCCGTGTTCCCGGACGGGGGCTGCTGCCCCATCTGCAGCTGATACGTAGCGATGTCGGCCACCGCCGACGCGCAGGCGATCCCTTTGCCATCCCGCAACGTCTGCGCGAGAAAGGCCCACAGAACCGTCTGGGTCGAGTAGATGTCATTCTGCCCGAAGAGCGCCTCTTCTTCCCGAAAGACCCGCGCGATGGCGGCGCTGTCCAACACCGTGGCGAAAGGCAGACCGGGATCGTGGAGAAATGAATCGGCAATTACGGTAAACTCCTTCTTGTCACGTGCTTGTGATGTCGATAGGCTTGTCATGACAAAGCCCTCCTTGGTTCTTATGGGAAGACAAGCCAAGGAGGGCCATTAGCAATATCGGCCAAGGAAGGCCGAAAACATGATACCGCTCCGTTGGCCTGGAGCAAGACCTTCATGCCGGAAAGAGATTCACAGAATTCCCTTCCCGCCCACGGAGAACCTGTGTGCCCGCAAGACTCAAAACTCACGGCAGTGCCATTCGTGTCAGGTACCTTTTGCGGAGTCCCGTCGCCCGCGATTGTCGCTTAGGACGCCTCGCGGTGCTTGCCCGTCAGGCTTTCCATCCTCAAGTCTCTCCGTGGTCTCCGTGCACTCCGTGGTGAGAAATCAGTTCTCAGTTGACAGTTCTCAGTTCCCAGTTGCGGCCTATGGCCTTGAGGGAGCAGATCGTCAGTTGCGCAGAGCGAGGATGGGAGAGGGGAACCGGCCGCGGCGCTCCGAACGCTTTCCCACTGGCATTCCAAAGGCGCGGAATGCAATCTCAGGAAGGTGGCCGCCCGCAACAGGTTGCCAGAGACGGCGGATTGACCAACGGGAGGCTGCGCAATAAGATGGGTGTATGGACGTTCTTGCGGAAATCCGAAGGAAGATACGGCGGCGGCAATATGAGTTCTCCAAGCATGCGGTCGATCAGACCCTCCTTCGCGATATCGCTGTCGGGGAACTGGAGGATGCAATCGCCAGTCGCAGCGAGATCATCGAGGACTATCCTGACGACAAGTATGGGCCAAGCTGCCTGATTCTGGGATTCACCAAGGCGGGCCGGCCGCTGCATGTGCAGTGCAGTTACCCGAGCCGGCCGTTGGTCAAGATCATTACAGTCTATCAGCCGGACCCGGACCAGTGGACGGATCTGCGGGTCAGAAGGCAGGACTGACGAGGTTGTGTTTATGAGAGAGACGCTGGTCGAGACGGAAGTCACCTACACGCTGGAACTGGGCGGGAAATTCTATATTATCGAGCACGTGCCGGCACGGGTCTGCCAAGAGACGGGCGAGCAATTCTTCGCACCGGAGACGGTCGAGCGCATCCAAGCGTTGATCAAAGGGCGGCAGAAGCCCGCCCGGGTAGTCGAAACGCCCGTGTACGAGTATTCGTGACCCGTTGCGGCCTGTGGCCTTGAGATTGCCGCTTCCCGCCTGCGCGGGAATGACAATACTTCGCTCGCAATGACGTCATCTGCGGAAATCGGTGCAATCTGTGGATAAAAAGGCAGTTGTCGGTTCTCAGTTCGCAGTTCTCAGTCGGAAATCGGCGTTCATCCCCGTTCCTCTGCGGTTATATAGTTGTTGTCGGTAGTCCGTCGTCGGTAGTCGGTAGCCGGTCGTTTTGACAGCCGGGGGCGGCTGTCCTACATGTTCCGTTCGCGTATTTGGCGTCCTTCGCGGCCTGATGCCGGCGAATCATCTCTTGTGGCGATAATAATGGAGAGAAGAGGGCCGGCGTGCCGATATACGGTAGAGTCGGACTCGGACGGGGAGGGTGCCGACACTTGTAATGCGGGTTTTATAGGACATTCCGCAGGAGTGGACGCTGTGAAAAGGAATAGAGGATCGCGTGGGAAAAAAGCCAAGGAAGTGCTCTCCGGCCCCGCTTTCAAAGCGGCGCTGCTGTGTCTGGGGACCGCGTTGGGTCTCGTATTACTCCTGAGTTGCCTGAGCTTCAGCATCGCCGACTGGCCCAGCCAGTACGTCTACCCGCACAACGAGCCGCCGGCGAACTGGTGTGGCTCGCTGGGCGCCTTTCTGGCCTTCTACCTGCTCTACTACATTGGTCCCGGGGTGTTCATCATCCTGGCGTCCGGGATCTGCTACGGGGTCGCGTGCCTGGCCCGGCGGCCGGTCGGGCAGCCCATCTTTCGCGTGGTTGGCTTGGTGCTGCTGACGGCGGCGGCCTCCGCCACGTTCTACAGCTTCTGGCCCCACAAGGTCTACACGTTCCCCATGGGTTCCGGCGGGGTGCTCGGCATCTCCACGGCCGCGTTTCTCAAAGGGAATTTCGGCCGACTCGGGGCCTTTATTCTGATCTGTGCCGTGTGGTTCGTCGGCCTGTCACTGTTGGCCGATAGTCTGATCGTCGGCCTGTTTGCCGCCGGCGGCGTGATGTTACGGCGCATCGTCGGCGTCGTCGTGCCCGCCTGGGCGGTCGCCCGCGAGCATTCGGAGGCCCTGACGGACATCTGGCAGCGGCTCAGCGCCCGCCAGAAAGAAGTGGCCGCCCAGCGCAGCCTGCGCGGGCAGCCCAAGGAGACAACTTTGCGCATTGGCGGCGCCAATCGCACCGCGCTCCCGCCCGCTGTGCCGGAGCCCGCCGCGGTCGAACCAGCTACCGTGGAGTCCTCCGCGCAGACTGTCATTGAGGATACCCCCGCCAAGGAGCCGGCTGGCGCTCCCGCGCAGGACGGGGCCGCCACGCCGCAACGGATCGAGTCAGTTCCCGAGCCCAAGCGCGCCGCCAATCCGCAATCCGCAATCCGCAATCCACAATCCGAAAAGCCCCTCGAGCAGTCGTCGTACGACGACTACAAACTGCCGCCGCTCGATCTGTTGGCCGAGGGGGAGTATGGATACGCCGCCGTCCAGGAGAAAGTGGTCAAGATGAAGGCCGCCGAGCTGGAGAAGTTGCTGGGCGAGTTCAACGTCAACGCGCGGGTGGTCGCCGCCGAGACCGGGCCGGTCGTCACCATGTTCGAACTGGAACTGGCGGCGGGCGTCAAGGTCAGCCACATCTCCAGTCTCGCCAACGACATCGCCCGAGCGCTGGGCGCGGGGGCGGTCCGTGTCGTCGCCCCGATCCCCGGCAAGCACACGATCGGCATCGAAGTCCCGAACAACGAAAAAGAGAAAGTTCGGATGCGGAACATGATGCAGCTTGCCGGCGAGAAGCCCGCGCGGATGGAGATCCCGCTGTTCCTGGGCAAGGACTCCTCCGGCGAGGCCTTGGTCTCCGACCTGTCCAAGATGCCGCACCTGCTGATCGCGGGCACGACCGGCTCGGGCAAAAGCGTCTGCATCAATACGGTCATCGTCGGCATCCTGCTGACGAAGCGGCCGGATGAGGTCAAGCTGATCATGATCGACCCGAAGATGGTCGAAATGACCGCGTTCAATACCGTGCCGCACTTGATGTGCCCGATCGTGACCGAAACCCAGATGGCGGTCCAGATTCTCGAATGGGCGACGGTGAAGATGGACGAGCGCTACGCCCTGCTGGCGGAGGCACGGGTCAAGAACATTGCCGAGTACAACAAACTGGGCGCCGAAGAGATTATTGCCCGGTTCAATCCGAGCACGCCCGAGGAAGAGGCGAAGATCCCCAAGAAGCTCCCGTACATTGTCGTTGTCATTGATGAGTTGGCCGACCTGATGATGACCGCGCCCAAGGAGATCGAAGCGTATATCGTTCGCCTCGCCCAGAAGAGCCGTGCCATCGGGATTCATATCATCTTAGCCACGCAGCGGCCGCAGGCCACGGTTGTCACCGGCCTGATCAAATCGAACATGCCCTGCCGGGTCGCGTTCCGCGTGGCGGCCCGGATGGACAGCCGCATCATCCTCGATCAGAACGGTGCCGAGACCCTGCTGGGCGAAGGCGACATGCTCTTCCTCAAGCCCGGCACCAGCGACCTGATCCGTGCCCAGGGCACGTTCCTCGACGACGGCGAGATCAAGCGGATCGTCAAGCATCTCAAAGAGGTGGCCGAGCCGCAATTCCATCCCGAGCTGACGCAGTTGCGGAAGGTGGACGCCGCCGACATGCCGAAGGATGACCTGTTCGACGAAGCCGTCCGGGTCGTCCTGGAGACCAAACGCGGCAGCGTCTCGCTGCTCCAGCGGCGTCTGGGCGTTGGTTATGCCCGTGCCTCGCGGATTATTGAGATGATGGCCGGCGCCGGTATTCTCGGCGAGTACAAGGGCAGTCAGGCCCGCGAGGTCCTCTTGACACTCGAGGAATACGAGCAGCTTCGCGCGCAGCAGGCGAGCACCGAAGCCGAGCCGGACCTGGGCCTCGCCGACGCCGCCGAGGAGCCGAAAGTGTCCGAGACGGCCTACGCCACCGAGGGTCAGCAAGGCTACATGGCCACCGATACCGACGAACAGGACGAGTAAGCCGGACGACGGAAGACAGAGGACCAAGGACGGCGCACCGCCGTTGGGCCGCCCATCTCCACTCGAACTCCTTGACCACTTCGCGGGCGGGCAATAACTCTGTCTCCCCGCGCTCATATGCATTGATACGATCCTCGCCCTCTTGTGCCCGGGCGGACTCAAGCTCAAATGCGATTTGTCGAGCGCCGTCCCTTGGCAGGACCAGGACCGGCGGTCATAATTGGGCACTGATCGGCATGGAAATGGTTATTCATAACAACGGAATGAAAATGATGACCGACCGCGGCCTTGTGCATCGGTTCTGTGCGAGCGTTTCTCTCTGGGGCGGCGTGATTCTGATGCTCGGCATCCTCCCGGGCTGCGAGCGCCGGGACGCGCCTCAAGTGCAGGGCTACGTCGAGGGCGAGTTCGTGTATGTGGCGTCGCCGCGCAGCGGTTCGCTCCAGATGCTGCACGTCCGGCGCGGGGCGCAGGTGGCGGTGGGAGACCCGCTCTTCGTTTTGGAGGACACGCCGGAGAAGGCGGCGGTCGACGAAGCCCGATCGCGCCTGGCCCAGGCTCAAGCGACCCTGGCAGACGCCAAAAAAGGCAGACGTCCCTCGGAAATTGAATCCCTCGAGGCCCAGCTCGGGCAGGCGAAGGCGGCCCTGGCTCTCTCGGAGAAAGACTTCGCGCGGCAGGAGGAACTCGTCCGCTCGGGAGCGAGCACGCCGCAGGACCTGGACCGGGCCCGCGCCACACACGACCAGAACCGCCAGCGTGCGGCCCAATTGGAAGCCGATCTGAAAACGGCGCAGCTCGGCGCCCGGAGCGACCAGATCGCCGCGGCCGAGGCCGACGTGCGAGCGCTGGAAGCCGCTCTGGCGACCGCCCAATGGAATCTCGCGCAGACGCGCCAAACCGCACCGCAGGCCGGTCTGGTGTTCGATACGATATACCGCGAGGGCGAATGGATCCCCGCGGGCCGGCCTGTGGTCGCGCTGCTCCCCCCTCAGAACATCAAAGTGCGCGCCTTCGTGCCCGAGGCACGGCTTCAGGGCCTCCATCAGGGCGATCGTGTGCAAGTGATCGTGGACGGCGCGCCCGCGCCGCTGGCGGGCCAAATCAGCTTCATCTCGCCGCACGCGGAGTATACACCGCCGGTCATCTACAGCCGCGAGAATCGCAGCAAGCTGGTCTTTATGATCGAGGCGGTTTTCGACCCCAACACGGCGGCCACCCTGCACCCCGGCCAACCGGTGGACGTGCGATTGGGCCTGTGAAATGTGTCGCGAGTCATGATTCACAGCAGAGGGCATGTTCATGAATCGTAAAAAGAAGAAGATGTCTCCCATTGAGGAGATCGCGCGTGGGGTGACGGTGCCAGGCTATGACTCGGTCCTATCTGACATTGTGGAGTTGCTCAGTGCGGCCCGCCGTGCCTCCGCGCGCACCGTCAACGCCATCATGACGGCCACCTATTGGGAGATGGGACGCCGGATCGTGGAGCTTGAGCAGAAAGGAAGGGGCAGAGCTGATTACGGTGAGGGACTGCTCAAACGTCTCGCAGCGGATCTGATCTCGCGCTTCGGGCGAGGGTTTTCCTATCAGAACCTTTATAGACTCCGCCAGTTCTATGTCGCCTATCCGCTGGAGATTTTCTCGACAGTGTCGAGAAAATCCGGGGATGAGATTCTCTCGACAATGTCGAGAAGATTGGCCCCAGACAAATGCCCGACACCGTCGGGCGAATCTCGTTCGGAGATTGTGCCGACAGTGTCGGCCAAATCTGACCCAATGAATCTATCGACGCTGTCGACAACATCTCAGCCGCCCGTTCTTTCTTATCTGCAATTCATCGCCGCTCGCTTTCCGTTGCCGTGGTCCCACTATGTCCGCCTCCTGTCATTACGAAACCCGCTGGCCCGGGAGTTCTACGAGACCGAGGCCCTGCGCGGCGGCTGGACCGTGCGCCAGCTTGATCGTCAGATCGGCAGCCAATTCTATGAGCGTACTGCCTTATCTCGAAAAAAGACGGCCATGCTCAGCAAAGGGGGGAAATCGCGTCCCGGAGACGCCACGTCCCCCGATGAGGAAATCCGCGATCCGCTTGTGCTGGAATTCCTCGGACTCAAAGATGAGTATTCTGAGACGGACTTGGAGGACGCCCTCATCCAGCACTTGGAGTCCTTTCTCCTCGAACTTGGCAATGATTTTGCCTTCGTAGGTCGGCAGAAACGGTTGCGGATTGACCACGAGTGGTTCCGCATCGATTTGCTGTTCTTCCACAGACGCCTGCGCAGCCTGATCGTGATCGACCTCAAGACCGGCCCACTGTCACACGCGGACATCGGGCAAATGCATCTGTATCTGAACTATGCCCGCGCTCATTGGGTACAACCCGAGGAGAACCCGCCTGTGGGATTGATCCTCTGCACGGAACAAGGCGAATCACTGGCCCGTTACGCCCTGGAAGGTTTGCCCAACAAAATGCTCATCCGGGAATACCAAACCGCGCTGCCGAGTGAGAAGGTGCTGGCTGCGGAAATCCGAAAAGCAAGGAAGCAACTGGAGTCACGCGCGACTGGGCGCTTATCATAACACCTGCGATTCATGGCTGACGATCTCGCTATTGATGTGCATGGGATGACCAAACGGTTCGGCGAGCTTACGGCTGTCGATCACGTCGATCTGGCGGTCCGCGCGGGTGAGATTTGCGGGTTCCTCGGCCCCAATGGCAGCGGCAAGACGACATTCATTCGTATGATGTGCGGCCTGCTCCGCGCCGACGATGGCCGCGGTACGTGCCTGGGCTACGATGTCATCACCGAGAGCGAGACGATCAAGCGGCACGTCGGCTACATGACGCAGCGGTTCAGCTTCTGGGACGACCTGAGCATCGCCGAGAACCTCGATTTCGTGGCCCGGATGTATCTCGTCAAGAACCGCCGCCAGGCGGTGCGCGAGACCATCGAGCGGCTTGGCTTGGCCCAGCGACGGAATCAGCTTGCCGGCCAGCTTTCCGGTGGCTGGAAGCAGCGCTTGGCCTTGGCCGCGTGCATGATTCACCAGCCGAGACTGCTGCTGCTGGATGAGCCGACGGCGGGCGTGGACCCCAAGGCCCGCCGCGAGTTCTGGGAGGAGATCCATCGGCTCGCGGCTCAGGGGCTGACGTTTCTGATTGCCACGCATTACATGGACGAAGCGGAGCGCTGCCACCGGCTCGCCTTCATCGTCAAAGGCCATCTGCTGGCGCACGGAACGGTCGCGGAAGTTGTCGCGCAGGCCCGCCTGACGACTTGGTCTGTCAGTGGTCCGGACTTGCTCGCGCTGGCAGACAAGCTGCGCGGTCATCCCGCCGTAGAGCAGGCCGTCGCCTTCGGGACCATGCTGCACGTCAGCAGCCCCGACGCGGCGGCTCTTGAACGGGCCCTTGCTCCCTTCCGCACACCGCCCTACGCATGGCGCCGGATCGAGTCCGGCCTCGAAGACGTGTTTATTCATTTCATGGGCCAATCGAAGGAGAGCTCGTCGTGAAAAAGAGGCAGCGCGAGTTCTCTCTGCGACGGTTCTGGGCCATCGTGGTGAAAGAGTTCATCCAGATGCGCCGGGACCGGCTGACCTTTCTGATGATGATCAGCATGCCGTTAATGCAGCTCATCCTTTTCGGGTACGCCATTAATTCGGACCCCAGGCATCTGCCGGCCGGCGTGCTCCTGGCGGACCACGGACCGCAGGCCCGTACGCTGTTGGAGGCGATCCGCAACAGCAGCTATTTCACCTTCGTGCGCGAGTTTCGCACCGAAGAGGAAAGTCGCACGGCGATTGCCCGCGGTAGTGTCCAGTTCGTGATCCAGATTCCGGAGGGTTTTACGCGTGATCTGCTCCGCGGCGACCGGCCCGCGCTGCTGTTGGAAGCGGACGCCACGGACCCCGGTGCCGTCGGCAACGCCGTCAGCAGCGCGCGGATGCTGTTGAACACGGCCATGCAGCATGATTTCCAGGGGCCACTGGCGTTTCTCGCCCGCGCGCCGGACCCCATCGACCTGCGCGTCCACGCCCTGTACAACCCGGAAGGGATCACCCGCTACAACATCGTGCCGGGCCTGATGGGCGTCGTGCTGACGATGACGATGGTCATGATCACGGGCCTCGGCATCACGCGCGAGCGCGAGCGGGGAACCATGGAGAACCTGCTCTCGATGCCCGCGCATCCGGCGGAGGTCCTGATCGGCAAGATCATTCCCTACATCCTCCTCGGCTACATGCAGGTGGGCCTGATCCTCACCGCCGCGTACGGGCTCTTCCACGTCCCGATGGTGGGCAGTCTCGCCCTGTTGCTGGCCGCTGCCTTTGTGTTCATCGTCGCCAATCTGGCGATGGGCATCACCTTCTCCACGCTGGCCAAGAACCAGCTCCAGGCGGTGCAGATGGCGTACTTCTTCTTCCTGCCCTCCATCATGCTGTCCGGGTTCATGTTCCCCTTCCGCGGCATGCCGCGCTGGGCGCAGTACCTTGGCGAGGTCCTGCCGCTCACGCATTTCCTGCGGATCGTCCGCGGCATCCTGCTCAAAGGCAACGGCCTCCAGGAGGTTTGGCTCCAGCTCTGGCCGATCGCCCTGTTCGCCACGCTCGCGGTGCTCATCGGCGTGAAGCGCTACCGCCAAACCTTGGATTAGCCCATCCGCGCCGCTCGATCCACCAAGTACCACATCGCGCAAGTCGCGCGACATGGAGCGGAGATTGCTTCGTCGCTGTGCTCCTCGCCGTGACATACCAGGCGTTGTGTGTCATGGCGAGCGAAGCGAAGCAATCTGTTGCGTCCCTTTCGATGAGCGGGACCCGCGGCTGAGTCTTGCGGAAAATATTGCAGATTTCTCTTGCACTCTTTACACGTGTAGAGTAAGCTCGTCATCGTTAGAGCGTAAGGAGGTAGTCCTGATGGCGAAACAGTACGAGCTGACCGAAGCGGAATGGGACATCATCGAGGTCGTGTGGGAGCACGAGCCCTGCGCCGCCCCGGAGGTCCAGGAGGAGCTGGTGGCCCGCAAACAATGGACCTACAGCACCGTGAAGACGCTGATGGACCGCATGGTGGCCAAGGGCCTGCTCACCACCGAGCGCATCCGCAACCTGATTCTCTACCGCACCGCGATCCGCCGCGACGAGGCCCAGCGCGGCGAGCTGATGCGGACGGTCAAACGGGCCTTCGGCGGGGCCTTCACTCCGATGATGCAGTTCATGCTGGAAAGCGACGCCTTGTCGCAGCAGGAGCTCGGAGAGCTGCAGAGCCTGATCCAGAAGAAGCGCCGCCGGAACAAAGCGCGTCCGAAGGAGTGATTCGGTTGTAACCAAGAGCTGCGATGAGCGTCCTTAGGAGCGGAGGTAAGATCATGAACGCGATGGTGCAGACTCTCAACACGGCCGGGCGGGGCTTCGTCGGCTTTGCCGTGCCCATGCTCATCCAGGCCAGCCTGTTGATCGTGATTCTGCTTATTGTCAATGTGATTCTGCGGGGGCGGGTGCGGGCGGTCTTCCGCTACTGGATCTGGATGCTGGTGCTCGTCAAGCTGGTGTTGCCGCCGTCGTTGTGGTCGCCAGTCAGCTTGGGCACCTGGTTCGGTGAGAAGCTGGAGGCACCGACCGCTGTCCTGCTCGAAGTGCCGGAGCTTTCCCCTGCGGAACTTCCTCAGGCAGAACTATCGCCGGTGGTGACCAACATTCTCTCTCAGCCGCCGCGCATGTTTGTCGATCCGCCACGGCCGGAGCCGATGGCGGCGCCGCCCTCTTCATTGCCGGCCGAGGTCGCAGATCGGGCGGACCCCCTGGATCTTCCGTCCGCTGTTTCCCTGAACTGGCAGGGTCTCGTCCTGCTGGTCTGGCTCGCGGTCGTAACTGCGTTGCTTCTCCTGCTCGCGCAGCGGACGTTCTTCGTGCGGGGTCTGGTCGCCCAAGCGGATGAGGCTGGCGGGGCCATGCTCCGCGAATTGGATCAATGCCGCCGGCGCCTCAGCCTGCGCCGGCCGATCGCGCTACGGCTGTCGCCCAGCGCGGCCAGTCCCGCCGTGTGCGGTCTGATCCGCCCGGTGATCCTCGTCCCGCAGAACCTCGCCTCGCGCTTGCACGGCACCGATCTGCAGGCGGTGCTGTTCCACGAATTGGCGCACGTCAAGCGGGGCGACCTATGGCTCAATCTCATCCAAACACTCCTGCAAATCATCTACTTCTACAACCCTCTGCTGTGGCTGGCCAACGCGATCATCCGGCGCATCCGCGAGAAGGCGGTCGATGAGACGGTCCTCGTGGCGCTGGGCGACGCTGCCCCGCAGTATCCGGAAACGTTGGTGAACGTCGCCAAGCTGGCCTTCCGGCGACCGGCCTTGAGCCTGCGTCTGATCGGCGTGGTCGAATCCAAAAACGCCCTGACCAGCCGGATCAAGCACATCCTCAATCGTCCCCTCCCCAAAACCGCCAGGCTCGGCGCGGTGGGCCTCGTCACCGTCGCCCTCGTCGCCGCTGTCTTGCTGCCAATGGCCCGAGGCAGGGACATTTTTGCCGCCGCCCAGGCCGGGCGCGATCAGATCATGGTGGTCCGCTGGATGGCCGTATTCCAGGACGATGCGGCACAGCGGGTTCTGTCGGATTCCCAAGCGGTAGCGACCACGAGCAAGTCCTATCAGGCTGTCCGGCTTGGCTCCCACGAGTTGCTGACTCGGGTAAGAGACTGCGTGCATGGCAACCAGGTCCTCTATCTCGTGGAAGACCTCAAGTGGCTGGAGCCGAGCCCGAGATACCCGTTTGCGGATGCGTGGTCCTATACGACCAATCTCCAGCACCCGGTCTACAGTCAGTGCAGTACCGGCGGGGCCGGACCTTACAAGCTGGACGCGCGCCCAACGGAGGCCCGGCTCGATTTGCAGTATGAGTTTGTCAACTCCTTCCTCAACCCTGGGGCGCGCGCGGACGGCTCGATCTTCTGTAAAGGCTCCCTGCCGCCCGACCAGGCCTGGGTGTTCGCGGCTCCGCTGCAAAAGAGCGGGCAGACCGTGGCCACCCACCTGGTGGTCTGGCAGGCGGTCCGCGTGCCCAAAGAGTCTGTCCAGCGTATCGGCTCGGTGCGGAGTGCCGTGCGCTGGATTGAGGACGGACCGAGCTTGACGATCCTGCGCGAGCGGATGCCGCTTTTGAGAGTGATCGCGCACCAGTACTATCAGAAGGACACGCCGGTCTGGATCTACCTCCAGAGCCAGACGCGAGCGTCATGGAAACCGAATCTGGAGGAAATCTGCCGCGATCCGGATTTCAACCCGTGCTTTCTCCTGATCGATGGCAAGGAATACGACTGCCAGACACGCTGGGGTCCCTTTGACCGCGGCAGCGCGCTGCTGGATGTCACGGATAATCTCTACATGCGGCCCGGCGACCTTCACCTGCCCGTGGGCAAGCATACGATCGCTTGCGGTTGGAAGAACGTGGACGTCGTCGACCCCAACGCGCCCGACCAGCCAGTGCATTTCGACCGCCTGAGCACCGATCCGGCCGAGTTCGAGGTCGTCGCGCAAATCCCGCCGGACTATTACCGGCCGGTGTACGAAGAGGGGTGGGAAGATGTCCTTCGGGCCAATCTCACGCCGATTTTCACCGATGATATACACCAGGGCCTGTTTGACACGTTGCTGGGTCTGCGCCTCGCGGGTTTGCCTTTCGACACCGCCTTTGCCGTATACATTCAAGCCGAGGGCAGCGAGCAGCAGTATCGCGCGGGAGAGATCGCGTTGACGGCCGGTGTAAATCACTACAGCATGGCCTGCGACCACAGCGTGAAGGAGCTCAATTGGGATACCGTGGGGGACAAGCGCTGGCGGATCATTCTCAAGCCCTCTGTGGACGTGGCGAAGAAGAACCCGCCGATCCATACGTTCTACGCGCGCGAGTTCGTCACCGGATGGCTGTCGTTTCAGCGCTCGCCGCAATTCGAGCAGCACCGCCGCGAGTTTGAACATCGTCGAGACAAGAAACCAGACGATGCTCCACCGGCACGCACATCAGGCACAAAAGACTTTGCACGCACTCTGCCCAACGGGGTGACCGTCGAACTGCTGGGCATCTGCGAGCATCCCAGCGCGGGCAAACCCTGGTGGCGGCCTGAGGGCGGGCCTCTTGAGAGGCGGCCTTACGATCGGCTCACACACACCGAAAGAAGTCCGTCGTCGAAGCAGTACGAGGTACTCTTTCACATTCAGGGAGCCGCGAGCGAGGTTGTGACGAAGCTCAAGCCAGGCTATCCCCAGATCACCAGTTGCAGCGGACCGTGTTCCGTGCAAGACAAGGGCTGGGCCCAGACCAGTAATCCGCAGGCGGCGGCGAATCTGTTCTCCGTGATCCTGTGCGTTGATCCCATGGTCGGCCAAGTACCGCTCGAAGTTGGTGTCGGAATGGAGAACGCCTGGGAGATACGCGGCGCGCTCGAGGGCCAGATCGACAGCGGCAGTGTGGCGGTTCCCGGCGCCATGTTCGGCCCCGCTGTCGGGAAGGATGGCCGGACGTCTCTGACGGTAGCACACCGGATTCTCGACCGGGAAATTCGCGTGATCGCCTTGGACAAGAGCGGCAAAGTGCATAAACCCACAGGCTTTTCCGCCCGGGAAGGTCCGGACCTCGGCCATTGCCAGGCCGAGTTCGACCTGCCGATCGCGAATATCGCCTCGATCCAGTTGCAGACGCAGCAACTCACGTGGGTCACATTCCCGGATGTTCCTCTGGACCCGAATCTCAGTACCCGCGTCGCGGCCCCAACAGATGCACAGGCCAAAGGCGAGACCCCGGTTGTTTTGCCGGAGGTCGATCGGCAACCGGTTCTCCTCGATTTGGCCACGGGGCAGTTGGTCCCGGTGCCACCGGTCGGCCCCGACCCGGAGAAGATACAACCAGCTCTCCGGAAGTTGGGCAAAGGCGACCTGTTGTATGACTGCATCGAGGGGGAACGCGCGCTCGGCCTGCTCCGGGACGCCACGTCCGAGCAGGCCCAGGTACCTGCGGGCGAGCCCTCCATCAAGGGCCATCTCATCGGCGCACGGCTGCCCGAAGTCATGACGATCAAGACCGCCGAGGGTGGGCAATATCGCGTCACGATCCTGGCCGCCGACGACATGGCGTGCACACTCAAGTATTCTCCGGTCTCAACCGACAAGGGCGCCGGCGGAGGCGCCCTTGTCGAGCCGGAGAAAGCTGCCGGCCCGCTGGAACTTCGCATTGCACCGACCTCGGACGAGCTTGCGTCGGGTATCGTGGAGCAGTACAAGAAGGCCCTCGCCGAGGGGCGAATGTCGGCAGAGGGTCGCTATCTCTGGATTCCCGTCCGGCCGGGCATCAATCTCGGGCCCTTGGAGGTCACCGACGCGCACGCGGGCAAAACCTGGCTGCTGGTCCACAATCAGGAGCCCTTCATCATGGTTCCCTCTCAGGGCTGGCGCCTCGCACGAGTTGATCGCACCACCGATGCCGATGGCAGGAGGGCGGTGCGAGTGGACTTCGATGACGCCGGCACCGAGCGGCTGCTGCAGTTGACCAAGGCCAACGGCGGCAAAGCTTTGGCGGAGATCGTCAATGGTGTCGTCGTCTCGGCCCCGATCATCATGGCCGGTCAGAGCGGGGTTGGCAGCGTGATCCTCGTCGGCAGCTTCACCGAGCAGGAGATCGACGGAATGATCGCCAGCCTCCGGCCGGGCATGGTCGAGCCATCCGCCGGCAAGAAGGCTTACCCGCTGGCGCTGCGCATCACCCCGGCGGGGGAGGGGAGTCTCTTGTCCGGAGTCGTGGTCGATGCATCGGGGCAGCCACTCCAAGACGTGCGGATTTCCAATTGGTATCCGCACGGGTCGATGCCGCAGGAAACGAAGACCGATGCTCAGGGCCGGTTCTCCTTCGCCGAAAAACGCGGCTATGTGGTCAAGGCCGAGCAGGCCGGCCTCGCCCCGGAATTCTGCGAGTTCAGGGAGCAGTACTTTGGAGCGTGGAAGGACAAGAGCCTCCAGGTGACTCTGACGATGACGGAAGGTAGTGTCGTGACGGGGACGATCCGTTCTCGGGACGGTGGTGCGCCGCTCCGTGACGTCCAGGTCTGGGTCGAGTTGGAGGCGAAGGATACGGACGTGGGGCAAAACCGGTACGTCCTGTGGCGCGGGGGTCCGCAGCCCAGCGATCCAGCCGGGCGCTTCGAGTTCCGGCACGTGCCCGATGGGACGTTGCGGGTGGCGGCCGACGCGAACGGATTTGCCGAGGGCGCGACGGAGTCCTTCCCACTGGCCGATAAGAGCACGCGGCAGATTGACGTGACGCTGCGACCCAAGACGGCCCAGGAGTTGCAACAGGATCGTCTTCTGGAGGACGCCCGCCGGGATTTGTCCCTCAGCGGGACCGTGACCGATGAAGCTGGCCGGCCCGTGGCGGAGGTTGAAGTCTCGAACTACGCTCCGGCGGGATCGAACCCCCAGCGCACTCGGACGGATGCGGACGGCCGCTATCGGTTTGCCGCGCACCGAGGTTACGTCGTCGTTGCGAAGAAGGACGGTTTTGCGCCTGCGTTCCACGAGTTCAAAGACGAGTACTTCGCGAAGTACTACCTGCCGGGCGACAGGCGAACGGGTCCCGATCGGCGCGGACCGATCACGATCGATCTGACGCTCACGCGCGGCGCGACCCTGACCGGCCTCGTCCGGTCCGGCTCCGAGGGCGCGCCGGCCGTCGGCCTGCGCGTGCATTTGGAGCGGCAGGCCACAGATCCGGACGTCGGTCTCAATGAATACGCAATCTGGAAATCGGAGACGGCGGAGACCGACGGGCACGGGCAATTCGCGTTCGAGCACGTCCCTGCTGGAATTGTTCGTGTCTTTGTCGACAATGTTCAAAGGGGACAGCTTGCGATCGAAGGGAACGCCTCCCGGCAGATTGAGATCCGCCTGGATACGAAGGGCTCGGGCGCGCCCCCGCCGGTCGGCATCCCGGCCGCGGGAACGCCGACGCAAGGGCCCGCAAACGGCAGCCCTGCCGGGCCACCTGACGGGACTCTGGCGCGGCGGCTCGCCGAGGCGCAGGCCGGCGGCGTTGTCACGGTTCCCAAGGGCCGGTATACGATGCCGGTCGAGATCAGCAAGCCGCTCACGCTGCGCGGCGAAGCGGTGGAAGGGTGCATCCTTGAGGTCACGGCGGACCAGCCGGCCCTGCTGGTCAACACCCAAGGACAGGGGCAAGTCACGGTCGAGAATCTGACCATCCGCTGGCAAACGGCCGGGAACAACAGAGTGGAGCTTCCGGCCGCCCTGTTGGTGAAGGGCACGAATGCCCTGATCCGCAACTGCCGCTTCGCGCCGCTCGGGGATTTCAAACGTTCACCGATGGCGATCTACATTGATAGGCCCTCGCGGAGCACAGTGGACAACTGCCGGTTCAGCGGGTTCGATTATGTCGTCTGTTACGGACAGGGCACCGAGGGCATCGTGCAGGACTGCCTCCTCGCGGACTGCGGCCACCAAGGCGTCATCAACTACGACGGGGCCACGCTCACCATCCAGCGGAACATCATCACCGGCTCCAAGTTTCACGCCGTACGCTGCACGGGCGGCATCCTCCACGTCAAAGACAACCTGCTGATCAAGAACGCCAATCGCGGCATCTACCTGGGCAACAAGACGGGCCGAGGGACCATCACCAACAACGTGATCGTGGGCAACGGCACGGGGATCTCCGGGTTTGGCCGGGCCGATTACGTGATCGCGAACAACGTGATCGTGGACAACAGCTTCTCCGGCATCGACATGCGGGACTCCTGCCGCTTCTCTATCCACAACAACGTGCTCGTGGGGAACCAGCGCGGCTTGGCCCTCTTCAAGGAGGGCACGCAAAACTTCAACGTGGTGGCTGCAAACGTGTTCTGGAGCAATGCCACGGAGGTGGAAAACCTCGAGAAGCCCGCCGACTCCGTTACGGCGGACCCGCAATTCACCGACCCCGATCACGGCGACTTCACCGCGCGCGGACCCGTCCAGGACCAGGGCCACGGCCTGACCAATCCCCAGGTCCTCAAAGACCTGTGGCAGCGCTACGAACAACTGCGGACGCCAGGCGGTGGGGTCAGCCAGCCTCAGACGCCTTCCCACGATGCGACCCCGGCCGTTCTTCAGCAGCTTTCGGGGCGGGTGGTGGATCCGAACGGCCGGCCGGTGGCTGGGGCACAGGTGGCTTTGTGCACGAAGGACAAGGGCGTGGTCCTTCAGAGGGGACAGCTCGTGCCGACCAAGGCGGGCGGCCGAAGCAGCGAGATCGTGAACACGGATGCACAGGGTCGTTTTGCCTTCTCCTCGCGGCCCCCGGAGTTCCATTTGGTCGCCGCCCATGATTTGGGTTTTGCCTGGGTCACCGGCCAGGAACTGGCCGCCTCCGGCGATCTGCGCCTGGAGCCGTGGGGACGGATCGAGGGGACCCTGCGCATCGGCCGGGAGCTCGGAGTGGACCAGCGGGTGAGCCTGCACTACTACATCAACAAGAACGCGATCGACCAGGGCGTCCGCTTTGACTACCAGACCCAGACGGACGCGGAGGGCCGGTTCTCATTCGAGCGGGTGCCACCCACCTGGCTGGAGGTCGGCTACCTGATCCGGGTGGGTGACGCGATTTGGACCGACACAAGCCGTACCCCCATCCACTTGCAGCCCGGAGAGAGCCTGAAGATGACCCTGGGCGGGGAGGGCCGGCCGGTGATCGGCAAGTTCGTCCCGCCGGAGGGCTACCAGGGGCCGATCTATTTCGGCGAAGGTCTGCGGTCCTTGGCCACGTGGCGGCCGGAGTGGCCCAAGCCCGCCAACTACGACCAGATGACCAAGCGCCAGCAGCAGGAATGGCTCACGCAGTGGCTCAAGACGCCGGAGGCCGAAGCCTTCTACGACGCGATCTGGCACGATTTGAATCGGCGGCACTATGCCTTCCGCATTCAAAACGACGGCGCGTTCCGCATCGAAGACGTGGTTCCGGGGCGGTACAAGTTCACCATCTGGCTCGAAGAGCGACCCACCGGTCAGGGCCGCCCGGAGGAGATTGGCTCGTACTACGGGACCATCGAGGTCCCCGCCATCCCCGGCGGCCGCACAGACGAGCCGCTCGACCTGGGCAATCTTACGGTCGGTATGCGCAATCCGCCGCTGCATGTGGGGGACCTGGCCCCGCTGTTCGAAGCCAAGAGCCTGGCTGGCCAGGACATCCGCCTGATCGACTACCGGGGCAAGTTCGTCCTGCTGAGCTTCTGGCAGCCCACGTTCCATCCCGAAGTGGAGCGCCTCAAGGAACTGCAGAGGACCTATGGCGCGGACCGGCTCCAGATCATCGACTTCGCCGGCTCCGACACCCTTGCGGAGGTCCAGAAGTACATCGCGGAGCACCAGATCGAATGGCCCGAGATCTATCTGGGGGAGAACAAGGACAATGACATCGCCAAACGTTATGGTGACCCTGTGGCGTCGTACATCCTGCTCGTGAACCCCGAGGGCACCATCGTCGCCACCTGGCTGCGGGGAGAGAAGCTGACGAGTACCGTCCGCGATATCCTTGAAGAGGCACACCGCGCCGACCGAGTGCCTTTGAAGCTCGAGTATCCTGAGGCGGGTCTGGGTCCTCTCTATGACCGCCATGATCTGGGTGCTGTTCCCGGGAGAACGCTACTGGCCGATGCGCCCCCGGTGGTACTCGTGCCGGGCGACGTGGCGAATGTTGCGAGAGGCAGGCCGGTCACATGCAGCAGTTCGGACTTGATCCTGGGCGACGCCGAGTACATCACTGACGGCAACAAGAAGGCCAAGTACTTCGTTGAGTTCGAACCCCAGAGCTTTCAGCCGCACAGCGGCGCGCATGTCACTATCGATCTTGGACAAGAGCACGAAATCTATGCCGTGGCCTGGTGGCACGATTTCTACCGTCCCAGCGTTTACTGGGATGTCGTGCTCCAGGTGTCGAGAGATCCGCAATTCAAGGATGCGACCACTCTGTTCAATAACGACCGGGACAATTCCTTGGGCCTCGGCAGCGGCACCGATTGGAACTACATTGAGACGAACCAAGGGTGGGTGACAGGAGCCGACGGCGTATTGGCCAGGTATGTCCGGCTGTACAACCGCGGCAATTCGAGGAATATGAATGCCCAGTATACCGAGGTGGAGGTGTACGGATGCCTGCCCCAATAGATAACCATAGCGACAAGACCATTGACAGACAGCCGTTTGCCGCTGCCACCCGGACGGCGCACACAAGCTTGTTGAAATCCGCGGTAACACTCCGGCTGTCTGCGCAACTTCATTTCGGGAACGGCAAGGGGACGCGATGTGCCTGCCGGTTCCGGCTGTGGAGCTCCCATAGCGATCGTACGTACAAAGTACATCTTTGAAACGGGTGCCGAGACCTACGCGCCCCGAAGGAGATGCAATATGAGAAACACGATTATCTTGGTGCTTCTGGTCGTAGCCGCTACCTGTATGGGATTCGATCCCAAGGGATTTGTAGATGATTACGATCACCACGACTATGCCAAGGACATCCATACCGGAGAATCGCGCCTTCAATCGCGGTATCTGGGAGAAGGCGCCCGCAACGAGCTGGCAAACGATTTGCAGAATTACTATGCCGTAACCCTGCTGACCAAAGTAAAGTACAGCATAACAATAAAGGATGCTACAAGTCTTTATAGCCGCCAGGTGTTTGGCGATACGACATCCAAGGCTATTGGAGAGAGAGTTCGCCAGAATGTCACTTCTACTCTGGCGAAATATGGTGTTACGGAAGTCCAGTCCACAACATCAGATGTGCCTCTTATCGCCGTGGCAGTTCATATTCGCAATGACCCTCAAGTGCTTAACGCCGTTTGGATAGAGACAAAGCTGATGGTCAGAAGAACACTTCTGGACCCGGCCAGCAAGAGACCGATTACGGCAACTGTGTGGGAAAATAGCTGGACTCGTGTTTATACTAAACAGTATCCACATTTGCTCGTTACCGAGCAACATCCGGATTTGGTGGACCATATCATTCATGATGCGGAGACCTGTGTCTTCCTTCTGGCATGGTCACAGTACCGCACGATCACAACCATGAAGGCCGCGATTCAATTGGACAAAGAGGGCATCTTGCCGGAGCCCTTCTCGGAATATGTGACCAAGGAAGCTGACGTGAAGTGAGTCACCGAACGATGGCAAGTGCCGGAGAGCGCAAATGAAGAATCAGCAAAGGCAAGAGACGATGGATCGACGCAGCCTTCTGCGTTCGGGCGCTAGTGCCGGCGCAGGACTGGCGATTTCGCCCTTGGTGTTCGGCCGGACCTCAGCCCACAGCGGTCCGGATGCCATCAACGTCGCACTGCTGGGTGCAGGGGCACAGGGGCACACGCTGATGGAGATCATGTGCCTGCGGAAGCCACCCGGCATTCGCATCAAGGCGATCTGCGATATCTGGACGCAATACAATCAAAGAAGGACTTCCCTTCTCCTGCAAAGGAATGGCCATACGCACAATGTCTATGAAGACTATCGTGCGATGCTCGATAAAGAAAAAGGCAATCTCGACGCGGTAATCGTTGCCACACCTGATTTCTGGCACTCACGGCACACCGTGGCCTGCCTTGAGGCGGGGCTGCACGTGTATTGCGAGCCGGAAATGTCCAACACCCTGGAAGGCGCAAGGGCGATGGTGCGAACCGCTCAAAGAACCGGCAAGCTGCTGCAAATCGGCCGTCAGCGACGGAGCAATCCAAGGTATATTCATTGTTACCGGACGCTCCTGAAGGAGGCTAACTTGTTAGGGCGGATCACAACGGTTAATGGTCAATGGAACCGAAGTGAGAGGTCTTGCCAGGATCGGGGCTGGCCCAGTCGTGCGATCGTCGACGATGCTACCTTGAACAAATATGAATTCGAGTCGATGCGTCAGTTCCGGAACTGGCAGTGGTACAAGGGCAAAGGTGGCGGTCAGATCCTTACCCACGGTTCGCACCAGATTGACATCTACAGTTGGTTCCTCGAGGCCAATCCCAAATCCATCATGGCCGCCGGCGGAACCGACTACTGGAAGGGACGCGACTGGTACGACAATGTAATGGCGATTTATGAATATCAAACCGGGGAAGGTACAGTCAGAGCACTCTATCAGACGATAACCACCAACGACAGCGAGGACTACTACGAGAAGTTCCTGGGCATCGGAGGAACTTTGGTGATTTCAGAATACCCTTGGTGCATGAGAGCAGAGCGTCAACCAGGTCTGCTGCAGGCCGAGAAATGGGAACGGTGGGTCCAGAAAGGGTACTTGAAATCCAATGTCCCCCCCAAAAAGTTCAGCGAAAGCGGGATTGAGATTATACCCGATCCGTCTCTACCCTCGCCCCCGCCGAGTTACGGTATTCCTATCACGACGGGCGGCAAACCATACCACCTGCTGCACCTTGAGAACTTCTTCGATGCGATTCGCGGCAAAGCCACGCTGAGTTGTCCCGCCGAGGTTGGCTATGCAACGGCGGCGGCCGTATTGAAGGTCAACGAGGCCGTCGGCGCCGGCAGGACGCTGGAGTTCCAGCCCAAGGAGTTTGTGGTGTAAGCGCTGTGCGCTAAGAATATACCCAATGCGGGTTCAGCCCCGTGGTGGGCGGGTCGAGAAGGTGCGGTGTGAATCGTACAATTGTGTCGTCGTGAGTGAATTGGGGTTTGAGGATCTGGCAGTTGGCGAGGTGTGCAGATGCGATCCAACGGATTCTGGCAGCAGCGATCGTGGTTTCCCTCTTCTGTGACTATTCTTTCCCTTCTCCTCTGGTGTGGCTCTGCCTCCGCTATGTCCGGACGGCCGTCCACCACGAAGACGGACTTAGCGTGGCAGCGGACGGACCGGTATGTCCCGCCTGATCCCAAGGGCTTTTTCCCGGACGATGCGGAAGCGGGCCGGAAGCTCGACGCGCTCTACCGGGCTGTTGACAAGGATCAGCGGTCCAATGAGGAGATCCTCTCGACCGTGCGGCAAGGGTTCCGGCGCGCGATGCAACACCGCACCCTCATCCTCGCCTGGATCGGCAATCGATACATCTGGAACAAAGACCCGCAGAATGCGCAGGCGGTGGAGATCCTGTACCACGCGGTGCCGCTGGAACGGCACGAGGCGATCTACTACGGCCTGTCCGTGCTCCGCCACAAACCCGCGAACGTCCTGCGCACGTTGGCGGACGTGTGCGTGCAAGACAACGACGAGGTCGGGCGGATTACCTGGGGCCTCGGCGCCCAGCGCGAGGCCGTGCTACCCTACCTGACTCCCTACCTGCAGGATCGGGATGCCGCCAAACGCGAGATCGCCGGCATGCTCGTCAAACACTTCCAGGGCGAGTTGGACTTCGATCACTGGCGGCGTCAGAAGGGTCTGGAGCAGGCCAAGGCCCAATTTGCCAGCCCAGCGTCGCAGTTCAAGCAGGCCCTCCTCACGGGTGACAGTAGCGCCCGCTACCAGGCCCTCATCGCGCTGGTTCCATTGATGCAGGCCGCCCGCGGGCCGATGTTCTTAGACGACTCCCTTCTGCCGGCCCTGCAGGTCGCGAGCACCGATCCGGACAGCCGGGTGCGGAACGAGGTGGCCCGCACCGTTGGGGGCCGATGGGTCTGGGGCGCCCCCAAGCAGGACCCGAACGCCATCGCCCTGATGCTCAAGCTCTCTGCCGACCGCAACCGCGAAGTGCGGTACGACGCCGTCTACTATGGCTTGTCCGTGGTGCGCGACAAGAGCGAGCCGGTCGTGCGCCGGCTGGTAGAGATGGCGCTGGCGAACCATGAGAACGATCTGCAGGGCCGGATCGTCTGGGGCCTGCGCAGCTTCTCGAAAGAAACGTCCAAGATCGTTGGCCAAGTTCTCGCCGAGGAATTGGGCCGCGCCAAATCCGACGTCCATCGCGCGGCTTCGGTCTATTCGCTGTACCGGGACGTCCTGGGAAAAGAGCCGCCGGAGGACTGGGGGCTGGCCCCGATCCGGCAACGGTACCCGGAAGACTTGTTTGTTCTCCCGGTCTCGGCACGGGAGCCCTTCCAGCCGAAAGACGCGGACGCCCTCTGGGGCGAATTCACGCGTGCCCTGCCGGCAGGGGTGACGGCCGAACGTCTGCCGGACTGGTACACCAACGAGGAGCAGGTCTGCTATGCGCGGATTCGCGGGAAAGCGCAGGTCGAGACCGTCAGAAAGGTGGTCGGCAGCCATCCGCGCCTGCGCGCCGGCGAGGTCTATCCGTTGTCCCTGACGATGCAGTTGTTCCTGGAGGAGCAGCAGCGTGTAACACCAGCGGCGGTGCCAGGTCCGTCATCTCCCTCCTCTCCCGGTGCTCCGGCCGGTGCCGCGCCGGTCCCTGGTCCGATCCAGCAGAAGATCAACGCTGCCGCGCCCGGCGCAACTATCCGCCTGGAGCCGGGCGTGTACCAGGAGCGGCTGATCATCGACAAACCGCTCACGTTGGAGGGTGCCGGCTGGGAGAAGACGACCTTCCTGGTCGAGAGCCGGGCCGCCGAGGAGTACGAGAAGATCCAGGAAACGCTGCGGGCGAGACCGTCCCGCACCGAGATCGAACAAATGCGCACCCGATACACCGAGGGCATGGACCCGCTGGTCTTGCGGGTCACCGGGGCGCGGGGCGTCGTGATTCGCGGCATCAAGTTCAGCGCGCCAGGCCGGCGGCTGGGCGGCCAATCGCTGCCGCTGGCGATCGTCACCCTCAGCCGTTGTGACGCTCGTTTGTCGGATTGCGCGGTGCTGGGGGGGCCGGGGGATGGGATTCGTATCACCGACCAAGCCAGCGTCACGCTGGAGCGCTGTCTGGTAGCGGCGGTCTGGGGCACTGGCATTGCCGTGGGCACGAGCCAGGACACTTCTGAGGCTCGTATCACAGACAGCGACATTCGCAATTGCCATTACGCCGAGATTCGCATGGCGCGCAACAACAAAGCAACTGTCGAGCGGTGCCGGATCTCCGGGGCGGCTTGGCATGGGATTCGTTACGATGATGCGTCGCCCGAAATCGTGGGCAATCTGATCTTCGGCAACGCCCGCAGCGGCATCTACGCTTCGGGCCAGACGGCGGCGATGGTCAAAGGGAACTTGTTCTATGCCAACGAGATGGGCGGGATGTCCTGCTGGTTCCAGAACCGGGACGTGATCGAAGGCAATACCTTCGCCAACAACAAGCAAGGCGCCCTGGCGATTCTGGGAGCTTCGAAGCCCAGCGTCCGCCGCAACATCTTCTATGCCGACTCTGCCGGGGTTACGCGCATGGATATCAGCGACAAGTCGCCCTTCGCCAAGTCGGACGGCCGCCTGGCCCTCGAGAACAATCTCTTCTGGGCCAACGAGCACGACCTCCAGAAGGGCGGCACGCCCGGCACCTTCGAACCCATCGCTCTCGACGCGAACGCCGGCTTCGTCGCCGACCCGCAGTTCGTCGCCCCCGAGGCCAAAGACTTCTCCCTGAAACCTGACTCCCCGGCCCGCCAAAAAGGCATCGGCGTCGCCGACCCCCTGGCCTTCCAAAGCCCCTGGCCGCTGCAGCCGGAGGAGCTGGCCATCATTCCCAAAGGCGACACCCGCGACTCGCGCCAATGGCAGGGCCAGGACTGATATCGATCATGCATGAGCTCTTCGTAGCGCGTCAGCCAGCTTTAGCTGGCAGGGGCAAATGCGAGTTGGCCGACGGTCTGGCCGTGCGCCAGCGGCAAAGCCTTCGGCCTTGCCGCTGCCACCCCGACGTGCCGGCACGGATCGCTCGTTTTTCTCCCACGCTGTAACACGCCGCGCCCGTGCGCAACTGTACGTGCGGAACGGCAAGACGGCGTGACACACCTGCCGGTTCCGGTCAGGGAGTTCCTCTTCAGAGTATTGGGGACATACTGCATCGTTTTGGCGGGCGGGACCCGTCGCACGATGGGAAAGGGGCGAGCTATGGGCACGAATGGGATCCAGCAGTTGGATCGGCGAGGATTCTTGAAGTCGGCGGCGGGGGTCGGGGCGATGCTGGCGTTTGGACCGACCGCCTTGGGAGCAGCGAAGGAAGGCGAAGGGGTCGAGCCGATCAATGTCGCCCTGATCGGCGCAGGGACCCAGGGCTCGACCCTGTTGACGGCCTGCCTGAAGATCCCCGGGGTGCGTTTCGCGGCGGTTTGTGACCTCTGGGAGGCGTACAACCTCAGGCGGGCCTCGCGCCTGTTGCAGCGGTACGGCCATCCGGGCACGCCCTACACCGACTACGAGGCGATGCTGGGAAAGGAAAAGGGCCTGCACGCGGCGATCATCGCCACGCCGGACTTCTGGCACGACAGGCACACCGTCGCCTGCCTGGAGGTCGGCCTGCACGTCTATTGCGAAAAGGCGATGTCGAACACCGTGGCGGGGGCCCGCCGGATGGTCGAGGCCGCCCGCAGGACCGGAAAGCTCCTCCAGATCGGCCACCAGCGCCGCAGCAATCCGCGCTACCTCTTCTGTCTTGACAAGCTCCTCAAGGAAGTGCGACTGCTCGGCCGGATTACCGCCGTCAACGGCCAATGGAACCGCGCCGTCCAAGTGCCGTTCGGATGGCCCAAAGGGACGGAAATCGAGGGGGCAGCTCTGAAGCGCTGCGGCTACGATTCCATGCACCAGTTCCGGAATTGGCGCTGGTGCAAGGGTCTGGGCGGCGGCCCGATCGTCGATCTGGGCTCGCACCAGATCGACATCTACAACTGGTTCCTCGGCGCTCGTCCGACGTCGGTGCTCGCCAGCGGCCGACTCAATTATTACGATCGCGAGACGCACGACTGGCACGACACCGTCATGGCCATCTATGAGTACGACACGCCGCAAGGCCCGGTCACGGCCTCCTATCAGACCCTCAGCGCCAACGGCAATCAGGGGTATTTTGAGAAACTCATGGGAGACCGGGGAACGCTCATCCTGTCCGAGCGGTCGGATCTCACCAGGCTTCATCCGGAGCCGGCAGGCGGCCCGGCGCTCACGTGGGCTCAGTGCGTCCGGAACGGCTATCTGACCGCTGGGCCGGAATGGATGAAGCTTGTCGAGCGAATGAGTCTCGAAGAATTGGCCGGCGCCCTTTCTGTGACCAGCACGCTGAATTCCACGGGCGGAACTCCGACTCTCGAGCTGGCGGTCGAGATGCACAAGCTAATTCATCAGCCGCACCTGGAGAACTTCTTCGACGCGATCCGCGGCAGGGCGAAGCTGACTTGCCCCGCCGAGGTCGGCTACGAAACCGCCGTGACGGTCCTGAAGATCAACGAAGCCGCCGAGGCCGGTCGGCGCTTGGAGTTCAAACCCGAGGAGTTCGTCGTGTAAGGACCCGGTTGACACGGACGCGCACGGACGAACACGGACTGACACGGACGAAGAGCGTGCAGCACAGCGGGCGATGGCCGTGCCCGTCCGTGGGTATCCGTGGTCGTCCGTGTGCTTTTTACCCGAAGTTGTAGTGCTTGCGGACGGCCTTCTCGATGTTCCAGACGCAGTCGAGGTCCTGCGGGAAAATGACCAGGTCGCCAGGCCCGAAGGAGACGGACTCCTTGCCGTCCGAGATCGTGACCTTGCCCTCCAGGATCAGGCACGTCTCTTTCTCCGTGTAGGACCAGTCGAACGTGCTCGGCTCGCACGTCCAGATCGGCCAACTCTTGCAGCGCTCCGTCTCTTCCGCCGTCGGCTTGCGAATGACAATATCCTTGATCGTCGGCATGTCCGCCTCACCCTTCGATATTCATGATTGATCATTCACGATCTATGATTCTGTGCGTGCAGGAATACCCCGGCCCGCACCTCCCGCCAATCATAAAGCAAAAATCATCAACCGTAAATGCCAAAACGGCTCTGGTCACCGGCGCGTGTTTTCGGTAGACTTGCCGCTTTCCTTTTTGACGACCCTTGGGAAATAGAAGTACCTATGGAATCTTCTTCGTTGGACAACTTGACTCGCTGGTTCGACGCCTATACGAACCGCTTCTTGGGCGACGATGAGTGCGTCAACGCGCACCTGCAGATGAAGCAGGAGCACACCCGGCGAACCCGCGCGGAGATCCTGATTTTGGCGGAGCAGTTGGCGCTGGATGACCAGCAAAGGCGCGTAGCGGAGGTCGTGGCCCTGTTTCACGATGTCGGCCGCTTTCCCCAGTTCGCTGAGTACCACACGTTCAACGACGCCCAGAGCATCGACCATTCCCACCTGAGCGTTGAGATTCTGCGTCGCGAGGGTATCCTGGGCCTCCTGCGCCGCGAGGAGCGGCAATGGGTCGAGACGGCCATCGAGCATCACGGCCGCAAATCGCTGCCCTCCCATCTCAATGGCCAGGCCCTGTTGTTCGCCAAGCTGATCCGCGACGCGGACAAGCTCGACATCTACCGGATTGTGATCGAGCGGTACCGACAATATCGGGCGGACCCGGACAGCTTCCCGTGGAAGCCCGAACTGCCGGATGAGCCGCGCTATTCCGCGACGGTGCTTCAAGGCGTTACGGCCGGGCAACTAATCGAGCACACCTTGCTGCAGACGCTCAATGATGTGATGCTCTGCAAGTTGAGCTGGGTGTACGACATCAACTTCGCCGCCACACTGGCACAACTCCGCGAGCGGCGCTTCTTGGAGCAGATTCTGGCCTTCCTGCCCGCGACGGAGGAGATGGAGCGTCTGGGCGCGCAAATCCTCGCCTATGTCGAGACGCGCGTCCACCAAGGCGTAAGATAACAAAGCCCGTGGGTAGCGAGGCCGTCAGGCGGTCTTCATGGCAATGATCTTGTCGATCCGCTGGGCCAGATCGGTCAGGTAGGCCTCGTCGCCGCCGGAAAGCTCGGTCGTCATGTACCCCTGATAGCCGATCTCGTCGAGGGCCTTGCGGACCTGCGCCCAGTTGACGTCGCCATCCAGCAGGTTCGTCCACTCGTAGCCCTTGCGTTTGAAGTCCTTCAAGTGAACGCGGACGATGCGCTTACCGACCGTGCGGACCCAATCCTGCGCGTAGCCGAACAGGATCATATTGCCCACGTCGATGTATGCCTTGAGCCACCGGTCATCGAACTGGTCGACATACTTGGCGAACTCCAGCGGACTGAGCAGGAACTTGTTCCACACGTTCTCCACCGCGATGGTGACTCGCAGCTCCTTCGCCAGCGGCAGGAGCGTGCGGATGTTCTTCTGCGACCGCTCCCAAGCCTCGCCGTAACCGACCTCCTCGTTGACCACCGCGGGCACCAGCAGCACGGCGTCGGCCCCGACCGCCTTGGCGCACCGCAGCGAGGTCTCCATGCTCGCGATGCCTTTGGCGACGTTCTCGGGCTTGGGGTCCGACAGCGGCCCGCCCCAGCCGTTGACGATGCCGTGGACCGGTACGCCCGCCTCCTTGGCCAGCGCGCCCATCTCCTGGGCGGCGGCCAAGTCCTCCAGCGGTCGGTTCAACTCGATTCCCTCGAACCCGCACTTTTTGGCCAAGGCGAACTTCTCGGTATCCTTGAGGGCCTTGGGCAGCATATTGTACTGGCAGGCCTTGAGAAGCCTGGCCCCTTGTCCCTGCGCGGGGGCCTCCGCCCCGCGTTTCTGTTTCTTGCGGCTGCCCTTTTGCTTTTGGCCCTGCTCCTGGGTGCGCCCGGTGGTGCTCAGCAACCCCGTCCCCACGCTCACCGCCGCGGCGTACTTCAAAAACTCCCGGCGTCCGGCACTCCGACTCATGAGTCTGCCTCCTTCAATCGATGTCCCTGTTGTCTGCCCATCAACGCGCACAGGTAAAAGCTGTTCTCTTGATCCGGTCAAACCCAATTCTACCGCCACCCTCCCCATGCCGCCAGCCTTGAGATGCACCTTCTTGATCACACGTCGCATTATCAGCGGTCACCTCATATGCGCAATCCTCTGCCCGGAAGTCTATTGGGAATTAGTGACTGCGCAATAATAACCTGAACAACTTTCACTTCCGTGGAGACAGGGTGTAGTTCCATTCGCCGTGGAATTCGTGACGTTTGAGGCGTAGTTGCCCCAGTTGCTCGTCGGTTACCTTGATCTTGGCAGGATAAT
>CAYHAJ010000477.1:0-12834 GCA_964354535.1 uncultured Pirellulales bacterium
CCCGATCGCCTCGACCGCCACCCGGGCCTTGAACGCACCGCCATGCTGCCGACGCTGTCCCATGATAACCTCCTGTCGGACGCTACCCTACCACAGCCACACTACCTTATCCACTGGTCCAGAAAACCGGGAGTATCATAACGAACGGGCGCAGGCAGGCGCAGCAGATCGGGGCCTATACCTTAGTCACGGCGTGCTTCCTGGCACGGGAACTGGGAGAGGGCCTGCCGTTGGGCACGATGGTGGAGGTCGTGCTGAGCGTGGTCGGGCCCGATGTTCTGGCGGAGGCCGACGGGGAGGATTGGCGGATCGGGGGCGATGAACCCCTGATCGCCGACCCCAGGATGCGAAAGATCGCCCGGGGCTTGAACGCGCTGGAGCGGTCCCTGCGGGAGGTCCTGGTGCTGCACTATGTCTCCGGGCTGGATATAGAAGACTTGCCGCGGCTGTTACACAGGCCGCCGGATGAGATCGTGGCGAAGCTCCGCCGGGCCGAGAGGCTGCTGGCCGGACGGTTGGAAGGCACGCGTGGCGAGGGGTGTGGGGCGGGCGGCGTGGACGTGCGCTCCCTGCTGGCCCAATTCGCGGCGGGGCTGGATGCCGGCTGGATTTCGGAGGTCGCGGCGTGTGCGATGGACTATCTGGCCACCTGCGGCCGGCGTCACCGCCGCCGCAGACGCCGGGATTGGACTGAGAATTGAAGGGGTGCGGGCCGGAGCCAAAGCCCCCCGGAAGGTCCCGATAACGCGGATACCCTCATTTCGGTGGGCGCAGAGACATTGCCGATAATAAAGGCGGGATGGGTGATGAAGGAATCGAACCTTCAACCGCCGCATTAAGAGTGCGATGCTCTACCAATTGAGCTAATCACCCAACATCCCTTTCGGCTGACGCCGTGGGAGAGGCGCGCTTTCCGCACACCTATATATTATTTTACACCCATACGACCCCAACTGCAAGAGGGTTTGCACAGAAAAGATGGACTTCGCCCGCGGCGACCGGAGAAAAGTCAAAGGTAAAAGGGCAAAGGAAAAGGGGCGGACGGGCGAGTTCTTTTGCCTTTTTCCTTTTTACCTTTGCTCTGCTCATTATCGGACGGCTGCCGGCCACCGCGCCCTTGCCCCACAGTCTTGGGTCGGCTACCGGCGTTTCTTATGCTTTAGAAGGTGCTACCAGTAATAAGCTGGAGAGATGCTCAATTGGCCCGTTCGGACAGCCGAAGGAAGAGACGAACCGGTATAAACAGGATTTGGGCAGGGCTGTCCCAACGGCGTCGTTCGCGTCGGGGGCGCCCGGATTCGACGTAACCATGCTCCAAAAGTGCGCGATTCTCGGTGTGGTGATCCTGCTCGCGGGTGGCGCTATCTTTGGATGGCTCTATCGCGAGGCGGAGAACGAGCGCTTGCAGACGCAGAGCCTGGTGCCCGTCAATGCCGTGGGGTCGCAGGAGTACATCCAGAAGTACGGGCGCTGGTATCAACTCAACCCCGAACAGCAGAGCCAACTCGTCCTGGAACTGGACCGAGAGCGGAAGAGCAGGACGCCGGAGCAACTCCGTCGCGAGCAGCAGGCCAGGCTGCGGGCCGATCTGGAGAAGCTGGCGGCCGGGCAAATATACCCCGGCGACATTGCCGACTTCCTCTACGGCCCCGGTTGGGAGAGCCGGGTCGAGCAGTTCAAGGCGCAGAAGGAGCAGACGCAGACGGTGCAGACCATCGCCATCGTCTGCTTGGGCATTGGTAGCGTTCTCTTCGGCGGCAGCGTGATCGTCGTGCTGCTGCGGTTGCCGGTCCGGGCGATCCGGGCGTTGACGCGGCGCCGCGAGCCGGAACCGGCTCCGGAGCCGAAACTCGAGGAATTGACGGATATCGATGCCCAAGATTCGAGGCCGCCCGAGGCACCGGACGCCCCTGGGTCCGAAGAGCAGCCCAAGCAAAGACGCAAGCTGGTGGCGCTCACCGAGGTGCCCGGCGAAGCCCGCGCGCGCGAGTCCGGTTCCGAGCCCCCGGCGAGTATCGACGAGATCTTTCACGTGATCACCGCCGGAACCGGTCCCGCCGAGGGGGGCCGGACCGTTCCCAAGGCCGACCCGCCGGCGCCGGGCCTCCAGGCGGTTGTGCCGGAAAGCGGCGTCGCCCTGCTGCTCGCGGATGAGCCCGCGCAGGAACGCGGGTGGTCGCCCCAGTCCCAGTGGTCTCTGTCCAGCGGGCCCGAGAACCCGTCCGGAAACCTGTCACAGGAGCAAAGCTTCATGAGACGATCGACGGTGCGGCAGCCAGACCGAGAAGCCGTTTCGACGGCGGAGAACACGCTGAAAGAACAGGCGGAGGGTCTACAGAAGCAGATCGCCGAGTTCAAACAGGTGGCGCAAAACGTCCAGCGGGCGACGGCCGAGCAATCGGCCCCCCTGGGCGATACGCTCAAGGAGCTGGCGCAGCAGGTCTCGGCCATTCGGGAATATGCGGCCAACCAGCAGGATCGCGTCGAGAAGCTCCAAGACGGCTACGACTGGGGCATCATTCGCACGTTCTGCCTGCGGGTGATCCGCTGCATCGACAACCTGGAGGGTCGGCTGGCCGACCTGCCGAAGGACGACGGCGCCACGCGGCATCTGGAAGAGGTCAAGGACGAATTGCTCTTCGCGCTGGAATCGAGCGGCATCGAGCAGTTCCGACCCGACCTCAACAGCGAATTCCAGGGGCAGGAGAAACTCGCGGAGGCCCTGAAAGAGAAACAGCCGGCGAAGAAGCCGGAGCACGTGGGCAAGATCGCCCGGGTCATCCGGCCCGGCTATCGCTACATGATGGATGATGAGAGCTACCGGGTTGTCCGAATCGCCCAAGTCAAGGTCTACGGTTGATTGGGTAACGGAACGTAGGAGAAAACCATGAGCAATATCGTCGGCATAGATCTCGGGACCACCTTTTCCTCCCTGGCGATGCTCAACGCCATCGGCAAGCCGGAGATCGTTCCGAACGCGGACGGCGAGCGCTTGACACCCTCGGCCATCTACTTCGACGAGGAGAATGTCATTCGCGTCGGCGTCGAGGCGCTCAACGCGCGGCACATCAACCCCTCCCGCTCCGTGCGGTGGGTCAAACGGCACATGGGGGATCCGGACTACAAGGTCGCCCTCGACGGCAAGGATTGGACGGCGACGGAGCTGTCCGCCCTGGTCCTCAAGAAGCTGCGGCAGGACAGCGCGGCCCAGATCGGCGAGATCCGGGACGCCGTGATCTCGGTGCCCGCCCACTTCGACGAGATTCGCCGCAAGGCGACGATGGATGCCGGCACGGCGGCCGGCTTCAACGTCATCGGCATCGTCAATGAGCCGGTGTCCGCCGCTCTCTGTTATGCGACGAGCCGGGATGTCTCCGGCCGGGTCCTGGTGTACGACCTCGGCGGTGGGACCTTCGACGTCACGCTCATGGACGTCAAGGGCCTGGAAATGGAGATCCTCTGCTCCCAGGGCGACCACGCCCTCGGCGGTATGGATTTCGACAAGAAGGTCATGGAGATGCTGCAGAAGCAGTACAAGGACAAGTTCTCCGCCGAGCTGTTCGGCTCGGAAGAGGACCGGGCCAAGTATGAGGACGAGGCGGAGGATATCAAGAAGACGCTGTCCCGCCGGCCTGTCGCCAAGACGATGCTGTACGGCCCAGCCGGCAGCATGCGCATCGAGATTGCCCGCCAGGCGTTTGAGGAGGCCATCACGCCGCTGGTCAACCGGGCCGACATGCTGATCGAAGTGGCCTTGGACGAGGTGGGGATGAAACCCAAGGACGTCAATACTGTCCTGCTGGTCGGCGGCAGTTCCCGCATCCCGCTGGTGCGCACGCATCTCGAGCAGCTCTTCGGCTTCCCGCCCGAATCGTCCATCAACGTCGATGAATGCGTCGCACTGGGCGCCGCCCTGCACGCGGGACTGGCCATGATGCGGAAGGACCCGGAGGCGGTGCCCGCCGGCATCCGCAACGGCCTCCAGAACATCAGCCTGACGGACGTGTGCAACCACAGCTATGGGACGATCTGCGCGCCGATCGACAAGGAGACCGGCCGTCGGATCGTGCAGAACCGGATCATCCTGAAGAAGAACACGCCCCTGCCGTGCGAGGCGTCTCAGACGTTCTACACAGTCTCCCAGGGACAGAAGCGCGTCGAGGTAATGATCACCCAGGGCGAGGACACCGATCCGGCGTACGTCAACCGGATTGCCAATCACCGTTTCGAGTTGCCGCCGGACCGGCCGGCCGAACGGCCGATCAAGGTGACCTACAGCTACGATCTGAACCAGCGCATGCACTGCAAGTTCGAAGACGTGGAGTCCGGCCGGGTGCTGGAGGTCGACCTCGCGCTCCACGAAGACGGTACGGTCACCGATGAGGAAGCCGCCCGAGCCAAAGAGCTGGCGCCGTTCAAAGTGGAATGAAGGCCAACAAGTTACTCAGCATGGTATCGGTGGTGGGGCAGCGCTGCTGGGCCGGCCTCAAACGCGGAGAGCCTCCGGAGGCCGGTTTGGGTCCGCCTCTGGACCTGCGCCAGTTCAACTGCCGCGTGCGGATCGGTCGGGAAGCGGTCGGCGAGTCCTGGCGGTCGGTGCTGGTCCTGGACATCTGCGGCACCATCCAAGCCCCCGCCGAGGGGTGTGAGATCGAGATGCGGATCGAACCCCGCGACGTCACGGACAATGCCAACGAGCCGCTCCCGCTGCTGAACCGCCCCAAGCAGGGTCCGCTGAACAGCGCCGCGCACTTCCTGCACCAGTGCGACATGGGACGGTTGTGCCGCCAAACGACGATGCTGCCGGATTGGACCACGGTGACCCAGCTCTCGCCAGAGTGGTTCGTCCTGCCGCGTCGGGGCCGGAGACAGCTTCGGTACGCCGTGTCCATCGCGTCCCGTGCGACCGCCGAGCCACTGGCCTACACCACCTGCACGGGGACTTACGAGAACACCGAGACGGGTTACCTGGACATCGAGGACGACATCCAGCGAGCGAAGACCCTGGCCGTCGGACTGGCCTTCAGCGTCGGCGCGGCCAACGGTCAGTTGCTGGACCCGGAAGTCGACGTGATCAGCGCCTGGGTCAAGACCAATTTCGGGTCCGCCGGCGCCTCCGCCGATGCCAACCTGGAACTGGATCGTGCCCTGCAGAAGACCACGATCTTCTTTCGCCGGGGCGGCACGCTGAACGTTCCGCAGATCTGCCGCGAGATCATCGAGATCGCTCCCCTGGCCGGCCGGCTGGACATCCTGGACTTGTGTCTCCGCGTCGCCGCCGCCAAGGGGCAGGTGACCACCGCGGAGTTCGCGCTGCTCAAGAGCCTGGCGGAAGGACTGGCCGTCGACCGCAGCCGGCTGCGGGCCATGGTCGAGAAGATCCTCCCCGTCGAGATGCACCAGACCCAGGACGCGGAGATGATCCTCGGCATCACCAGCACGATGAATCAGGACGAAACGCGGCACCAACTGAACCGTGAATACGCCAAGTGGAGCTCGCGCGTCATCAGCACCGACCCGGCCATCCGGCGCCAGGCCGACCAGATGATCCGCCTCATCGCCGACGCCCGCACACAATACGTCACCGTCAAGCCCGCCGAGTAACCTCCCACGCCCCGCCACCGAACTCCGCATGGCAGGCCTTGGTCGGACGCTCTCACGAGAGGCCCAACTGCACGCGGAGCGCCTCCACCACTCTCTGCGTATCGTCTGGCGAAAGGCAATCGGCGTACTTCCACAGCCGGGACTTGCTGATGGTGACCAATTGGTCGGTCATCGCCCGGCAGGGTTTGCCACCGAAGATGACTGACGCTTCGCTGGGATACAGACGCCCCCTTGCGGGCCTGAGGGGAACGATTTGAACTCGATTGAGGAACTTGTTGGACGCATCATTGCTTACGATCACGGCGGGCCGTCTCTTCCTGATGTCGCCGCCCCGGGATGGGCCGATCTCCACCCACCAGACCTCACTGCGCTTCATCTGCGGTGTCCTTGAAAGTTGTCTCGGCCCATGCCAGGGCCTCCTTCTCGCGCCGGCGGTCCTTGGCCATCCGGGCATACGCCGCCTCCAGATGGGGACGCAGGACGTGAGGACGAACCAGTTCTTCGATGAACCTGGCGATCTTGCCCCGGCCAATGACCTCATGGAGGCCCCGGTACACGTCTTCATCGACGGTGATGGTCAGCTTCTTTTGCATCGAGAATTCTCCTGATACCAATACACGAGTTATACGTATTCCGTTCTCGGGCGTCAAGCTTCTCGACGATTCCACTCGGTTCTCTCCCAGCAGCAAGAGCTTCCGGGAACCACGGCGGGCCTATTTCTCGGCCGTGATCGGGAAGAGCTTATTCAACTCGTCCGCCGACGGGCGGCGGCCGTACTCGCAGATTTCGAAGGCCTCGGCATATTGGACGGCCTTGCCCTTCTCGGGACCGTAGAGCTCGACCAGTTTGTTGCGGAATCGGTCGGCAACGCCTCTGTCCCGCCCCGCCGTGCGTTCATTTTGCCGCTGGCGGCGCGCCTCCCGGCCGGCGGGGTCGGTCGGGATGGGGACCACCTTCTCAAAGTTGCCGGTGGCCCAGAGCGATTCGATCTGCGATTCGAGCTTCCAGATGGCCTCCTGCTTCTTCTCCATCATGCTGTCCGTCGCGACGATGACGTCCGCCTGGAAAGGATTCGGCTTCTGGAAATTGTCGGAGACATACATGAAGATCGGGTTCTTGGCCATCTGCGGCACATCGTTGCAGAAGAACTTGACCGTGACCATGTACGCCGCATCCTGCATCAGGACGCCTACGTAGCGGTGGTCCGGATGGTAGTCATTCGGGCGATGGCCCATGACAATGTCCGCGTTCCACTGGCGGATAAGTCGGACAAACTTCCTGCGGTTTTCCAGCGTCGGCATCAGTTCGCCGTCGTGGATGTCGAGGACTTCCGTCTCAATCCCCAGGACCGTGGCGGCCTCCTTGACTTCGGCGGTCCGACGCTTGGCCAGTTGCCCGCCGGACATCTGGGCGTGGCCGATGTCCCCGTTGGTGGCGGAGACGAACTTGACGTGGTGGCCCTGGGCCGCCCAGAGGGCCGCCGTCCCGCCGGCCTTGAGCTCGGCATCATCCGGGTGAGCCCCGAACACGATGATGCGAAGCTTGCCGTCGTCGGTGCGGGCCGCCGCCTGGGAGCGTTGACCGCCTCCGAACAGAAGGATGGACAGGGACACCAGAGCGGCGATCCCAATCAGTATCATGGACGCTTTGAGAGCTTGCCTTGCAGATTTCATAGTTCGTCTCCTTTCCTGAGTTTCACGACCCGCCGGAACGCCCGCAAAAGCCGCCCTTTGCCATACTGGCGGGGCCTCCCAGGGCGCTACCGGCCCGAAGCGGGTCATTATCGTCGAAAGTCCCCCAGCCCGCAACTGCCTTGTGTTCCCCACTCCCTCCGTGAGGCGGAGATGTCTCCGTCCTCCTGGGTGGTCCCACCCAAGGACCCGGCAAAAATGGTCCCGCGCCCACCAAAATCCTTGACGCCCGTTGGCCGATATGGTATATGGGACAATAGCCACGGAGACACAGGGCGTGCACAGACTTGACCTGCGTCTGGACCGAAGGAGCGGTGCCGCCTTAGGAAGTGGCGAATGCGCACTCTGCGCTGAGAATACCCTGCGGTTAGGAGGTGGAGTTCACGCTCACCCGCTCGGCAGGTGAGAAGGAGTCCACGGAAAGGAGGTGACACCGTCACAAATCAGCAGTTGCGAGTTTCGAGCGTTCAGCGTTAAGTCCTGAGTGGAGGCCCTCTGGGGACCCGTGACCGGGAGCTTAAGCGGAAGAACTCAGACAACGTACCGCGCGAGTGTCCGACGCACAAATCATCTCATCTATGTATAGGAGGACTGCGATGTATCGAGAACTCTTACATGTGGGCGTGGCGGCATTGCTGCTGTCGGTGACGGCGGCCAGCGCGAGGGCGGCGTTCAATCCCAATACCGATCCGGCCCTGGTTGCCTGGTATGAATTTGAGGGCAACGCTAAGGACAGTTCGCCGAATGCGCTCAACGGGACGGAGCACGGCGGCCCGACCTACGCGCCCGGCGTCTACGGCAAGGCGGTGGAAATGGATGGGCAGAACGACTACATCGATTGCGGCCGGGACCCGAAATTCAACATCACCGCCCAGATCACCTTCGCCTACTGGATCAAAGTGCGGGCGTTCGACCGGGAGTGGAATACGGTCTTCGCCAAGGGGGACGATTCCTACCGGTCGTCACGGGCGGACTTCAACATGTTCATGGAGGCCGCCGTCGGGGGCACCTCCGGCAACTATCTCTACACCGTCACGCCGGTGAACGACAACAAATGGCACCACGTGGCCTGCGTGTATGACGGTAAGAACTTTGTGATCTACATCGATGGGAAACAGGATGCCACCGAGGCCTCCACGGGGAGCATCACCGTCAGCACCTACAACGTCTTCATCGGTGACAACTCGGGGGCGACCGGCCGTTTCTGGAACGGTTGGATCGATGACCTGCGGATCTACAAGCGGGCGTTTTCGCCGGACGAGGTAAAAGCCCTGCTGACGATCTCGACGGGAACGGCCGGCGCCCCGGTCCCGGCGGACAAGGCCACCGACGTACCGCGCGATGCATCTCTCGCCTGGACGGCGGGCCCGTATGCCGGCACGCATGACGTGTACTTCGGAGCCGCGTTCGCGGACGTAAACGCCGCCAGCAGAACCGATAAGAGAGGCGTGCAGGCCAGCCAGGGACAGGCCGAAACCACCTTCGATCCGGCCGGCGTGTTCACCTACGGGCAGACCTACTACTGGCGGATCGACGAGGTCAACAAGACCCCCGACAACACGATTTTCAAAGGCGGCGTGTGGTCGTTCACGGTCGAGCCTTATGGCTACCCGGTCAAGCCTGTGGCCGTCAAGGCCTCCAGTGCGCAATCCGGCATGGGCCCGGAGAAGACTATGGACGGCTCCGGCCTGACGGGGGATCTGCACGGCACCGAGCCGACGACGATGTGGATGAGCGCCGGCGCGAAGCCGAACTGGATTCAGTACGAGTTCGACAAGGCCTACAGACTGCACCAGCTTCTGGTCTGGAACTCGAACCAACTGATCGAGGGCTTCCTCGGCTTCGGCGCCAAGAAGGCCACGATTGAGACCTCCCTGGACGGCACGACGTGGACGCCGCTGGTCAACGTGCCGGAGTTCGCCAGGGCCACGGGGCTGCCGGGCTATGCCGCCAACACGACCATCAACTTCGGCGGGCTCGAAGCGAAGTTCGTCAAACTGACCATCGATACGAATTGGGGCGGCATGGCGCCGCAGACCGGCCTCGCGGAAGTCCAATTCTCGTATGTCCCGGTGCAGGCCCGCGCGCCGCAGCCGACGGCCGCGGCCCTGGGGGTCAATGTCGATGCCGACCTGAATTGGCGGCCCGGTCGCGAAGCCGGATCCCATTCCGTGTATTTCGGCACGGACCCGAACGCCTGGGGCGCCGCCCAGAAGGTAACCAACCACAGCTTTGACCCTGGCACCTTGACCTTCGGCACCAAGTATTACTGGAAGGTCGACGAGGTCAATACCGTCACCTATCCGGGCAACGTCTGGAGCTTCACCACGCAGGAATTTGCGGCCATCGATGATTTCGAGAGCTACACGGACCAGGCCGGCGAGGAAGTCTTCACCACGTGGGTCGATGGGGTCTCGGATGGACTCAGTAACTCGGTGGTCGGCCTCAGCACGGCTGCCAATGGCACGTTCTGCGATACGACGATCTTCCACGGCGGCAAAATGTCCATGCCGTTCGAGTACAACAACGTCAAGGCGCCCTACTACTCCGAGGCCAAGCGGACGTTCGACCAGACACAGGATTGGACGACCCATGGCGCTGACACCCTCAGCCTGTATTGGCGGGGCTATCCGGTCGGTTTCCTGGATAAGGGCAACGGCGCCTTCACCGTCAGCAGCGAGGGCACGGATATCTGGGGTACCAGCGATCAGTTCCGCTTCGTCTACAAGCAACTCAGCGGCGACGGCTCGATCGCGGTCAAGGTGGACAGCCTGGTCAACACGAACGCTTGGGCCAAAGCGGGCGTGATGATCCGCGAGACCCTCGAGGCCAACTCGAAGTTTGCGTACTCGATCATCAGCTTCAGCAGCGGGGCCGCCTTCGGCGAGCGTGTGAGCGCGGGCGCCGGCGCCGCGGACTCTGCCCCCACCGTAGGCGCAATCCGGGCCCCGCAGTGGGTGAAGATCACCCGCAAGGGCAACGATTTCACGGCTCAGTACTCGGCCGACGGCAAGACCTGGCTGGATTTCAAGAGCCCGGTCCTCACCGGCACCACGGTCACCCGCACCATTACGATGCCGGCTAACGTCTACGTCGGTCTGTGCGTGACCAGCCATGCGGCCGGCGCGTACACGACGGCGGAGCTGTCGAACATCGCCACGACCGGCACGGTCACAGGCACTTGGCGAAGCCTCTCCATCGGGGTGACGCAACAAGCCAACGATCCCGCGCCCTTATACCTGGTGGTCGAGGACAAGGCCGGCAAGAAGAAGACGGCGATCAACCCGAATCCCGCCGCGGTTGCGGCCGCTGCCTGGACCGAGTGGCGGATTCCCTTCAGCGACCTGGCGGGCGTCAACCTGGCCGCTGTGAAGAAGGTGACGCTCGGAGTCGGCGACCCGGCCAGCCCGAAGCCGGACGGTGGCGGGAAGCTGTTCATCGACGACATCGGCTTCGGCAAACCGGTTCCGTAGCACAGGTAGGGGTCCTCAGCGGTGGCGAATCACCATCGGGACCCGGCGCGGGCGTGACCGGAAGCAGGTTTTCCAACCGCTCCCTGCGGCTCCCAACCCCAGGGAGCGGTTCTTCTATGCCCGTACGGTGATCCACTCGGGCTGCGACCGGAAAAAGCCTTGACGCCCGTTGGCCGATATGGTATACGGGACACTGGCCATGAAGACACAAGGCATAAACGAGACATGACCTGCGTCTGGACCGAAGGAGCGGTGCAGCCTTGTGAGGTGGAGATCGGACATTTTGCGCCGAAGATGCTATGCGGTTAGGAGGCTGACTTCACGTCCACCCACTTGGACAAGTGAGCGGGTGTCCACGGAAAGGAAGTGATACCCACCACGAAGCGATACACTTGCGCGTTTCGAGCATGAAGCACGGAGTCACTGTAGGGTGGGTTGTGCCCACCGCCCATCACCTGGGTCCCTCCCGGGGAAGACCGGTAGGCAGAGTCCATCCTACGAATTCAAGGTAGCGTGCCCGGTGTGTGGCCGGCACCAACATTTCATTTCCCTCAGAAGGAGGGACATCATGAGTAGAGCAATGTTCTTTTGTGTCGTTGCCCTGGGTCTGCTGTGGCTGGCGAGTCCCGTCATGGCCGCCGACGCCGGCAAGGGCAACATCCTGATCGAAGAATGGTTTACGGCAACTACGGGCCAGCAGGTCACCGACAACGTGGACACTCTGCACGCCTACATCAACTCAGGAAAAGAGCCAAGCAGAGCCTACTGGGCCCAGAAGCTGGATCGGCCGGATGCCGGCGAGGACTACTGGGGGCGGCCGCATGCGCGGCTACCTCTATCCGCCGCAGAACGGCGACTACACGTTCTGGACGTGCAGTGATGATGACAGCGAAGTCTGGCTGAGCACGGACGAAACGCCCGCGAACGTCAAGATGATCTGCAACGTCGAAGGTTGGACGGATTACCAGAACTGGCAGTACAACACGGGTTCCCCGGGCACGACCTACAAGTCCAAGCCCATCACGCTGCAGGCCGGGAAGAGATATTATGTCGAAGTCTTCTTCTCGGACGGCACCGGCGGCGGCTTTGACACCGTCGCCTGGGGCGGCCCTGGCATTGGCGCCGGCCCCGTCGTCGTCGATGGCAAGTACCTGGCCCCCGTCATCCGGAACCCCGAGCCGATGTTCATGGCCTCGACTCCGGAGCCCGCCGATGGGACGGTGGGCGTGACAGCTCCCCTGCTGACGTGGAAGCCGGGTGCCACGGCGTTGTTCCACGATGTCTACTTCGGCACCGATCCCAATCCGCCGCTGGTCGCCTCCCGTCAGTTGTTCGCGATGTACTACCACCTCCAGGGTCTCCAGCCGGGCGTGACGTACTACTGGAGAGTCGATGGGGTCGAGGCCGACGGCACGACCATCCACCAGGGCCCCGTCTGGAAGTTCATGTCGGAACCCACCAAGAACTACCAGCCGGTCCCCGCCGACGGGGCGACCGGTCAGTTTCCGGGCCTGTTCCTGACCTGGAAGCCCGGCAAAGACGCCGTCCAGTACCAGGTTTTCCTCGGCACGGATCAGGCGGCCGTCACCAGCGGGGCTGCCGCGGTCGACAAGGGCAAAGTGAGCGAAGCCAAGTTCAATAGCGGCGCTCTCCGTTCTTCTACGACCTACTTCTGGCGTGTCGATGTGATCAAGGCCGACCAGAGTGTCGTGCAAGGCGATGTGTGGAGCTTCACGGCAGCCGACGCCGGCCCTGCCAACAAGATCCAGGCGGAGGTGTGGCTGAATATCGGCAGCGGTACCGCCGTCACGGATCTGACGAGCAACGCCCGGTATCCCAGCAGTCCAGACACCACCCAATTCCTGGACTCGTGGCTCTTCCCGCCGGGCTCGACGGGCGGCAGCGACTGGGCGAACAACTACGGCAGCCGCCAAATGGGGTGGCTCAAGCCCGAGCAGACGGGCGACTACACCTTCTGGATTGCCGGTGATGACGAGCAGCAATTGTGGCTGAGCACCGACGGCAGCCCGACGAATGCCAAGATGATCGCCAATGTCGCGGGCTGG
>CAYHAJ010000478.1:0-3751 GCA_964354535.1 uncultured Pirellulales bacterium
AAACGGTGGGCTATTGTCGGTCGTCCCCACGGGACTATCTTGAAACCATTGTCTGTGCCCTCACGGGCACACTACAAACAAAGGTGGCCTATGAGAAACCACTTGCTCAACCAGATCCTGTTTTCCGGGCTCCTCCTACTATCCGTGGTCTGCGCCGCCGAGGCTGGCAAGGAAGAAGATCTCATCGGCGTGCTGCAATCGAACGCCAGCGTGGTCGAGAGATGTGCGGCGTGCCAGCAGTTGCGAATCTGCGGCACGGCCCAATCCGTGGCAGCGCTCGCCGCGGTGCTGGGAGACGAACGGGTGGGCCATGCGGCGCGTTATGCGCTGGAGGGCATGCCGTATGCCGAGGCGAGCGCGGCGCTGCGCGAGGCTCTGGGCCGGACGTCCGGGGCGATCAAAGCGGGTCTGATCGATTCGGTCGGCCGGCGGCGCGACGACGCCGCGACGACGCTGTTGGTTCCGCTGCTCGCGGAGACGGACGCAACGATCGCGGCGGCCGCGGCCAAGGCCTTGGGCCGGATCGGCTCGACCGCGGCTTTCCAGGCTCTGCAGCAGGCTCTGGACAATCCCAAAAGCGTCAACCTCCAGGTCATTGCGGATGCTTGTCTCGACTGCGTGGAACGCCGGGGCTCCAAGCCGGAAATCGGGACCCTGTGCGTCAAGCTCGCCGATGCGAAGATTCCCAACTATGTGCACGGCGCTGCCCTGCTCGGGTACACGCAAGCATCTGGGCGTGCCGATGGGGTGCTCTCAGCGCTGAAGAGCAGCGACAAGCAGATGCAGGTCGCCGCCGCCCAGGCGGCGATGTACGTCACGGATCCCCAGGAGAGCCAGGCTTTGACGGCCGCGCTGCCCACTCTGCCGGCGCGGGCGCAGATGCTGTTGCTCTACGCATTGGCGAAACGCGGCGAGCGGGCGGCTCTGGAGGCCGTGACAAAGGCGTGCGGCAGCGCCGATGCCGGCGTGCGCACGGCGGCTCTGGAGGCACTGGGAGTCCTCGGCGATGCCGCCTCCGTCCCCGTGCTGCTGCGGGCCGCCACACGAGGGGCCGAAGAGGAACGGACCGTGGCGCGGAGAAGCCTTGTTGGTCTGCGCGCGGAGAATGTCAATGAGGCATTGCTGGCGCGCGTGGACGACGTGGACGACCAAGAAAAGGCCGAGATCGCCGGCGTGCTGACCGACCGCCGTGCGGTCGAGGCGGTCCCCAAACTATTCGCGCTTTCCCGAAGTGGCAATCGGCAAGTTCGATCCGCCGCAGTCGAAGGTTTACAGGAACTGGCTGACGTTCAGTACGTCCCCGCCCTGGTAGATCTGCTGGTCGCGGCGGACGCGGCGGATCGCCGTCGGGCCGGCCAGATGCTCGTGGCGGTGGCCCGCCGCTGCCAGGCCCAGAAGCGCATTGCGCAGGAACTCACCGCCAAACAGAACGCGGCAGGCGATCCCGACGTCCGCAGTACGCTCCTGCTGACCCTGGGCGAGTTGGGTGACAGCTCCGGCTTGCCGGTGCTTCGCCAGGCCTTGGACGATGGCCAGGAGAGCCTTCGACGGGCGGCCATTACGGCCCTGAGCGGCTGGCCCAATGGTGAGCCGCTGGCCGATCTACAGCGCGTGGCCAAGGAAGGACGCGATCCCACCTCCAAGGTGCTGGCCCTGCGCGGATACATTGACGTTCTGGGGAGAGCGGGCGCAATGCCGGCGCAAGAGAAAGTGCAACACTACCAGACCGCCCTGAGCCTGGCGCCAAATGCAGCCGAGAAGAAGCGGGTCTTCGCCGGTCTGCCGAGCGTCAAGACCCTCGAAGCCATGGAGTTGGCGGCGTCCTGCGTACCGGACGAGCAGGTGAAGGAAGAAGCCGCCCTGGCGACGGTGACGATTGCCAAGGACATCTATGCGGGCAATGCAGCGCCGGTGAAGGCGGTCCTGGGACGCGTCGTAGCGGCGAACGTCAGGATTACGACAAAGCAGCAGGCGCAGAAGACCCTGGATGAGATTGGAGCGGCACAGAGCTATCTGACGAATTGGGAAGTCGCCGGACCGTACCTGGAGAAGGAGAAGAACTATTCCCAATTGTTCGATACTCCCTTCGACCCGGAGAAGCCGAAGGCCAAGGTCGAGTGGCGGAAGATGCCGGTATCCACGAACGGGCCGCATCCCGCCTATTGCGACCTTTTGAAGGAACTCGATGGCGGCGAGCAGCGGGTGGCCTACCTGCGCACGCAGATCGAATCGGACGACCTCAAACCCGTGACGCTGGAGATCTTCAGCGATGACGGGGTCAAGGCCTGGCTCAACAACAAGGTGGTCCATGCGAACAACGTCGCCCGGCCGATCATGCCGCAGGCGGACCGCGTGACTGCCACGTTGCAGAAGGGTGTCAATCGGCTGATGCTGAAGGTTACCCAAAACAATTTGCCGTGGGGGGCGATTGTTCGCGTGCGGGAGGCGAAACTGGCCGAGCCCAAAGTCGGCGAGCGGTTCAAGCTGCACGTCCTCAATGCGGACTCACGTTTCGAAGCGGCGGGTGTCCTCGATGTTAACCGTGACGGCAAGCTCGATATCTTCTGCGGCGGGTTCTGGTACGAGGCCCCCGACTGGGAACGGCACTTCGTGCGCGAGATCAAGGAAGAGGGCAACTACTTCTACGATTTCGCCAACCTGCCGATGGACGTGGACGGCGACGGCTGGGTGGATATCGCCAACGCCGCCTGGCACAACAAGATGGTCTTCTGGGAGAAGAACCCCGGCAAGACTGATGCGCCGTGGGAGGTCTTCCCGATCGACACGCCGGGCAACATGGAGACCGCGCTGGCCGTGGACGTCAACGGCGATGGCCAGCTTGACGTCTTGCCCAACATCATGTCGGCGGCGGCCTGGTACGAGTATCGCCGGGACGCCTCGGCCCCAGGGGGCGCCAAGTGGGAAAAGCACGACTTGCCCAAGGAAGGGGCAGGACACGGCAACGGCGCCGGCGACATCAATCGAGACGGACGCTGTGACATCGTGTCGGCGAAAGGCTGGCTCGAGCAGACCGCGACCGGCTGGCAGTGGCACCCGGAATTCGAACTCGGGCACGCCAGCGTTCCGATTCTGGTACACGATGTCGATGCGGACGGAGACTCGGATATTGTCTGGGGCTTCGGCCATGACTACGGGCTGTTCTGGCTGGAGCAGACGGCGAAGGATGGCCAACGCACCTGGGAGAGGCATCTGATGGACAAATCCTGGTCGCAGCCGCACTTCATGGTCATGGCCGACCTCGACAATGACGGCAAAGCCGAGCTGGTCACGGGCAAACGCTACTATGCCCATAACGGCAACGATCCGGGCGAGAACGATCCGGTCTGTGTCTATTACTACAAATTCGATGCCGCCACGAAGAACTGGACCCGACACACGATCCACGAAGGCGGGCGTGTCGGATTCGGGATCAACACCGCCGTGGTGGATATCGACGGCGACGGTGACCGCGACGTGGTTGCCCCCGGCAAGAGCGGATTATATCTGTTGGAGAATCGAACGAGGTAGGGTGGGGCTTGCCCCACCACTTCTTCATAATGCCTGGTACAGGATCGGTGGGGCAAGCCCCACCCTACAGAAGACTTGATCCGTTAGGAGATGCACGCATGCCCAGACCGAAGATTGCGATGATTGGAGCGGGAAGCCTGATTTTCTGCAAGACGCTGACGATGGACATCCTAGCCACCAAAGCCCTGCAGAACAGCGAAATCTGTCTGATGAACCGGACCAA
>CAYHAJ010000479.1:0-13364 GCA_964354535.1 uncultured Pirellulales bacterium
CGTGGCCGGCTTGGTGGCCAAGCTCGCGGCCCTGTAAAAAAGCGGTGCGCCGGGGGTCTGTACCCTCTCGCCCGAGGCCGCGAGTGTAGGTCGAACGCGAGTCATGACCGGACATGAGCCGTACCGGCCCGCGTGTCGGCGCGGCGAACGTCGAAGGCCGCTGGCTCTCGAGTAGAACCAGGCTTGCGCTCGGCCGAATTGTGACACAGTCTGTGCCGCTTGCCGCTGCCACCCTGAAGCCTGTACCTGTCCATAGGCGGAACCTGGCTTTGTTTTGCAGAACCGATGAGGCAGGTACATTTGACATAACTCTTTTACTGCAAATGGCTTAGTATCAATTCCACTCCCACCGAAATTGGCTTTGTTTTGCACGAAAGCCCAGGGGGACAGGGGTCGAGTGTCGGGCATCAGGCCGCTGCCCCTTGATCGGGGTTCCCAATCGCGATTCATCGCGATTGGGGCCCCTCCCTGAAACCTGATCCCCTCTGCAATTGGCTTTGTTTCATACGATCGTCGCCGGCGATGGTCTCTTATGCTCGGGTCGGAATTGGCTTTGTTTTGTACAAAGGTCTCCAGGGTCGCCCTCTGATACTCGACCGGGCCGCGCCGCGCCCGGTCCGGGGGACTGCCTCCTACCGTCCATGACCAGACCCTCCCAGTTGTAGTCTCTTGTTTATGGTCTACGATGATGTTACTTAGACAAAATACATACGATGGAGTTTTCAGTCAAGTAAAATCCGCGCAAAAAACGGCGGCTGCGCTTGCAGCCGCCGTTTTCCGGTCCGGGGCTTCATTTCGTTCCGCATGGGGAGAGGGGAATTTGGTAGAATGACGGGAAATGACCATGACCAGTTCCAACCAGAAATCGTTGCTCAGTCTCCTCGAAGGGCGTTTTGTCGCGGGGGCGGGCTTTCCCCATCGGCCGGGCGGGGGCTTTCGGCCGGATGCGACTTCCTGGGCCACCCTGGCACTGGAGGCAGCGGGCAGCACCACCGGCCTTGTGGACAAGGCCCGGCGGTTGCTCGTGAAGGCCCAGAGCGACGATGGGCGGATCTGCCTCGCGCCACAGAACCCGGACGCCTACTGGCCCACGCCGCTGGCAGCCCTGGCTTGGCACGGCGCGCCGGAATTTGCCGAGCCCCGCAAGCGGGCCATTCGCTTCCTGTTGGAAGCGGACCTGGTCGGGGTCCTGGATGGACCTCAGATGGGCGAAAGCCACGATGTCACGATCGAGGGTTGGCCCTGGACGGTTAAGGCACACCCCTGGGTGGAGCCGACGGCCTATGTCCTGCTGGCCCTGCGGGCCTGCGGATATGGGACGCATGGCCGCGCACAAGACGCGGTTCGCCTCCTCCTGGACCGTCAACTGGCTGCCGGCGGCTGGAATGTCGGCACCACCGTCACCTTCGGCACGCCGATGTGGCCGACGCCGGAGGCGAGCGGGTTGGCTCTGCAGGCTCTGGCGGGTCTCGTGCCGAAGTCGGTGGTCGAGAAAAGTATCGCGTATCTGCGGTCGCGGCTGCCATCTCTGAACGCGCCGATATCCCTCGCTTGGGCGATCCTGGGTCTCCACGCTTGGCAGGAGCCGATCGAGCAGCCCCAAGAGCGGATTGCCCAAGTTCTCGATCGACAGGGGCAACTTGGTCCGCACGACACGTTTTCCTTGAGCCTGCTTCTGTTGGCGTGGCATTGTCGTGCGGGTCTGACTCGCTTCTTTGAGGAAAGGAAACCGATGGCCAAAAGTAAGGCGAACATCCGTGCGTTGCTGCCCTGAATGTTCTCTCGAACCGGCTGCCACGTCGATAACTTGATGGTAAAGGAATTTGTTTTTGTGGACCACCCTCGTGCCGTCGGCCGTGAGGCAGATCCAGCCCGGAGGGCGAAAGAGAATAGCCCAGCGATTTATCGCTGGGTCTCAGGAGCACGAAAACAATGGGAGTCCCGTCAGGGACGAAAGAGCGTCCTTGGCTGGTCACCGGCCTTCTTTCGCCCCTGGCGGGGCTGGGTCTTGCTTCGGACCTGGGTACCCACCGTTGAAACGGTGGGCTATTTTCGGTCGTCCCTGCGGGACTCTCTTGAGTCCCCGGCGCAGCCGGGACAAGTTCTTTGAACGTGTCTTCTCAGGAAGGGAAATGGACAGGACTGATTCGCAAGGCAAATGATGACCCATTCGCATCCGACAAGGCAGTGGGCGGGCAAGATCTCGCGGCGGGTGTTGCTGGTGGAGGGACTGGCGGCGGCGGGGATCGGCACGGCGGGGGCCTTGCTGCGCAACTCCTACCACGAAAGGCAAGGCAAGACCAAGGTGTTCATCGCCAAGGCCGCCTCTTACCAGGCGGATTTGGTCTCTCCTATCATGGCCGGGTTGCGCGGCCTGGGGATCGGTCCCGGCGAAGTTCGGGGCAAGCGGATTCTGCTCAAGCCGAACTTCGTGGAGACGATGCCCGGCACGAGCCACATCTGCACGCGGCCGGAGGTGGTCTTGGCGGCCGTCGAGGTCTTCCGCAAGCTGGGAGCGGCCGCCGTCCTGATCGGCGAGGGCCCTGGGCATTGCCGGGATACCGACCGGGTTCTCGAAGAGGCGGGGATGATCGAGCCGCTCGTCGAGAACAAGACACCCTTCGTCGATCTCAACAACGACGATCTGGTCCTCAAGCCGAACGCCGGCGGGCGGAGCGGCCTGCCCTCGCTGACTCTGCCGGCTACGGTGGACCAGGTCGATTGGATCGTCTCCATGCCCAAAATGAAGACGCACCACTGGCTTGGGGTCACCCTCTCGATGAAGAATCTCTTCGGCCTGATGCCGGGCATCGTCTACGGCTGGCCCAAGAACGTCTTTCACTGGGCCGGACTGGAGCAATCGGTCTTCGACATCAACGCGACGGTCCGGCCGCATCTGGCCATCATCGACGGCATCATCGGCATGGAGGGCGACGGCCCGATCGTGGGCACGCCGAAACCTGCCGGTGTCCTGGTGATGGGCCGGGACCTGGCCGCCGTCGACGCCACCGCCGCCCGGATCATGGGCATCAACCCGCTCAAGGTAGACTACCTGCGGGCCGCTCATGGAGGACCCGGCCCGATCCTGGCCGGAAACATCCTCCAGCGGGGCGAAACCATCGCGGCGGTACGAACCGACTTTGAGCTTCTCGACACGATCCCTGCCCATCAGGGTCTGCGCTTGATCCGTTCGTAGTGACGCCGTGAGCAGCCGAAGAAGGTAAGAAGGTGGGAAGGGGAGAAGGTCGGAGGGCTTTCTCATCTTCTGACGTTCTCACCTTCTTCGCTTCGCTCTTCCTCGGGTACACTACAAACCAGCGTCACCGCGCCTGGGACCGAACGTAACCGGGGTCGTGGGTGGCATCTACGGGAGAAACTCGTGGTCCGAGGCAGAGCCCCCGCTTGTTGGGCCGCACTCGCCCCAGGCGTATGGGCATGTAGGGTGGGGCTTGCCCCACCGATCCCTGGTGCCATGTGGGTGCTGGTGGGGCAAGCCCCACCCTACGACTGGGACGCCACGGCAAAAAAGCGGTCCCGCCCGTTGCCGGACGGGACCACTGCGTGCTGCGAGGTCAGGCGGCCGCGCGCCTCCGCGCGCGAGGCCGCCGACGAGTCAACGTGGGCCCGAGATGATCAGCATGATCAACGGGAGATCGCTATCATTTTCTTCGCGTGTTGTCCTGGCGGCTCGGGACCCATTCCCCCGGATCGTGAACCAGGACGGAGTCCTTGCGGTTGGCGGGCGTCACGTTCTGCCCCGTGGGAACCGCGCCGATCGGAGAGCCTTTCATCGGATCATTGGAGATCAAGTAGATGTTGTCGTCTTCGATGGAGCAGTAGGCTCTCTTCTCGAAGTTGACGTGCGTGTCGAGGAACATCACGTTCTGACCATCCAACTGATGGGCGATCGCGTTGCCCGCCTTGGCCTGATCCGCGGTGCCCTTAAAGGCGTCGAGATCCGGCTTGAAGCCGGCCGGCGGCGCCGCTTCGGCCGCGGGGCTCTTCAGGAACGGGTTCCGGTCCGCGGCCACCGCGAAGCTCGGCTCGCTGGAGACCGTCAAGGCATAGAGCCCGAACGGCAGGTGGTACGAGTAGCTGCAATGCTTGTAGGACTCGCCCGTGGGGCCGAAGTCCCAGGCATCGATCAGCTCGAAGTTCGTCGCGACCGGCGTGGCCAGGCCGGACAGCTTGAACTCCGTCGTGCCGGCGTCGCCCTTGCAGATGAAGGACTTGGGCGTCACCTCCGTGTACTTGACCAGCAGGTAGAAACACGAGCTGATCGTGGCGGTGCCGCCGGTACCGTCGCCTGCCAGGCCGTAAGCCTGGTATCGGCTGGGGGCGGCCCAATTCGGGACGGCACCCCAGCCGGTGTTCCGTCCGCCGGCGCGGGGCAGCTCCTCCTGATAGTCGTTGGCATAGACCAGCATGGCCTTGCCTATGCCCGACAGGTTTGTGCCGCAAGTCAGCCGGTAGGCCAACTGGCGGACTCTTGCGAGTGCGGGCATCAAGATGCCCATCAACAGAGCGATGATCGCAATCACGACCAACAGCTCGACCAGGGTGAAACCTTTCCTCTTCATAATCGTCCCCTTTCCTTCTGGGTGAGATCGACGGGACCGACCGCGCAAGTTCGGCGCGGGCAGAGGAATGGGAATCAATGAATGCAGCACGAGAATACGTTCCGCGCCGAGGCAATCGGTCCAGGGGAGCACGTACTCCCCTCTGGGAGGCTCAATGCTTACTGGCCCGCCGATCTCTTGGGTTAGTGTGAGTTGACCAACGGTCGGTTCCTAAGCTGAGCCTGACCGATTGTAGGCCGCCGGGACGGCGGAAATGCCAAATTTCAAATCCCAAATCCCAAACAAATTCGAAGGCTTGAAATCCCAAATTCCAAACAGGGCAGCGCCCGGCACCGCGTTTTGGTCATTGGTGCTTGCGATTTGGGATTTGTTTGGAATTTGGTGCTTGGGATTTGGAATTTGGCGTCACATTGCGCGCAGGCGCACACTCACCCCGTCGGAGTGAGCGCGCGCAAGCAGGCGCGCCAAATCCATGCACTGATTCGCGGGTGAAGCTTGAGTCCGTGAGCGAGGCAGGACCCGATTAGAGGAAGGAAGAGGCCACCGTAAACCGGCGGGTCGGACGAGAAGAGAGAAAGATGAATGATAACTCAGGAATATGATGCGACCGAGAGCCGCCAGGAAAGACAGTGTCAAGTTTGAAGTTGCAAGTTGGAAGCAACTGCTTCCAACTTCACACTTCCGATCTCCAACTTCTTCGGCTTCTTCCTCGCTCAGGAATCGGCCACATTGTCAAAGAACACGCTGCCGGAGAGGAAAGGCGGCCCCGCGTGAAGCCCACCGGGGCCGCCTCGATCACTCAAACCAACAAGTTACGCCCACAAATTAGCTGCGGGTCGCCGGACGGCTGGCGGCGCCACCGGCACCACCGAACACGTCGGGGTCGTGAACCAGGACGGAGTCCTTGCGGTTCGCGGGCACCACTTGCGGCGGGATCGGAGCCGTGCCGATCGGAGATCCCTTGGTCAGGTCGCCGGAGACCAGGTAGATGTTGTCGTCTTCGACGGAGCAGTAAGCTCTCTTCTCGAAGGTGACGTGCGAGTCAAGGAACATCACGTTCTGACCATCCAACTGGTGGCCAACGGTGTTGCCCGCTTTGGCCTGATCCGCCGTGCCCTTGAAGGCATCGAGATCCGGCTTGAAGTTGGCGATCGGCGTCGGATCGGCGGCGGGGCTCTTCAGGAACGGGTTCCTGTCCGCGGCCACCGCGAAGGCCGGCTCGCTCGAAACCGTCAAGGCATAGAGCCCGAACGGCATGTGGTACGAGTAGCTGCAATGCTTGTAGGCATCCGCTTGCGGGCCGAAGTCCCAGGCATCGATGAGCTCGAAGCTCGTGCCGACCGGCGTGCCCAGATCGGAGAGCTTGAACTCGGTCGTGCCGGCATCGCCCTTGCAGACGAAGGACTTGGGCGTCACTTCGGTGTACTTGACCAGCAGGTAGAAGCAGGAGCTGATCGTGGCGGTGCCGCCGGTGCCGTCGGCGGCCAGGCCGTAAGCCTGGTAGCGGCTGGTGCCGGCCCATTGCGGGACCATGCCCCAGGTGGTGTTGCGGCCGCCGGCGCGGGGCAACTCTTCCTGGTAGTCGTTCGAGTACAGCAGCATGGCTTTGCCGATACCCGACAGGTTGGTGCCGCAGGTCATTCTGAATGCCAACTGCCGCACGCGGGCCAACGCCGGCATCAGAATGCCCATCAGCAGAGCGATGATCGCAATCACGACCAGCAGCTCGACGAGGGTGAAGCCTTTCTTTCTCATTACGATTCTCCTTTCACTCACTTGAGATTCGCAGCCCGGCCGTTCTCCAGTTCCGCCACATTGGCTACTTTAACGGATGACTGCTTGTTGCCGCATGACCGGCAAAATGCGAACTCTGCGAATCTCCGGACCAAATTCTGCTTTCATAAAGGAAAGCGACCGGTTGGATTTCACAACAGTTTTGCGCTTGCCAGAGTTTCCACTCAAGTTAGCCAGCAGACCCTCAGATGCTCCTCACGTAGGTCTTGTGTGTCCCTACAACTCCGAGGCAGGCGGATCTGGATATGAAGTGCGGAAGTTATCTTATGATGGCAATGCGATATATAATATTGGACTTCTGCAAATCCACCTGTCTTGACAGCTTGATCCTAACACACGCCGAAAGCGCTGTCAAACAATTTTCGTCGGATTAGGGCATTTCCTTGAAATATTTTTGGCCGGCTTTTAGGATGGGCCCTCGGGTTCGGGTGGGGCTTGGGGGGGGAAAACCGTCCGTTGGCGGGGACCTGTCCCGGACATCTTTGGAGAAGGTTATGGCCGGCAGCAAGGACATCGAAAGCATCAGGCAGCAATTGAGAGAACACAATCAGGAGCACCTGCTCACTTTCTGGTCTCAGGTGGACCCGCGCCGGCAGGAGGAGCTGCTGGATCAGATCCGGGAGTTGGATCTCGCGAAGATCGGCGACTGGATCGAGAAGTTGGTGAAACGCGCGCCGGCGCCGGAGGTCGCGACGCGGGACTTCAAGCCGGCCCCCTCTTATACTCCAGAGCCCCGCAGTGCCACGCAGCGACGTAAGTACAAGGAAGCGATAGAGTTAGGTGAAAACCTGGTCGCGCAGGGCAAAGTGGCGGCGCTGACCGTCGCCGGGGGGCAGGGGACCAGATTGGGCTTCGACGGTCCCAAAGGCAATTACCCGATCAGCCCCATCCGACAGAAGACCCTCTTTCGCCTCTTTGCCGAGACGATCCAGGCGGTGTCCCGGCGGTATGGAGCGACCTGCCCGTGGTACGTCATGACAAGCCCGATGAACCACACACAAACTGTAGAGATCTTCCAGGCGGAAGACCACTACGGGTTGGATGCCGGCGACGTTTTCATCTTCCAGCAGGGGACGCTGCCGAACTTCGGCTTTGACGGCCGGATTCTCCTGGCGGACAAATCCCAGGTTGCCCGCTCGCCGGATGGTCACGGCGGCTGCATCCGGGCCCTGGCCCGCAGCGGGGCCTTGGCCGACATGAAAAGACGCGGCGTCGAGTACCTCAGTTATTGGCAGGTGGACAATCCGCTGGTCAAGCTGTTCGATCCGCTGTTTATAGGACTGCACGCGATGGATGGGGCCGAGATGTCGTCCAAGGCCGTCATCAAGAACTCGCCCAAGGAGAAGGTTGGCAACTTCTGCTTGATGAACGGCAAGGTGACAGTCATTGAGTACAGCGACTTGCCGGATGAGTTGGCAGAGAAACGCCGGCCTGACGGCTCGCTGGCTTTCGAGCTTGGCAGTATCGCGATCCACATCATCAGCACGAGCTTCGTCGAGAAGCTCAATACGGAAGGTCATTCCCTGCCGCTCCACCGGGCGGTCAAGAAGATCCCCCACCTCGACCCGCAGGGCCACAGGATCGAACCCAAGCAGCCCAATGGCGTCAAGATCGAGTCCTTCATCTTCGACGCTCTGCCCGTGGCCCGGAAGTCCATCATCCTCGAAATCCTTCGCCGCGAGCAATTCGCCCCGGTCAAGAACGCCACCGGCGAAGACAGCGCCGCAACCACGCGTCGGATGATGGTCGAGCGCGCCGCCGCCTGGCTGGAGGCCGCGGGCGTCCGGGTCCCCCGCAAACCCGACGGCTCCGCCGATTGTCTCATCGAGATCGCCCCCAGCTTCGCCCTGGACAAAGAAGACGTGGCGGCCCAGCGCGACCGAATCCCGCCGATCAAGCCGGGAGACAGGGTGTATCTGGGGTAGAATATTTCGGATTGCGGATTTCGGATTGCGGATTGAGTATAGAGGGAGGACTATATGACGTCTGACGAGTTCAAGAAGAGGACGAAGGCGTTTGCGTTGCGCGTTATTCACCTCGTTGATTCGCTGCCGAAATCAAGGACCGCTGGAATTATCGGCGCGCAACTGCTTCGCGCAGGGACATCAGTTGGGGCGAACTACCGTGCGGCTTGCCGGGCGCGGTCTACGGCAGACTTTATCGCCAAGAGGGGAATCGTTGAGGAGGAATGCGACGAATCCACCTACTGGATGGAGCTGTTGATTGAAGCTGGTATCATGAAAAAGAGCAGCATCTCCAATCTTCTGGATGAGGCCAACGAGATTCTGTCGATGGTTATCGCTTCGATCAAGACGTCCCGCAAATAATCCGAAATCCGCAATCCGCAATCGGAAACGGCGGAGAGCCGGTATGAGTGATGTCACACGCATCCTGAACGCGATTGAACGGGGGGATGCCAAGGCTACGGACGAACTCTTGCCGCTGGTGTATGAGGAGTTGCGCCTGCTCGCGGCCCAGAAGCTGTCCCATGAGCCGGCCGGTCAGACCCTGCAAGCGACCGCGTTGGTCCACGAGGCCTATCTCCGGTTGGTGGGAGATGAACCGCAAACCTGGGAGAACCGGGGCCACTTCTTCGCGGCGGCGGCCGAAGCCATGCGGCGGATCCTGGTCGAGAACGCGCGTCGGAAGAAGAGCACAAAACGCGGAGGAGGACGTTCCTGTGTCGATCTGGAGGCGGTGGAGACGGCCGCGCAGACGCCGTCCGACGACCTCGTCGCGCTGGATGAGGCCCTCACCCGACTCGGCGCGGAAGATCCCGTGAAGGCGGCCCTGGTCACGTTGCGATTCTTCGCCGGTTTGAGCATTGACCAGGCGGCCGAAGCCCTGGGGATTTCCCGGGCCACGGCCATTCGTCACTGGTCCTTCGCCAGGGCTTGGCTTTACCACGAACTGCGCCAGGACTCTTAGGCTCGTCTCGCCCGAAGCGGTCTTTTCGTAATTTCTCACATTTTCGTGAGTCGGTTCCGGCTCGAATTTCGCATTGTCCTACGACGACATAGCCAGAGGAGTCACCGTGCGACCCACACTGACAGAAATCGAGGAAATCTACCACGCGGCCTTAGGAAAAGGACCCGGGCCGGCACGCCAGGCGTATCTGAGCAGCGTGTGCGGCGACGACACAGCCCTGCGGGCTCAGGTCGAGGCCCTGCTGCAGGCAAATGACGAGGCCGGGGACTTCCTCGAAACGCCGGTCTTGGAGCCGGACGCCATCATGGCGGAACCTCCGCTCTCCGAAGGTCCCGGTACCGTCATCGGGCGGTACAAGCTCTTGGAGAAGATCGGCGAAGGCGGCATGGCGGTGGTCTACATGGCCGAGCAGGAGCAGCACATCCGCCGGAAGGTGGCTCTCAAGATCATCAAGCTGGGCATGGATACCCGCCAGGTGATCGCCCGCTTCGAGGCGGAGCGGCAGGCGTTGGCTCTGATGGATCATCCCAGCATCGCCAAGGTCCTCGACGCCGGTGCTACCGAGACCGGCCGGCCCTACTTTGTTATGGAACTGGTTCAGGGCGTCTCCATCACCGATTACTGCGACAAGAACAACCTCAGCACCAAAGACCGGCTGGCGCTCTTCCTCCAAGTCTGCCACGCCGTCCAGCATGCTCATCAGAAAGGTATCATTCACCGGGATATCAAGCCCTCCAATGTGATGGTTACGCACCACGACGGCAAACCCATCCCCAAGGTGATCGACTTCGGGATTGCCAAGGCCACGAACCAGAAACTGACCGAAAAGACGCTTTTTACCCGTTACGCCCACCTCATCGGCACTCCCGCTTACATGAGTCCGGAACAGGCCGAATTGAGTGACTTAGATATCGACACCCGCTCGGACATCTATTCGCTGGGCGTTCTTCTTTATGAACTCCTCACTGGCACCACCCCCTTCGGTGAAGAAGAGTTGCGCAAGGCCGGCTACCTTGAGATGCAGCGGGTCATCCGGGAACAAGAGCCGGTCAAGCCTTCCACGAGACTCAGCGCCCTGGGCGATACCGTAACCGACATCGCCAAACATCGGGGCTCCACTCCCGATCTGCTCAGGAAGGCCCTTCGGGGCGATCTGGACTGGATCGTCATGAAGTCCTTGGAGAAGGACCGCATTCGCCGATATGACACCGCCATCCACTTGGCGGAGGACCTCCAGCGACACCTGGAACAGAGGCCGGTCTCGGCGCGAGCACCCAGTACAGGATACTGCCTGTGCAAATTCCTCCGCAGGAACAGATCCCGGATCATTGCCCTCCTGACCATCATGGCCATCGTCGGCATTGTCGTCCTGTCCTACTTCCGAAGTCAGCATCAGGCCCGGCGTGCAGAAGCCCAAGCTACGAGGGAGACGGCCATTTTGTCCGAGGCGCGCCGACTCATCGAGAGTGGCGAGTACGCGGCGGCCCGCAAGACCCTCAGACCCATCCTCGTGAGCGCGTACACAGGTCTTGAGGCCAGGGTCCTCTTTGCCGGCATCATAGTTGATGGTCACGATCCCGACAGCATTGACGAGGGGATTGAAGCCATCATGGAGAAGCACTGTCGGGAGAGGGTCCAATACTACACCGAGAAGATCGAGGCCTACCCCGAAGATGCACATAGTCATCTTCAACGCGCACAACAATACTATTATCTGCACGATGAGGAGAAGGCCAATGCCGACATGAGACAGTATTCAGGCATCGTCAGCCAGGGGAAGTTCTTCGGTTTGCGGTTCTCCACTCCCATGAATCTGGGGCCCCTGATCAACACTTCAAGGCAAGAGTTTCCATCAGGGCTCACACCTAATGGTCTATCTTTCTGGTTCTACCGTACGAGCACCAGCGCGGAAGAACATGGTGAGGAGTTTATGGCAACCCGCGCGACGAAAGACGATCTCTGGGGCGCTCCCGCGAGGCTCGGCCGGGTAGGTGACCCCCGCTCTTCGTGGAAGACGATTGGAGTCATTCCGGGCTACACGACCGGCGATGGCCTGGAGACATACTTCCTGGATTACCCCGCCGCCGGCGGGTACGGCAGTTATGACCTCTGGATGATGAAGCGGGAGGCGATAGGTGCGGATTGGAGTCAGCCGGTGAACCTCGGACCGGCGGTCAATAGTCCGGATGGAGAGCTACCGCCGACGATCTCGCCGGATGGGTTGGAACTGTACTTTGGTACCAGTCCGAATCCACCTCGCCCCGGGAGCTATGGGGGCATAGACCTATGGATGACCAAGCGCGCCACGAGAAACGACCCTTGGGGTACGCCGGTCAATCTCGGGCCAACGATCAATACTGCTTATAGTGAAAATCTTCCGATACTTCTGGGCGATGGGCTGTTGCTCTTCTTCTTCTCTAACCGGCCGGGTGGGTACGGACAGGACGACCTGTACGTGACGACACGAGCGAGCCTCTCGGACTCGTGGGGACGACCGGTGAATCTTGGACCCTTCGTCAATAGCGCAGGCAACGAGATGTATGCGTACCTGTCGGCCGACGGCTCTACCCTCTTTTTCGACTCTGACCGGCCCGGTGGGTATGGCGGGCATGATATCTGGCAGGCGCGGGTTCTTGGCCGGTGGAGTGACTCCGATCCAGGCAACGATACAGGGTCGCGGGGGAAGCCAAACAAGAGCAACGCGGAAAGGAGGTAGTGCATAGAGAGAGACATTGAGCGCACCGATACAACCCGGCGCGAACACAGAAGTAGCCGGTGAGTTCTTCGCCGCCAAGCAGAGCACTCACCGGCCTGGCCTGACCCGGGCGGTTCGTCTGCGCGCCCGGGAAATGCTCTCACGATTCTATCGCAAACCATGCTGACCAACAAGAATGGAGGTATGAATCATGAACGCAAGTGGAAACACAAGACGAATTCTCGTCCTTTTGCTGATGGTAGCTGGTGTCGTTGTGGCTGCCGCCGGGTCCGCGGACGCAGACTTCACGTTCGACAACTTGAAGAATCTGGGCCCGCTGATTAACACCTCGATGCAGGAATTTCCCTGGTGGATCACGCCCGATGGTCTACAACTCTGGTTTCAGCGGAGCCCCAGCAACTGGGCAATCAATGAGGGTTTTGTCGCCACGCGCGCAACGAAAGACGATCCTTGGGGCAATCCTGCGAGTGCGGGTCTGGGGAATGACCCCTCTACCTTTAACACCCTCGGAATCGTTCCGGGTGTGACGACCGGTGATGGCTTGGAGATGTACCTCGGGGATGTCCGAGCCGGTGGATATGGCAGTTCTGACCTCTGGATGATGAAACGAACGGCAATAGGCGCTGCTTGGTGTCAGCCGGTGAATCTTGGCCCCGTGGTCAATAGCTCGGCCGGCGAGGCAGACCCAACCATCTCGCTGGACGGGTTAGAACTGTACTTCGATACCGGAACGGGGGGTACTCCAATTCGGCCAGGTGGCTACGGCGGTGCAGACCTATGGGTGACTAAGCGTACAACGAGAAATGATCCTTGGGGTACACCGGTCAATCTCGGGCCGACAATCAATACCCCCTCTGCGGAGGGCTACCCAGTGCTTCTGGACGACGGGCGGCTGCTCTTCTTCTTCTCCAACCGGCCGGGTGGTTACGGTTCGTATGATGTCTGGATGACAACGCGGGCCACAACTGATGCTCCTTGGAAGCAGCCGGCGAATCTCGGACCATTAGTCAATAGTGCAAGTGTGGAGATCGGTGCGTATGCCTCACCTGACGGCTCTACCCTCGTCTTCAACTCCACCCGCCCCGGCGGTTACGGACTGCATGATATCTGGCAAGTATCCGTCATTCCCATCGCGGATTTCAACGCCGACGGCAAGGTGGACCTCGTGGATCTGGTGATGCTGATCGACAACTGGGGCACGAACCAGACGCTCTGCGACATCGGGCCGATGCCGTGGGGCGACGGCAAGGTGGACATCGAGGATTTGAAGGTCTTCATGACCTATTACGAGAAAGCCAACCCGCCGGTGAAGCCGTAGCATGGGCGTCCCCGCCCATGTGTATCAC
>CAYHAJ010000480.1:0-5605 GCA_964354535.1 uncultured Pirellulales bacterium
CTATCATTGGCACGTGCAGAACCTCGGCGAGAAGGCCAACAATTTGGCCGCGATCACCCGGGCCCTGCGTCGCGCGCAGCGGGAAGAGGATCGACCTTCTCTGATCATCCTGCGGACCCATATCGGCTACGGGGCTCCCCACATGCAGGATACCAAGGAGGCGCATGGGCAGGCGCTGGGCGAGGAGGAGGTCAAGCTGACCAAGAGAAACTACGGCTGGCCCGAAGACCAGCAGTTCTATGTCCCGCAGGAAGTGTTGGACTACATGCGGCAAGCGAAAGATCGTGGGCGGGAGATGGAGGGCGCCTGGTACGAGAAGTTCGCCATCTACCAGCGGGAACACGAAGACCTGGCCCGGTTGTTCGAAGCCTCTTTCCACGGGGACCTGCCAGCGGACTGGGCGGCTGAAATTCCCGAATTCCCGACGGACAAAGGGCCCGTGGCCACGCGCGATGCCGGCGGCAAGGTGCTCAATGCCATCGCTCGCAAAGTCCCCTGGCTGATCGGCGGCAGCGGTGATCTCGCGCCCTCAACCAAGACGCTGATTGAGGATTCAGGCTACTTCGGGGCGGGTCAATACGAGAACCGCAACATCGCCTGGGGGGTGCGCGAGCACGCGATGTGCGGATGCTCTTCCGGCTTGGCCCTGCACGGTGGGATTCGCCCTTATGCCTCGACCTTCTTCATCTTCACCGATTATGCCCGGCCTGCCATTCGCTTAGCCTCCATGATGGAACTGCCGGTGATCTACATCATGACGCACGATTCCATCGGTTTGGGCGAGGATGGTCCCACACACCAGCCGGTCGAGCATCTGGCTTCGTTCCGGGCCATGCCGCACATGTGCGTGATCCGCCCGGCCGACGCCAATGAGACCGCCTCGGCCTGGCGGGTGGCCATGATGCGTGACAAGGGGCCCACGATGCTCCTCTTGACACGTCAGAAGATCCCCATCTTCGACCGCGCCGGCCTTGGCTCCGTCGAGGGCCTGCTCCAAGGCGCATATATCCTTTCGAAGGAGCAGGCCGAAAGACCCGATGTGATTCTCATCGCCAGCGGCTCCGAGGTCCAGCTCATCCTGCAAGCCCAGCCGGAGCTCGCAAAGCAGGGCATCCACGCCCGCGTGGTCAGCATGCCTTCGTGGGAGCTGTTCGACCAGCAGGACCAGAGCTATCGCGAGGAAGTCCTGCCTCCCGAGGTGACGGCACGCCTGGCGGTCGAAGCGGGAGCGGCGAATGGCCCTGTATTCAGCGCTGCCGACCGCCGTATTGGGCGTGGCAAGCTTCCTCCTGGCTCCCAGGGTCAATCCTCCCCTCCTGACGAACTATGCGGCGCATCCTGCCCTGTACCTGGTTGTCGCTCTGACTGCGGGGGCTTTCGTCGCCACCGTGTTCCTGGCGGTCGTCGGGCGCGACCTGGCCGCCTTTGGGGCCTCCAGCCTGCTGATCGTCGGAGCCGTGGCCTCGATTGCTGGGGCTCTGTACCCCAACCTCCTGCCGGCCACGCCCGATCCGAGCTACAGTCTGACGATCTACAATGCCTCCGCCTCCTCCTACGGGCTGAAGGTGGCCCTGATCTGGTTCGTTGTCGGACTGGTCCTGATCGGCGTCTACATGCTTGTCACCCATCGTCCGTTCGCCGGAAGGGTCCACCCGGGAAGCGAGGAATACGGATGACCGCCTTGTCCTGGAGACGACCACATGAACCAGGAAACGTTGGACGATACCGACCGGGAAACCCTCGAGACGGCTCCGGAGACCCTCGACCTGCCCCAACACGTGATTGCCGGCAACCGCCTGCGGATCAGTAATTTCGCCTTTACCCAGGAACTGCTCGGCCGCGAGGGCCAAGTATTGGGCCTGTTGGATGGACGCGTGACCGCCCCGAGCGCCGGGCGTCGGAGCGCCTGGACCGACCCATCGCTCTTCATCACCACGGGCCCGTTCGTCACCGCGTTTCACAGCTATATCCGGAGCGACCTCGGCTTCCAGACGGACCGGCCCTACATCTACTTGTCGGACCGGGCCAACGAGACTTGGAACTGGGGGCCGGGTGGGCGCGGCTATCTCAATGTCGCCCCGATTCTTGCTGAGGCGATGGGTCTGGACAACCGGTTGAGGGTCTTCGCCGCCGGCGGATACTACGACCTCACGACACCCTTTCTGAGCCAGGAGTACGTCTTCGACCACCTCGATCTGCCTGCCGAACTGCGGGGCAATATTACTCTGCGCCGCTACGCCAGCGGCCACCAGATCTACACGTCCCCGGACGCGCTGCGCCAATTGACCGCCGACGTGAAAGCCTTCCTCGCCGGTTCTCCGCTGCCATCATCAATTGCGCGCTTCCCACCATAGACGCGGATAGTCCTCCCCTTCGTCGATCCACCAGATGTCCTCCGTCCCAATGGCTGTCTCGCCGACGAAATCCCAGCCGGCATCCAGGAACGTCTTGGCCGTCTGCATCTCGGCCGTAGTTTTGCCTGTGCCCCCAACGCTCGCGGCCCGGCCCGAGGTTTGGGTGTCCCAGAAACAAGCGGTCACAGAATCGCCATAGGCACTTCCCACCAGACCACCGACTCTACTTGTGCCGCTGACTGCCCCGACACTGTAGCACTGGCTCACCGTAGCCACATTCCACGCCACCAGCCCGCCGACACCCGAAGTGCCCCTGACCGTACCGGTGCTGTAGCACTGGGTCACAACACCATTGAGGTAGTTGGAGCCGATTAGCCCACCAGCATTCCGCCCAGTGGTACTGACCGCTCCGGTGCTATAACACTGGGTCACAGTGCCGCCGTTGTACCCGGCCAGCCCGCCGACATCGCTACCCTTTGCGCTGACTGCCCCGGTGCTGTAGCACTCGGTCAGAGAACCCCCATTTCCCCCCACCAGTCCGCCGGCATCGGAACTGGTGCTATCGACTGTGGCGGCACTATGGCACTGGGTCACAGCACCCGAGTTGCGCCCAGTCAGTCCGCCAATCCAATAGTGCTGTCCACTACCGCTACTGCTGACCGCCCCCGTACTGTAGCAACCGGTCATGGCACCGCCATTGATGGCTGCCAAGCCACCCACGTAGTGGCTGGAACCCACGACGTTGACATCCACCACCGCCAGGTGTTTGACCTGGGCCGTGGATCCTGCCTGCCCGATGAGGCCGAGGCGGCTTCCACCCTGGATCGTCAGATGGGAGACCGTATGACCAGCCCCATCGAACGTGCCTTCCAGGCGGGGAACCACCGCCGTGGCCCAACGGATGCCGGAAAGGTCAAGGGAGGTGGCCAGCCGATAGTGGGCCAGAGGACTGTAGTGGACCACCGCGCCCAGTTCCATCGCGTTGGAGATGAAGTAGGGATCATCGGGGGTCCCCGACCCCTTCAGTTGGGGTGGGGTATAGCCGGCAGAGACCGACAAGATCGGATAGCCACTCCCCGGTGGCATCTGCCAGATTTCTGAGGTCCCATTTTGGATTTCGCCGACTAAATCCCACCCTGCATCCAGGTACGTCTGGAAGTCCCGCATCTGAGGCGTGGTCTTGCCCACGCCCACGGCGCTCTTGCTCTGGCCCGAGGTCTGGATATCCCAAAAGGAAGAGACCACTGGACCGATTTCGTGAAGGCCTGCCAAACCACCAACATCGGAAGCTCCGGAGACAGCGCCAGTTGAATAGCTGTTGATGATCTCACCTGGTGACTCGGAGTATAGATCCCATCTCTGTATATACCCATTCGAGCCTACCAGGCCTCCGACAATATCACTTCCCGAAACGCTGCCTCTGGCGCAGGAGTTGACGATCGTGCCGGTGTTCTCGCTCACGAGGCCGCCAGCACGCAGTCCCTTGGGCTCTATCTGCCAATGTCCGAGCACCACGCGGGGTGCTTCCGCAAAGAGAAAAATGGCCGAGACCTTTCCCGTTGCAGAACAGCCAGCGACTTCGCCATTTGTGTCATTCGTTCCCAGCAGCCCACCAACGCACATATTTCCTGAGACGTTTCCTGACGAAGTGCAGTTGATGATTGTCCCGGTACTTATTCCTGCCAGTCCACCAGCACGGTTAGATCCGAAAACGCTGCAAGTAGCACGGCAGCCGATCACTATGCCACGGCTCGTTCCGACAAGCCCGCCGACTGTACTTCCTCCTGCATGGATTCCGCCTTCTTTGCGGCGGAGGTAACTCCGTCCTGAAACATTGCCGTCCTGGATATAGCAGTTACGTATCGTTCCCTTGTTCAACCGGCCCACCAAAGCTCCGATGTCCCGCGCTGTTTCCGTCTCCACCTGAGGGTCAACCAATCCCAGGCTCTTGACCTCTGCCAGGAGGCCATCGATGCAGGCAAAGAGTCCTGCACAGGCGGTGTCCGTTGCAGTACAGGTGAAGTTGGAGATCGTATGACCATTACCATCGAAAACGCCGGCGAACGGAGCCACCTCACTGCCGACGGCAGACACCTCGACATCCTGCAAATCGATATCGGCTATCAGCTTGAAATACGCCTTCAGCAGTCTGGGATTGCCGCCGATCCTGTTCAATGCCCCGGCCGTCGCAATCAGATAAGGATCATCCGGGCCGCCCGTCCCTCCCGCAAAGCTGGGTAAGGGAGGACGCTGCGATTCGGGCAGTTGCCACCAGAGAATCGGAAAGCCTCCGCCGAAAGGCTGTGCCCAAATACCACCGGAGCCATCGGGTATATCGACGAAGTCCCAACCGGCACGGACAAAAGTATCCGGGTCCCGCATCTGAGCGGTAGTCAATCCTATGCCACCATCACTTGTCGACAGCCCGCTTGTTTCTACATTCCAGAAACAATCACTGAGGCGGTTGTCGTGCTCCCGGTTCACATCACATCCCACCAGCCCGCCGATCTGTGTGCTTATCTCCACACCGAATATGGCAACGTTGGCATAGCACTGGGTAATCTGGCCGCCATTCCATCCCACCAAGCCACCCGTGAACTTGGTGTTCTTCCCGACGAAAACGCTACCCAATGCGCAGCAGTGCGCAATGGTTCCCTCGTTATGTCCCACCAGACCGCCGACCGCTTCGTTTGCCTCTCCTCCCACGACTGTGCCGATGGTATAGCAACTATCGACTGTGCCCTCGTAATTAGCGCCCACTAAGCTGCCGAGAGCAGGGGAACCACTGGCCCCCGTGATGCTCACATTCTCCAAGCATACATCCCGGACTCTGCCGCCAACCCGCAGTTGGCCAAACAAGCCCAGATGGCCGCCTGCACCGCCGGAAATGGTCAGGTTCCTGATCGTGTGGCCCTTGCCGTCGAAGCTGCCGGTAAAGCCGGTGCCCGGCGGATTGACTGTATCGTCGCCTAATTTAGGTGCAACCACCGCCTTGTCGAAAACCTTGCGGGCGGGGAGATAGGGGTCCAAGTCGATGTCGGCGGTGAGAATAAAGTGCTTGTCGTAATCGGCAGGAGTCCCGCCGAGGGCGATCAGATCGGCGGCCGTAGCGATCTGGTAGGGATCGTTCGGCTCTCCCGTGCCCCCGCTGTATTTGCGTTGCGCGACGGCATCCAGACTGAAGCTGAAGAAGTCCCTGCCCCCGGGAGGCGGAGTTGTCTGGCTCACCAGGTGCACCAGAGGCTCTTGGA
>CAYHAJ010000481.1:0-12263 GCA_964354535.1 uncultured Pirellulales bacterium
AGCCTCTGTCTCGCAGGCTTTCGGCCACCACGGCACGACCCAGCAACGGGCCTGTGATTCTCAGCAGCATTGTGCTGATGTAACTCATTACCGAGACAGCGGTTACGGCGATACGACTCTGTGCGCTTGCTACAGTCTCCAGATAGAGCGGGTAATCGAGCACGCCCTTGCCCGCGTAGGGTAGTTCCGTGTCATCGGCATTGGCCGCCGCTTTGACGTCCTTGGCGTGCGCCAGAACGGTCTGCCGGCCGACCCGTTGGAAGATGTCCTTGAGCATCGGTTGCATCAGGGGGAGATCGGCCTTACGGAAATAGTTGCACGGGTCCATCACGAGCTTCAGCGCGGGCGAAGGGACATCGCGGAAGAGCCGGTCCGTTCGCTCGATGGAGCCGATGACGTTTTTCCAATAGGGCTCGATGGAGATCACGGCCCCGGTCTGCTCCGCCTACCGGGCGAACCTCTCCAACACAGTCCGGCACCGCTGGTAGGAGGTTTCCAGGGCGTTCAGGGGCGAGTCCTCCCATTCCGATTTCGGATTGAGCGTTCCAGTCTCGGTGGAGATGTTGTTGGAGCCCAGCCGTTTCCAGTTCTCAATCAGGAACTCCATCTGCTCCATGCCGCGCCGGTACGCTTCCCGATCCGGCGCGACGATATTGTAGTAGCCGTACAGGCCGACTACCTTGATGTCGTTACGGTCCAGGCAGCCTGTGATCTTATCCGCGGCCCTCCAATCCGGCGCGAGGGGGTCGAAGCGCACGTCGGCAAAATTGCCCTCCAGTACCACAGCGCTGAATCCGTCCGCCTTGATTCTCCTGGCGGCCTCTTCCAGGGGCAGGCCCGCATAGACGCCCGTGAAGATCGCGAGCTTGAGGTTCTTTTTCGCTTTGGCCTTGAGATCGTCGGCCGCCCAACCGGCCAGCGGTACCGCAAGGGTGGCGGTGCCGGCGAGCTTCAAACAACCGCGACGAGACAACCCTCCAGCTTGTGTCTTCATGGCAACCTCCTATGAATCGGCTCGCCGCTGGCGTGTTCAGCACCAACGGCGAGCCGAGTATTTACAGGCGGAACCACTACGCGATCACACCACGCGTGCGGCTCGGTACGGCCGACGCATGCGTCGCCCCTACTCCTTTTCCCAGGGCACCACCCATTTGTAGATGGTGTGGCTGGGGCCGTAGTTGGTGTTTTCGTCCGAGTCGTCGTTATCCACACTCATTTGGTGGGTGACCACCGGCTTGGCGCCGCGCATGTCGAAGTCGTGCGAGACGATGCGGGTGCCGGGCTTGCACTTCGCCAGTTGCGGCATCAGCTTGACGTTCAGCGACGGCAGCAGATAGAGGGTAATCACACTGGCTTGGCTCAGGTCGAGCGTGAAGATGTCTTCCTGGCTGATGGTGACCAGGTCCTCCACGTGATTCTCTTTGACGTTGTCGAGCGACTCTCTGACCCGCTCCGGGTTGATGTCGAAGCCGTAGGCCTTGACGCCGTACTTCTTCGCGGCAGTCACGACGATGCGGCCGTTGCCGCAACCAAGGTCATAGACCACGTCGCCCGGCTTGACTTCCGCCAGCTCGAGCATCTTGTCCACGACGGTTTGCGGCGTCGGCACGAAGATCACGTCCGGCTGCCGCGCCATGGGTTTGATAATGGTCTCGGCCCGCGGTGCCGGGGCCGTCTCGATCTTCTTGCCGGTCACCTCGCGGGTGCCGTTCTGCGACGTGATCTGCCCCTGGAGGGTCTTGCCGTTCAACGTCCCCTTGAACTCCCGCTCCTGCGCCTGGTCGCCGAAGCCCATCATCACCTTGAAGCTCACCTGATTGCCTTCGAGCTTCAGGTCTTTGACGGGAATCTCACCGCCGAAGGACTCGTACCGGCCGCTCAGATCGCCCCGGACGATCAGGGCGCTCGTGCGGGTACCCTGATCGGTGGTGGTGGTCAGCTCCCATCTGCCGATCAGCGCGCCGCCGAAGCGCTGGCCGGTGACCGGGATCTCGCCCCGTTCGCTCTTGTTGACGCCCGTGAGCTTGTCGCCCGCGACGGTGCCTTCGAAGGTGGTCTCGAACTCGTTGTCGTTGAATTTGATCTTCCGCGTGAAGCTGAGCTTGCCGGCGGCGAATTTGACATTCGAGATCGCGCTCTCGCCCCGCTGGCTGATCCACTTGGCATCGAGGGTGCCGTCCGTCTTCTGAGAAACGACCAGCTTGGCCGTCATGTCCTGCTCGCCGTAGCGATAGTTGAGATCCCACTGACCCACGGCGGGGGACTCGGGCTTCCGACGGGTCCCGGTGTTGGTAAACTCACCTCGGTCGCTGGAAACCGTGCCGGCGAGCTTGCCATCCTTCAGGGTCCCCGTGTAGTTCATCGTGAACTCCTGATCGCCGAACTTCATCGTGCGGACAAAGGTGAGCTTCTGGCCGTCGAACTTCACGTTGGACAGCTCTGTGCTGCCCCACTTGCCGGTGAGCGTTCCGTCCGCACTTTTGGCGATCGTCAGCGTGGAAAGCATCTGCCGGCCGTTGAACTCGGACGCGATCTCCCATTCGCCGCTGATGTCTTCCGCGGCCCACACTGGCGGAACTGCAATCGCCAAGGCGAGCAGGATGCTCCCAACCAGGTGCGTTCTCTTGCGACGTGTGTCTTGCCTCATGGCAATCCTCCTTTCAAAATGTTGCCTCTAATAGAGTGGAGATGAGATTACATTGTGACAGAACACCTTCTGCGAGCCGGCGGGCCGCAACAGCGTCCTGTTCTCGCCGCTTGCATGGCGGGACCATGATAGCCCCCCAAGGCGGATCGTACAAGTGCTTCGTTGATGGAAGACTCCTCACCCTTGCCACTCACTCTGTGCGGAGCAGATACTGTGGACTGCCGGACACGGCCGGCTTCAGTTGATCGGCTTGCCCGGAGATCGGCCTGCTCTGGCCCAGCATATCGACGAGAGTTCCCTCGGAAGTTTTGAAGGGAAGTGTCCGTTCGTGGTCCGTGTCTGTGGTCCACAGGGCCAGCGCTCGGCGATTCCCTTTGCTCAGCAGGTAGACGATGTCCTTTTCGTTCGACGGGGCGAGTTGCTTTTCGATCCCGCACCCGGCGAGAGTCGCGGACAACGCCCGGGTCGCCCGAGAGGCGGCTTTCGGGGTCAGGTCCCGGCGCTCGCCCGTAAAGTGGATATTGACACCGAAGCCTTCGGGGGTCGTCAATTCCGGCAGAGAGCCTGCCGCCGGAGAAGGCGAGACCATGCTCCAAAGCAGGACCAGGCCTGTCACGAGCGTTACGGATTTATCCGCGGGTCGCGAGATCAGGCGTGGACACAACATTTCACTTCTCCTCTCTATGTGCCATCGCTGACAACACTCCTGCACCCATCTGAAGGTCCGACTCTATGGGTGACAGAGCACCACATGTCTCCTGCTTCCACAAGGCAAGGGGACCTTCGTCGCTCCTAATGGCCGTCGAAATGATGACTTGAAACAGGGGGTGGAAGTCGTCATTATGCACGTGGATTGCCTGCCACAGGCGTCAGGATCGTCTGGGAAGGGCAGTCCCGAAGGCGAATCGCCTGGGGGGTTCCAAGAGCAGGTTCGCAAACGTAGGGGCGGCGCATGCGTCGGGCTCCCAAACGCGAGCTTCCGCGTTTGGGGTCCCGTCGCCCGTAGCAGAGGGGAGAACATGGGGGATGGAAGGGGAGTGTACCCGGCCCAGGAGAAAGGCGGTGGCCGTTTCCGTCCTGTCTGCACGACATCCTCTCCGCATGCTCTGTCGGTCGATGTCCGCCGGTAAGGGCGCGGGGACCGCCGGGAACGCTGCTCGCGAACGCCGCGCTCCTGAGCGGCATACGAAACAAGGCCGATCGGGATCGGGACCCCAAACGCGAACGATCGCGTTTGGGGGCCCGATGCAGGTGTCGCCCGTACGGATCGTCGCGCATGGAACGAATGGGGGTTACGCGCCCGAAGGGGCGCCAGGGGGTCCTCAACGCGACTCGTCGCGCTGGGTGCTCCGCTGGGAGGCTCGTATGGTGACAACGAAAAAGACGTGTCGGGATGGGGCTCCGCCAACCGAAGGTAAGAACGGGAGAACGGGCGAAGGTCGGAGAGAATCCTTACCTTCTCACCTTCTGCTCTGCTCCCCTTCGGTCCTTGGGACCTTCTTCTGTCTCGCGGGCGCGTGCCTCACCTGGGCGGGCTGCGCCGAGCAGGTACGTCCCCCCGCGCCGGCAGAACTGGCCAAATTCCAAGCGGCGGACCCGGCCAATCCCACGGTGGATGCGGCGGGAGTTTCTCTCCGCGCTGTCCGCGCGGTCGAAACAGGCCGCCCTCGGGGATCTGGGGACGAGATTTGCCCAACTGGGCGCGTACCTGGAAGAGACGCCCAAGACCGAGGAGGGAGTCGTCGGTATTCGGTATGCGGCAGTCGGGGAAGAGCAAGACGCTGCCGCTCCTCCCTCCGCGCGGGCCGACGACCGACCCCAGACTGCCGACGACCAGGCTCCGAGCCTTCCGGTGGGCTGGCGTGCCCTGGGGCAAGGCTCTTTCATGACGGCGATCATGTCCGTTCGGGCCTCCGAGAATGAACCGGACGGTGTTGTGGTGTCGAATGCGCCGGCGCGCAAAGACCCCGATCGGGGCTCCGCGCCCGGAATCGAGACGTTGGTCCTGCCGGTTCGAGGACTGAATATTCCTTTTGCCGATGTGGCCTTGGCGGAAGGCGACACGATCGTCGTGGAGCCGCCGCGCGAGCAATCGGTCACGATTGTGGGATTGGTCGCCCGCCCGGGCAATATGCCGTATCCGCCGGGTGCCCATTATACCCTGATCCAAGCCCTCGCGTTTGCGGGCGGACTGGACCTGATGGCGGACCCCCGCTTTGTCAGCGTTTACCGGCTGGCCCCCGACGGCCGGCAACGATAGTCTGCACGTGGTCCTCTGGCGCCATCGCTGGGCGGTACTGCTGTGCCTTCTCACGGCGCTGGGCGGCGCGGCCGCGTATCTCTCGACCGCCACACCCATCTACATGAGCACGGCCAAGCTCTACCTGGACTACGCGGGCATTCGCCTCACCAATCCCTACGAGCCGGGTAGCCGGCCGCAGACCGACAAGTACCTCAGTACGCAAGTGGAGTTGATCAAGTCCAAGCCGATCCTGAGCGCTGCGCTGGAACTGCTGGCGCCGCAGCGGCTGCGCACGTTCGCGGCCACCGACGTCCCCGGCGTCTACTTGCAGGAGAATCTGACTGTCGAGGTGGGCAAGAAGGACGAGGTCATCTCGATCTCCGCCCGTTCGCCCTATCCGGGACACCCTCACCGCCGATGCCCCGAAAGTCGTCACGCTCAGCGCCGAAGTGCGTCGCATCGAAGGACGGCTCCAGGAGCTGGACGATCGGATGGTCAAGGCGGTGCTGGCGGCCGCGGAGCGGCAATGGCTCGAAGCGCGGCACTATGAGCAGCAGGTCGCGCAGTCGCTCGAGCAGCAGCAGGAGCACGTGAAGCAGTCGAACGATGAAATTGCGCAATACCAGCAGTTGCGCGCGGAGGTCGAGCAAGCGACGGCCTGGTCCCAGGCGCTGGAAACGCACGTGAAGGAGATCCAGCAGATTGTGGGCGAGGACGTGGACCAACTGAAGATGGCCGTCCTGGAGTCGGCGCAGGCGGCCGTGCTGCCCTCCGAGCCGCAAGTGGGGCGAATCCTGGCCATGGCCCTGATCCTGGGACTGTTGTTCGGCGGCGGGATCGCGGTGACGCGGGACTGGCTGGACCAGACGCTGCGTTCCGCGGATGAGATTTCCACGCTGCTTCGTGTGCCGGTTCTGGGGGCCGTGCCGATGATGTCCCGCCGGCAGAGAATGTCGGACCGGGGCCGGCGCATCCTGCTGTTTCCCGAATCCCGGGAGGCGGAGGCGTTTCGGACGATCCGGACGGCCGTGCTCTTCAGCGCGGCCCGGCAGGGCGCCAAGACGCTGCTGATCACCTCGCCCGTCGCCGGCGACGGCAAATCGACGGTCGTCAGCAACCTGGCCATCGCCATGGCACGGGCCGGCCAGAAGACGCTGGTTCTCGACGCGGACCTGCGCAAGCCGACGCAGCACATCATCTTCGGACTGGATCCGCGGCAACGGTGTCTGAGCGACGTGTTCGCGGGCACGATGATGCTGGCGGCGGCGGTGCAACCCACGGATATTGAAGGACTGGAGATTCTCACCTGCGGCTACCGGATCTCCAACCCCGCCGAAGTCCTCCACAGCCAGAAGTTCGCCCACCTCCTGACGTGCCTGACCGAGGTGTACGACCGGATTGTGATCGATGCTCCCCCGGTGACGGTGGTGACGGACGCTCAGATTCTGGGAGGGCTGTGTGACGCGACTGTGCTGGTCCTGAGAGCGGACAAGTGCATGCGGCGGGTCGCCCAGCACGCGATCGACGCGCTCCAGAGTGTGGGCGCCCGTCTGCTGGGAGTGGTGGTGAACGAGGTCCGCAAGAAAGGGGACCGCTACGGCTACTACCACGACCGCTACCACAAATATTACAACACCGGTAAACCGAAGAGCGACATCGTGGTCAGCGCCGAAGCCAAGGCGGTGCCGGTCCGGATGGTCTCCCGGGGGGCGTGATTCCCGATGAAATTCGTGGACATTCACTGTCATTGTTTGCCGAACCTCGATGACGGACCCGCGTCCCTGGAGGAGGCGGTTGCGCTGTGCCGGGGTCTGGTCGCGGACCATGTGTCCACGGTGGTGGCCACGCCTCACCAACTCGGCCGGTTCGAGCACTGCACCGGCCCCGCAGCGGTCCGGCGCGCCACGCACACGCTGAACGAGGAACTCGCGCGACAGGGGATCGACCTGAGGGTGCTTCCCGGCGCCGAGGTACGAGTGGATGAGAGAATTGATGCGCTGCTGGCCCGGGATGGGATTCTCACGCTGGCCGACACAGGCCGGTATGTTCTCCTGGAGCTTCCCTGGGACACTTTGATCGACATCGAACCCCTGCTGGCGCAATTCGCGCGGCGCGGCATCTACGGGATCCTCGCGCACCCGGAGCGGAATGCCCCGCTGCTGCGCGATCCTTGGGTCCTGCGCCGGTGACAGGCGTGTGGCCTCGGCCTGCAAATCACCGCCGCGAGTCTGACCGGGCACTGGGGACGGCAGGTCAAGCGCGCCGCCTGGGAACTGGCGCGGCAGGGCCAGCGCGTCTGCCTCGCGACGGACGCGCACGACGATTCCCGGCCGGGCGGCCTGTCGGCGGCGTACCACGCCCTGGCGGCCCGTCTGGGCGGCGACTGGGCGCGACGGTTATGTGTGGGAAATCCCGCGTGCATTGTGCGGGGCGAGCGACTGCCCCGCCGGTGCGCGGAGCCCACCGGAGTCTCGTGATCCAGAGTGAACGCCGGGCGGCGTGTCGCCCCCGGCGCCGGTGAGGATGGGTCGGCTCGCGTGGAAAACGCCGACCGGGACGGAGTCCATTGAGTCGGGACGAACAACTTTGGCAAGCAACAGCTCTTGAGGACCGGTTTGTCCATCAAGACTCATCAGCCCAGACGGGAGCGACGGGGATGCGTGGCATGTGTTTGATGACCGGTGGGGCCCTCCTCCTGCTCGGTGTCTGCACCGGTCCGCGCTGCCTGGCGGCCGGCGCGAACCTGATTTCCAATCCGGGTTTCGAAGTGCGCCGGGGCAGTACCGCCGCCGATTGGCGTTTGGCGGAAGGGGCCGAGGGCAATACCTTCGCGTGGGTCCGCCGCGACGAAGCCGGCGACGAGGTCCATTCCGGCGACCGAGCGCTGCGCCTGAACGCGATCCGCGCGCCGGCGGCCGAACACTCGATGGATGCCACCTCCAGTCCCTTTCGGGTGCCGCCCCACTCCCGGGTGGAAGCCTCGGTATGGCTCAAGGCGAGCGACGTCGTCGCGCCCGGGGCCACCAGTTGGTATGGGCTGCGGGTGACCCTGACGGCCCGCGACGCCTTCGGCACCAAAATCGAGCATCGGGATATCCTGAACGAGAGAGGCTCTTTGGGCTGGCAGAAGATCCAGGGTGGCATGATCGTCCCCCCGGGAACGGCCAGCATGGACTTCTCCGTCAAGATGACCACCTGCACCGGCACGGTGTGGATCGATGACGCCCAGGTAGGGGTGGCGGAAGAATCCGCCTCTGCAGCATTCCTCGGAGGAGGATATCAACGCCGTCGTGCGGAAGATGGACGTGCTCTATACTCTGGGCTTACGCAATTTCGGGTTGCGGTTCGATGATTTGAGAAACGTCGGCGAGAATCGATTGCTCGTTCGGGAAGACATCAAGGTTTTCCACGATGACATCGGGGCCGCCCAGGTGTATTTCATTCGGGAAGTCTACCGCCGTTTGCTGGCGCTGCACCCGGACATCAAATTCATGGTCGTGCCGATGGACTACAGCCAGACGGGAAACCACGGGGACGAAACCAGCGCCGGCTTGCGCCTGCAACAATTTCAAAAACTGCCTGCCGAGATCGGCATTTATGCCGTCTCCTACTACGACGAAGATGTCTTGACCACGGTCTCCCTGACCGGTCGTCCCCGCGTGGCCGTGGTCTCCAATTTCTACTCGGAGGGCATCGAGAACCGGAGTGAATACGTCATTCCGTTCCTGAACTCCATCGGCTGGCAGAACTCGACCGTGAGAACCAAGATCGCCGGGTTCACGTGGTTACCCAAAATACCGCAAACCGAAGACGCGGCGTTGATCTCCTGGCGCACCACGGCCGATTTCTCGTGGGCGCCGGAACGGGATGATCCCCACCGGTCCTTTCAGTGCGCGGCCGCCAAGTACCTGGCTGGCTCCGCCGGGGCGCGCCCCTGAGCGACTCCCCCTCTCGAGAAACAAACGATGCGGGTGTCCGGCCAGGGGCGGCGCCGCCCAAGACAACATCTCCTCTTCTCATGATGACAGAGATCGGTACCGTCCGGCCTTTGGGCTCTCTCGTCAAGACCTCGGTGATTACCCAGGGTCTCTTCGTGCTGGGGGATCAGTCCCTCCGCAGCGCGTCGACGTTTCTGTCCGCGACGCTCGTCGGGCGCGCTTGTGGGGAAGCCGAGCTTGGGGTCTACACGTTCCTGTTGGCCCTGCTGGTCACCGCCGAGGCCTTTCAGTCGGCGATCGTGAGCACGCCCTACGTCGTGCAGAACCCTTCCAAGACCGGCCGCGACAAGGAGGTTTACCTGGGCAATGCCGTCCTGATCCAGCTTTTGGTGGCGGGGACCACCGCCGTCCTGCTGCTCGGCCTTCTGCACACTTTTCCTTTGCGGGGATCTCCCCTGGAATCTGGAGGTGGGCCGGCACAGCACCCTCGGGGAGAATATCTGGGTCCACAGCTTGGGCAAGATCCGCATTGGCGACTACGTGACCATTTCTCAACGCGTTTTCCTGTGTACGGGGACCCACGACTACACGCGGCCCGAATTCCCCATCCTGCGCAAGCCGATCTCGATCCGGCGCGGGGTCTGGGTGGCCGCGGACGCCTTCATCGGTCCCGGCGTGACGATTGGCGAGAACGCGGTGATCGGCGTTCGGTCCGTGGTGCTCAAAGATATGCCGAAAGGCATGGTTTGTGTCGGACACCCCTGCGCGCCGTTGAAGCCACGCCTATCTGCTTCGTCGGCGTGACGGATCTCATCACTTTATGCGCATTGGCATCTACACCAGCGATTTGACGACCCAGAACCAGCACCTGATGCCTTGGCGTGCCGTCCTCGAAATCGGCAAAGCTGTCTGCACGGCTGGACACCCGACCACAGTCTTCTCGGGCCGACGTCACCCGGCGGAGAACCACTGGACTTATGGCGATTGCCCGGTCGTAGAGGTCGCCAAACCCTATGCCAGCGGAACGAGAGACAATCTGCAGCGGCTCGTTCAGCGAGAGAGATTCGACGTACTGTTCTGGCCGGTGGCCTGGTGCAGTGCCCGGCGGCAGGGGAGGGTGCTCAGGACCTCTCTCCCGATCATCTGGTACGTTCCAGGCGCCTGCTATTCTTTGCGGCAGGCGGTGCGTGCCATTCCCGATCTGGGAATAAGATCGGTTCTGCCGTTTGTCCTTCAATCCGTGTACCCCAAGAGGCACCTGGTCAGGAGAATTCGCTGTCCGGCCGGGAGCCTGATGATTACGGCCTCGCCGTTCAGCCGCAGCGCGGTGTGCCGGGCCGGATGGCCCGCCGAGGATGTGTTTGCCATTCCCCCGGGAAAAGCTGCGGATCATGGATCGGCAACTGGCGACGAGCCGATTGTCTTCAACGCGGTGCGAAGCAGGTTGGCGGGGCGGCCGTTTTATCTATTCCTCGGGCCGCCCACGGGAATCCGGGGGATCAGACAACTCCTCCAGGCGTTCGGCTGGCTGGCACGGCAGCGGCCGGAGGTGTCCTTAGTGTGCTTGTTCCGATCCGATGCCCACACCGATGTCGCACGCCTCCGCAGAAAGGTGGAGGGCGGGTCCTTTTCCGACCGCATCATTTGTCTGTGGCAGTCCGTGGGCAGAGCCGATTTGGATGCTTTTCTGGAGGCATGTCACGCCGTCGTCCTGCCTCTTCTCCTCGTGCCTTCGGAGATTCCGTTAGCAGTGATTGAGGCCGCCGGCCATCGCAAACCTGTCATTACTACTGGGCCGGGCGGCACGGCGGATTTCGTCCGGGAGTTCGGGCTCGCGGTTCCCTCGGGGCACGGCAAAGCTCTCACAGAAGCGATGCTTCGACTGCTCGACGACCAGCCGCTTTACGCGGAAAAATGCGGCGCCGCCGCGAGGATGTACGCCGCACATCCGACATGGGATGAAGTGGCGCGGCGGTGGTTGATAGTAGCCCAAACGGCTCTTCGCCGTGAGGACCTGGTCAAGAAAGGGCATGTTTCTGGAAGCGACGCAATTCATTGTGATCAGTGGAATTGACGGGTGCGGCAAGACGACCGTCATCAACCAACTGCGGAGCAGGCTTGAGCGAGAAGGCTTGACGACACGCTACGAGTGGCTGCGGTACAACCATCGGCTGGTGCGTCCGGTTCACGGTCTGTCCCGGCTGATCGGCCTGAGCCGCCGCCGTCGCGTTGAGGATCGGTACGTCTGGCGACACGAATTCTACCGCAGCCGCGTGTTCTCCTCGTTCTACATCACGCTGACCTGGCTGGACGCCTGGCTGGGACGGCTCATCCTGGCGGCTCGTCTCCTGTGGAAGAAGGCGGATGTCGTGGTGTGTGACCGCTGGGTCCCGGACATCCTGGTCGATCTGGCGGTGGACACGAGGCGCCGCTGCCTTCTCCGCGGCTCCTGGTACGCGAGGTTCGCACAGATTCTGCCCTCGCGATCGAGGCAGTACCTGGTCGTGCGCGACGCCAACCGCATTGCGTTGTCCCGTCCGGACGTGGTCCAGGATACGAGTCGCTCCTTTCGCCGAAGATTGTACCGACGGTTGGGACGAAAGGCGAGCGTCGTGGTCGTCCCGAACAACGGGAGCGTAGACGCGGCGGTCGAGGCCATCTCCCGGAACGGCGATGTATCGATCTACTACTTTCTGCGCAAAGACATGTTCCTGGGCCGCTGGCTGCGTCACACGGGATACCCCACTTGGGCGGGACGGCTGCTCAAGCTGGGAGACGTGACGGTGGAGCGGGCCATCAACGAGCAGTACCTCACCACCGGCAGCAAGGGCTATCTCAAGGGCCATTTCATCCATCACCCGTTTCAGCGCGGGGTCGCGCACTGGCTCCACCGGCACAACCAGTACTCCTCCATGGAAGCGGAGGCGCTGGCCGGGGAGACCAAAGGCCGTCTGTGCCTGCGGGACATCTTCTCGCGCGAGCCCGCGCAACGCCGGCGGGCGCTGAAACAACTGGCCGATCGCCTGCCGTGCCGGCCCGCCCTACGACCTGCACGTCCGCACGGACCTTTCGTCCGTCAGCCAAAGCTCTCTCGGCTTCGCAGCAGCTTCCTGTATCTCCCCGACTCCACGGTACAGCACCTCCTCCGCACGCAGCGGAATCTTGAACAGGCCGGATTTTGAGTGCCTGGTGTTAGGCAGCCTCAACAGCCTGAGCCGGTCGGAGATACCGAAGTCGATGGTCTCTGGATGCGTGACATTCGCCTTCTCGACGAGGGACCGCCTGAGCCCCTGGAAGATCCTGGGAAGCTCGACGCCGGGCTGGATATCCCCGAAGATGCCCGCGGCCAGCGTCACATGAAAGCCCTTCATCCCGCTGTAAGTGACTGCGCAATAATAACCTGAACAACTTTCACTTCCGTGGAGACAGGGTGTAG
>CAYHAJ010000482.1:0-12562 GCA_964354535.1 uncultured Pirellulales bacterium
CGCGTGATCAGCGAGTCGAGGCGTTTGAGGTCATCGCCGCACAGTCCCAGCTCGTTAAGCTGGAAGAGGCCGCTGGATTTGTCAAGCAGTCGCAGCACCGCGCGCTCGCCGTAGCTGGTGGGAACCGTGGAGACACGGAGGTCTATCTCTCGCTGGCCGATCCTGACGGAGCTGCGGCCATCCTGCGGAAGGCGGCGCTCCGCGATATCCATGCCCGCCATGACCTTGATACGCGAAATGACCAGCGGCAGCACGTTCTTGTTCAGGCTCAAAACGTCATACAGGATGCCATCGACCCGGTAGCGGATCTGGAGCTTCGTCTCGTAGGGGTGTACGTGCACATCGCTGGCCCGCATCTGCAGGGCGCGAAACAGAATGTCGTTGACCAGCCGGATCACCGGCGGACGATTCACGACGTCCAGCAGGTCGTCGGAGGCGGACACCTCATCGACCAACTGGTCCAGGTTCTGCGAATCCAATTCCTCGGCCACATCCTCGATCACCGAGGTGCGTTGCTCGTAGGCGGTGTCGATCACCGCCGTGATGGTGGCCCGCGTGGAGACCGCCGGCTGGACCGGCAGATGGGTCATCTTCGAGACGTTGTCCAGCGCATGGGTGTCCAGTGGCCGCGACAGCACCACCATCAAGCCGTCCCCATCCCCCTCCGGCGACCTGATGCCGATCAGGTGATGGTGCTGGGCATAGGTCGCCGGCACGTTCTGCACGAACTCCGGCGGGACCTGCCGATCCGAGATCTCCGCCAGGTACTGCCAGCCCAGCGCCGCGGCGAACAACCGCAGGATCACGTCCTCCGTGAAATACGGGCACGTGAGCAGAGCCTCATCCAGCCGGCCTTGGCCTTTGTTCTCCTCCAGGAAACGGACGAGTTGGTCCGGATCGACCAACCCCGTCCGTTTCGCCGTCTGTACGAGCAAATCCTTCATAGCCACACTGACTTTCCAGGGAGCAGCGTTTATTGTGCATCCAATACCTTCGACGGATCGACCCGCTTGGGTTTAATACCCGGCCAGTCCTGATACGTCTGGTACTCCAGCTCGCGTTTCTCGAACGCCTGCCGGTTTCTGTCGGACAGGGTCTCCAGCGCCTTCATCCCATGGCCGGCGGTCTCGTCGGGTCGGATGATCTCCGCCTTGACGAACATGTAGAGGAATTCCCCTTCTCCGGAGTTGTGAATGCTCCGGAAGAGCCCGCCGATCAGGGGAATGTCGCTCAGGAGAGGCACCTTCGAGCCACCCTTCTTCTCATTCAACCTCACCAAACCACCCAGGATCGCCGTGGTGCCGTTGGGCAGCGTCACCGCGGTATCCACTTCACTGCTCTTCTTGTCCGGCGGCTTGGTGGGGACCGTCGCGAGGAAGTCGGATCTCGTAAGCTTGATGTCCAGGCGGAGCAGGTCGCCTTCGCTGATGTGAGGCGTGATATCCAGCATAATGCCCGCATCGTAGCTCTGGAAGGTCGTGGACGTCTGCACGAGCCCCCCCGTGGTGCCGGGGACGCCGCTGGCGACGGGCAGAGCGGAGGTCGTTTCGACATACGTGATGTCCTTGGCATCGAGCTTGCCCTGTTCGTTGTCGTTGACCAACAACTTGGGCTTGGCCAACACGCGCCCGTAGGTCTTCTCCTGGACCGTGTCCAAGAGGGCCTGGACCTGCTTGTCGCCATAGAAGGCGGTCAGGGCGCCGCCGGAGGTCTGAAGGGCCTTCCCGAGCATCTTCTCGGTGGTCGCGCCCGTGATGCCGGAAGTGCTGGCGATATCAGGCGAGCTGCGCAGGAGGTTCAACTCCATGTCGAACTTGTCATGTTTCGTGATCGCGACCAGCGTCACGTCGATCAGCACTTGCGGCCGGCGCTTGTCCAACTGGGCAATCAAAGCGGAAATCCACTCCTGGTTCTTCTTGTTCGCATAGACAATCAAGGAATAGGTGTTGGGATCGGGCACGATCTTGATCCGCTCATCCCGGTTCACAACCACCTTCTCGATCTTGCCGCCCTCTTTCTGCTGCTCGACCGTCTCCTGGATCAGGCTCTGGAGGACCTCGGACAGATGCTTGGGCGAGGAGTTCTCCAACGGGTAGATCTTATACGGAATCTCGTCGGTCAGGGTTTCGCTATCGACAAATTCGACGATATTGGCGATTTTCGCGTGCTGCTCGGCGGTCGCGTTGACTAACAACGAGTTCGTGGCCTCGACCACGACCACCTGCGGCTCTTCCACGAGTCCCTCTTTCGTCACTTCCGTCGTCGGCGCGACCTGCATTTCCGGCGTCCCCGGAGTCGGCGGCCGAGGCTGGCCCGGCAACTGCGGCGTAAGCCGGGAGCTCGGCGTGCCGTAGCCGTAGCCATAGCCGTAGCGCGAGGAGCCGAAACTGTCCGGCAGTTTGCTGATGATGCCCAGCTCCTGCAACTTGCGGGCCACATCTTCTGCGTCCACGTGCTTCATCCGGTAGAGTTGCAGGGCCCGCAGGTCCTGTTGCTCCACGTCCAGGGCGCTGACCAACTCTTCCACGATGGCCAACTGCTTCTCCGCGCCGATCATGAGGACCCGATTGGTCCGCTCGTCGGCGTCCAGATATACCCCCGGCTTGGTTTCCTGTCCCAACTGCGCCCGCACGATCTGCTGCTGGGCGCGCAGGGCCTGTTGGGCGTTGCGGATTTGGGCGACGCGGGTTCGGTAGGCAATGTCGGACTCGCCCGGCGTCCGCGCCAGACTGGCCGCCGCATCCGGCTCGGCCACCGTCACGCTGACGCTTTCCAGCATCTGCTCGGCCATCGACTTGACCTTGTCGGCCAGGGTCTTGGCCATCGTGTACCGAAGCTGCCGGAAGCGGAACTTCTTCGGCTCCCCCGGCTGATCGATCAGTTGCAGCAGTTGCTCCGCCCGCGCCATGCGATAGGCATACGTCGTCAGGATGAGCAGGTGTTTCTCGGGAATGGCGGTCACGGGCTCCAGACCAAGTTTCATGGCGTCAAGCAGGTTCTTGGCCGAGGCCGTGTCGATGTGCTTGAGCTCGAACCTGCTGGTGATGACCGTATCTCCGGACTGCACACGGGCGAGGCTCGGCTCCACCAGCGGGGGATCGATTTCCATCACCCGGGTCACCGGCACGATCGTCACGACGTTGCCCTTGTGCCGCGTCGTGACCAGGTTGGCGTGCCGGAGAGACTGTTCGAGCAAGGGATACAATTGGTTGACGCGGATCTTGCCGCGCAGGTCGCCGTTGAGCTTGAACGAGACGTCGCCCTGCACGTCCGCCGGGCTGTACACGTAGCTCAGGCCCAGGTACTTGCCCACCAAATCCAGCAACTGGATGATCGGCATCTTCTCTTGCAGGGTCAGATCGAGCAATTCCTCACCGTTCGGTATGTTCTCCGTCGTATAGGGCGACCCAGACGCCGGCGTCTCCGGGGCCGCGGCCGAGGCCGCGACCGGGACCGGCTGCGGCTGCGACGGGGTGACGCGCGCTTCATTGCTCGTCGCCCGTGTCTGGTCGCCCACGTCGCTTCGCTCGGCACTCGCGGGCGCTGAGGGCACAGGGCCAGGCGACGGCTGCGGCGCTGTCACGGGAGAAGATTTCGGGGTCGGGGGCTGGGCGTCGGCCGCCGGACTCGAGGCCTCAGGCTCGTGGGCGACGGGCGCTTTCGCACTCGGGACTTCGGCCGCCGCCGACGCGGGTGTGCCGGCGGATTGTGACAGCGACTGCCGTGGCGTCTGCTTCGCATCCGCCCGCGCGAGCATCTGGCGCCATTCCTCCTGCACCTCGGGGGATAACGCGAGCTTCTCGGACAACTTGCTGTTCGTGGCTTGCAGGTTGAGCGGGGCCGTCTGGGGTTGCGTCCCCAGAACGCTGAGATCGGATGGGGAGGTTCCTTCCGTCAGCCGTCCGCCGGTCTCCTCCCACGCAGTCACAGGAGCCGGTGCGGAGGGGGTCTCGCGCAGTCGGAGGGCCTTGGAGCCGATGTCCACCGCGAGCTGGATATCCTCCAACCGAAAAACCGGGGCAATCGCCAGGACCGTGCCCTGGTGGATATCGACGATCGCGCGGAGCTTGCTCGTGTCCTGGGGCGGGTGGGCGAAGGTCCCCACGCACACCCCTTTCACAAGGCTGGCGATCTGGGAGCTGGAAGGGATGGGTCGGGCCGAGGCAGGTCCCAAGTCTTTGATCTCGAAGTCGACTCGCGTGTCCACGAGGTTCAGAATGGCGACCGCCTTCCGCACGTCGCTCGGCTCTCCCGTGATCAGGAGCCCATTCGTGCCGGGCAGGTGGGACGCCGTCGCGATCTTGAGCCGGTTCAGGAACTCCTTGCCGCGTGCGGCAGGGATGTTCGTCAAAGTAATGACGTCGCTGGGCCGGGCGCCGCTGGCCACGACCCTACCGGACGTTGCGCTTGATGCCCACACGGGCACGCTGCAAACGGTCAGAATGGTCGCCAGGATTATCGCATGCGAACGATAGAGCTCCTTACGCAAGACATGGCATCCTGTCATCGTGCGTTACCTCGAATCCAAATCACCCTGCTCACTACTTCAAGAACGTCTATGTTACTCAGACAGTCGTCGGGGCCAAAAGTTCCCGCCGGGACCACAAAAAGCAGGGATTTCAATACTGGCGACCCGCCGCGATTCCGGACGTCGCACGAGGATCTTACGCGATTCTCTTGGAGGGGGGTCGCCCCATGCGGGTCAAGTCCGGTAACACCGGGCGTGTTCCGCACGGACCGGGGGCACAGGCGTGTCCGCCGGAGGTGCGGGGAGAGACTCTCGAACCCTGTAGTGAGCGTCCCCCTGTGCCGGGCAGAGTCACGGCGCGGGGGCATTCCAGCGAAAGGGCCTCTTATTCTTCCTTCGCCGCGCGCGGCGGGGTCAGACGCCCGGTGTAGCGGCGGCGGGCCTCGTCGCGCATTGTGTCTTTCAGAGGCTCCGGGCCTGGGTCCGTCTGGGCCGAATCCCCCAGTTCTCGGACGCCGGGCGGAAGACCTTGGCTGGACTTGTACTCGTTGATCAGCCGGTTGGCCGTCTCGGTCCGGCCGGCCGCGTCCATTCCCGCGTCGTTCTTCAACCGATCGCCCAGCCGGCTCAGCTTCTCCTGCTCCTGTTTCGTGATCTGCGCCGCGGACGCGGGCGTCACGGACCCAGCCGGCTGGCCCACGGCGGCCGAGGGCTGGGCCGGATTGCTGGAAGGCTGAGCCGCACTGCTCGAAGGTTTGGGCGGAATGCTCAGAGGCTTGGCCAAGCCGCCTGGCTTGAGAGAGCCGGCCTTGGCAGGCTGGGCGGTCCCTCCCGTCGGCGCCGGGCGCGGCTCGGAGATCTCCGCGTTCGTGCTGGAGACCGCCGTGGAAGCGTTACCCGTCTCCAGCAGGCTGGACGTCTCCGGGACGGCCGAGACAGGGACCTCGGAGTCAACCTGGCCATCCCAGCAGAGGACGGAGTCTTTGCGGATCTCTTTGATGGACACATGGCCGATCTGCTCGCCTATACCCACCCACTGAAGTGTATTATCGGGCAGACGAATATAGGCATACGAAGTCTTCGGATTGGACGAGCAGCAGGTGCCCAGAAGGTCGAACTTGGAGGATACGGGCACCGGAGGCTTGATAGGGACCTTGGGCTTGGGCGGTAGAGAGCCTGGCAGCTTGCCCCCCGCGTCGGAGGGCTCCGGCGGATTGATGATCCCCGCGAGAAGCTCCGCCTGTTTGATCAGCGGCGGGGTCGTGTCGTCGCCGCCCGGGACCTTGCTTCCGTACTGCGTCTTGAATCGTTCCACCGCGCTGGGCCCCTTGAGGATGCTTTTGGTCTGCTTATCGCTTGGGGTTCCCACGCGCAGGGGAAGGAAGGAGTCGAGTCGACGAAAGCCCAGGACCGACGCCAGCACCACGGTCGCCAAAATCACCGCCGCTATGCTTGTGACACGCAATGTCTTGATCATAAGAAGCAGTTCAAGTCTGAAGTCTCAAGTTTGAAGAGAGCGCAAAGCCGGCTTCAGGCTTCCAACTTCACACTTGGGTTCCCAAACGCACAATTCCGCGTTTGGGGTCCCTTCCAACTTCACACGACTACCTCGTTATTTGACATTGCCCGTGGCGGCGCGTTCCTTCCAATGCATGATTTTTTTCATCTTCTCCTCCTCATGTCCGGCGAATTCCCCGTCGTGTTCCGGGGTATGGCATTGATTACAGGCCGTCTTGGGCCCCGTGGTGAGCACTTTCCCCTGGCCCTGGATGTGTGCGGAGCCGGGTCCGTGGCAATTCTCGCAGCCCACGCCCATCAAATGGGGCGTCTTGGCCTCGTTGACGAAACCGCTTTCGTATTCCAAGCCGCTGACGTGGCAGATCACGCACTCTGGATCGCGGTCCGAGCCCACGTTCTTCAGCGCGCCGAAGGCATGGGCGTGGTCCGTGGTCAGCCACTGGTCGTACTCGGCCTGGTGGTCATGGCACTCCTTGCACTTCTCTGAGCCCACATAGGTGAGTTTCTCCCCCAAGGGGAGACGGGGATAACTCTCCAGTAAATCGCTCTGCGCCACCAACTGCTGATACTGCCGATAGAGCTGCACGAGGGCCGAATCGTCGGGCAGATCCCCCGTGAGGGGGATGGGCTCGAACCGCAGCGAGGGCCTGCCCATGCCGGCGGGGATCGTCACGTCCAGGCGGCACACATAGCGTCCGAATCGACCCACCGAGAAAACCGCGGGTACGCCACCCGGCTTGCTCAGAAGCTGCGGCTCCTCGGAGTTGGAGAGGCAGACGACGCCGTCAACGTCCGACAATAGCCCTGTCTGGCGTACCAACAGATTGGGGTCATACTGCTCCAGCACCAGGATATTCAGCGCGGGGGCGTTTGCCCCCGGCTCGTCGGCGGCACGGAATACGCGACCGGCCCCAGGCAACGCAGGGAGCGACATGATATTGACGGAGACCGCGCGGTCCCCCGCCGTGAGTCGCTTGGCAAACAAGGCCGGCCGGCCCTGCTCGCCCGCTGGCAGGATCGGCACCGACAACTGCGGGTCCTCTAATACGCCCAAGCGGCCCGCGATCTCGTGGTCCTGGCGAGTCAGGTTGACCACGTCATAGCGGAGGAGCTTGAACGCCTCGAAGAGAATACGGAACTTCATCAAGTCCTGCTCGCGATCGCTCTGGACAAGCCCACCCGTGGCAACGATCAGCCGGCGGGAGGCCGGCGCGCGGTTGAAAATCGCCGCACGCTTCTCGATGCCGCCCAGTTGGCCCCCGGAGCAGCCGCACGGACGCAAGGACCCCAACTCACTGCCGGTGAAGAATAGGGCCAGTTCCCAGCCCTGCGGGAGGGGCGACGCGGGCGCCACCGTCCCGGAAGGACAAGACAGACCGGCTGCCAGCGTGCCTATAGCGGTCACTACTATGGTTATGTTCCCCCACCGGCTGTGGGCGAAGAGTTGCTCTTGCGGCACGTCGGACTCACCTACTGATAGAATCCCCGGAACGGAACGGTCAGGGGGTCTTTCCTGTCCTTGATCTTGATCTGGAGTGTATCCGAGGCCACCGTGCTGTCCGCCGCTCGCTCGGGCGGGGTCATTTCCACGCGCAGGTGGCAACGGTTCCCAGCCATCGCCTGGTCCACCAGCTTGATCGTCCCCTTGAGGGACGACACCGACTCGAGCTCAAACTTCTCCTCGTAGTTGTTGAGGATCCAGAACTCGCGCTGGACGGGCACGCCGACTTTCAGACCGAACATCATGATCGTGGGCGTGCTGATCTCGAACTCGGCCAGCGTATCGTACATCACCCGCACGTTGTTGCAGTCCGGGTGCGTCAAGTCGATGCTGATCTGGCCGCGCATGTTTTGCCCCAGTTTGGCCACATCCACCTGCGGCGTGATGACATACTCGGTCTCCTGTGCCTTGGGGTCAAAGGCGGCGGTCATCGTATTGCCGGTAGCCTTGAAGCCGGCGATCGAGAAGGGCTTGCCGTTGAGGCTGGTCAAGGCGATCTCCGTGCAGCCGGCGTTCGGCTTCTTCAGGAACAATCGGATAATCTCCGGCTTGCAGATCACCCGGCGTACGATGGTCGCCTGGATCGAGAGCGTCGCGATGCTCTGGTTGGGATCGTTCGTATCCAGATAGAGCTTCTTGATCAGCTTCGGGTTGGGGATGTCCGGGGCCAGATAGTCGAACTCCAGGGTTCCGCCCTGGCCGGGGGCGAATTCCTGTCCGGCCTCCACCCCCTTGACCACCACCCCACAGCAGGTCCTCACCTGTGTTACTTTGAGGGGGGCATCGCCCTTATTCGTAAACTTGAACTGACCCTTGTGCTTGGTATTCACGCCGATGTCCCCCAGATCGCAGGTGTCGTTCTCGACCACGATCTTGGGCTGCTTCCCGGCAATACGGCGCTCCGCCACCTTCACGACTTTGACCTGCGGCTCGGGCGGGGCCGCTTTGGGCTCCTCGACGGCGGGCTTCGCGACCGGGGCCGGCATCTCGGACCGCGGTGGCCCGGCCGGTTTGGGCTCGGCCGTCGCGGGCTTCGCGACCGGGGCGGCCGTCTCGGTCGGCGGTTGTAGGGCCGGCTTCGGCGCCGTCGTGCCCGGCTCCTGGCAACCCGTCCCCCAGGCGGCCAGCAGGCTCAGCGCCAGAAGCCAAACGCCCCACCGCAACTCCCCCCCGTTCCCGCCAGCAACCATACCTTGTACCCGGTGATTTGCATCCATTGTGTACACTCCAAAACCAAGACCCTCAGGAAGGGTGATTTCGTATCAATAGAAAGATACTATAGTTTCAGCTTCATCGGCAAGCAAGAGTTCCTCCCTCGGTGAAACGACGCAAAATGGGTGAGAATTCTGTTGAAAAGCCTGCTTGCTTCGATAAAATACATGGTTTCGGAATTGTTTGGGAGTGTAAACCATGAAGGACAAGATCCATCCGAAGTACAACAAGGTGGTGGTCCACTGCGGCTGCGGGAACACGTTTGAGACGCGCAGCACGGCCGACGCGATCCACGCGGAAACCTGCTCGATGTGCCATCCGTTCTACACCGGCAAGCAGAGGTTTATGGATACGGCCGGCCGCATCGAGCGTTTCACGAAGAAGTACGGAAAATCGTACATCAAGCAGCCCAAAGAAGAAAAGCCGAAATAGCGGCACCCCCTGACGGCGATAGTGAGCTCCTGTTCCCGCTCCGGCGGGAGCAGGGGCTTTTGATTTATCATTTATGAATGATGATTTATGAATGGTAAGTCGTAGTTCGCAGATTGGGGTAGATGGTGGGGCCTGTTTTCTTCAATGGACAAGGAATCCAATAGCCTGATTGCCATTCTCGACGATCTCGACGCACGGTATGAAGAGATCGAGCGCCAGATCTCCGACCCTGCGATCTCCCAGGAAAGGGCCAAGCTCGTCTCCCTCTCCAAGGAGCGGGGCAAGATCCGGCCTATGGTCTCAAAATACCGGGACTACAAGAAAATGGCGGCCCAGGTCGAGGAAGCCCAGCAGATTCTCAACGACCCCGCGGCCGATCCGGACCTCCGCACGATGGCCGAGGAGGAAGTCGAGCAGTTGACCGGCCGCAAGGACAGTCTGTTGGAGGAGATTCAGAACACGCTGGTCATGGCCGACGAGCTGCACGTCGATTCGATCATTATGGAAATCCGGGCGGGAACCGGCGGCGAAGAGGCCGCCCTGTTCGCCCGTGATCTCTATGACATGTACATGCGCTACGCCGCCAAACGCCGCTGGAAGGTGGAACAGCTCGACTTTGGCCCCTCGGAGAAGGGTGGTTTTCGCGAAGTGATCTTCAGCGTCAAAGGTGAAGGCGTTTGGGCGGAATTGGGCTACGAAGGTGGCGGTCACCGGGTGCAGCGCGTGCCCGAGACGGAGGCCCAAGGGCGCATTCACACGTCGGCCGCTACCGTCGCCGTGTTGCCGGAGCCGGAGGAGGTCGATGTCGAGATCAACCCGGCCGATGTAGTCGAACACGTCTGCCGGGCGGGCGGCCCAGGCGGCCAGAACGTCAACAAAGTCAGCAGTGCCATCCGGTTGGAACACGTCCCGACGGGTATCACCGTCAACATGCGCGAGGAAGCCAGCCAGCATAAGAATCGCGCCAAGGCCTGGCGCATCCTCCGCAGCCGGGTCTTCGAGCTGCACGAGAGCAAGCGCCGGGCCGAGCGGGACTCGCAGCGAAAAACCATGATCGGCTCGGGCGACCGGTCGGACAAGATCCGAACGTATAACTTCCCCCAGAATCGCGTCACGGACCACCGGATCGGCTTCTCGCTGTATAACTTGGACAGAGTCATGGGCGGCGACATCGAGGAGTTGATCGCAGCCCTGCGCGAGTACGATCGGCAGCAGCGGATCAAAACCCTCCAAGTCGCACAACGGGCAGGGAGTGCGTCCAAGTAAGCGTGGCAAAAGGAAATCCGAAATTCGAAATTCGAAATCCGAAACAAATGCAAAACCCAAAGCACCAATGACCGAATCGCTGTCGCCGGCTCGGCCTGGTTTTGAATTTGGGATTTGGAACATTCGGATTTGTTTCGAATTTCGTACTTCGAATTTCGAGTTTGGTCTCGCATGATCGTCGTCGTCACAGGAATGGTTGGCCTCAGCAAGAAGAGTTATCTTGAGGAGGTCTGCCGCATCGCCCACCGGGAGAGCCGGGAAATCACGCTGCGCAACGTGGGCGACATGATGTACGCCGAGGCCCCGGACATCCCGCCGGGCAAGATCCTCGATATTCCGCTCAAGCGACTGCACTTGCTGCGCCGCAGTGTGTTCAAAGACATCCTGGTCGAGGCCCGCCGGGCCCCCAATCTGATCGTCAGCACGCACGCGACCTTCCGCTGGCGGCATGGCTTGTTCCCGGCCGTCGACTTCGACCAGATGCGGCAGCTCAACGCCGAGATGTACGTCTGCCTGATCGACGGTGTCGCGGCAATGCACCTGCGGCTGCTGCAGGAGCACGCCGTCGAGCACAGCCTCAAGGACCTCATCGTCTGGCGGGAGGAGGAGATCATCAGCACGGAGATGCTCTGCAAGGGCATCAACGACAAAGTCCCCTTCTACTGCCTGGCCCGCGGCGGTCGGGAGGAAACCGCAGATACCTTCTACCACCTGGTGTTTCAGAGGCAGATCAAAAAGGCGTATCTGGGCTTCCCCATGACAGCGGTGGCGAAATTCGAGACCGTCACCAGGGAAATTGGAGAGTTCCGGCGGAGGATGAAGGAGTCCTTCATCTGTTTCGATCCAGGCGACCTGGAGGAAGCCCATCTCCCCGTCGTGGCCCGGCAGGCCCGCGAACAAGGGCTCCCTTCCATCGAGGCGATGGTCGCCGATCAGCCGGTCCGCCTGGATGCCGAGGAAGTCCTGCAGATCGAGCGGGATATCAACAACCAGATCTATGCCCGGGACTTCCTGCTGATCGACCAGGCGGACATGATCGTCAGCTTCGTACCCGCCCTGCCGGATGGACGCGCCGCGATCTCCAGCGGGGTCGAGCGGGAGCTTCAACACGCCCACGAGGCCGCCAAAGAGGTCTACGTGATCTGGACCGCCCGGCAGCATCCCTCGATCTTCGTAACCCAGACCGCCAATGCCGTATTCTCCAGCGTGGAGGAGGCAGCCCGCTTCCTGCAGGAAAAACATGCGACGGCGGCCATCCGCCCGTCCACCGATTAAAGCCCGCCAGACGATGGGCATGTTAGTCCTGTCCGGACTATGGACGGGACCGAAATTCGGTGGCGGTCCCTGTCGCTCAAAACCCTCATGATGCTCTCGTTCGTGCAACAGTCGCAAACCCAAAACGGGCCGGCATGAAGATTTTCTTTATTGGGGTATGGACAAGGACTTACGGCGATTTCAGGAGGTGGCGCAATCCATTTTTTTCGTCAAATTCGTGCAACACGGCAGGTATTAGGGGGACGCGTACAAGTAAAGAAGTGTGAAGTGTGATGTTTGATGTTTGAAGCAAGAACAGCACGGAGGATAGAGGCCGGGCTGACGACCGACCGCTGGCTGCCGCTCTTTTTGCTCCCGGAGCCTCAGCGGCAGCGGACCTATCGTGCGAAACAAAGCCAATTTCCGCCGGACGGGCAGGAACAGGCGCGGGCCGGCAGGACCGGCCAAGTCGCTGGGGCCCGGCATGCAAAACAAAGCCAATTCTCGTCAGGCAGGGCAGGTCGCGCGAGGCTCTTGCCCCGCCCCTCGCCCCTAGGGCCTCCGCCCTTCCCCGGGCCTGTTGTACAAACAAAGCCAATTTGCCCGAGCCCGCCGGTGGGGACTGGGGTCCATTGTGCAGAACAAAGCCAATTTTCCCGCACGGGCGGGAACGGGCGCACCGGCAAGGTCGCCCGTGCCACTGGGCCAAAACGTGCGAAACAAAGCCAATTTCCCCGCAAGCAACGCGAAGGACAAGTGCTTTATGGAAACAACGATCCGCTCAAAAGCTAAGACTGGTCCCGGTGAGATCGGGTGGCAGCCTCAAGTCCTCCGGACTTGGGGATGGCCAGACCCAGGAAACGGGGGTTGGCGCACGAGCAACATGCAACCATCCCCAAGGCCTTCCGGCC
>CAYHAJ010000483.1:0-5402 GCA_964354535.1 uncultured Pirellulales bacterium
CGTGGCCGGCTTGGTGGCCAAGCTCGCGGCCCTGTAAAAAAGCGGTGCGCCGGGGGTCTGTACCCTCTCGCCCGAGGCCGCGAGTGTAGGTCGAACGCGAGTCATGACCGGACATGAGCCGTACCGGCCCGCGTGTCGGCGAGGCGAACGTCGAAGGCCGCTGGCTCTCGAGTAGAACCCCGCTTGCGCTCGGCCGAATTGGGACACAGTCTGTGCGCTTGACACTGCCACCCGGATCTCAGAGGACTTTGCGTTTGCCCTGCCCGCGGCCGGCAGAAGTCTTGACACCAGTGAGCCGAGATGGTATAGAGAGTATTGACTACGGGACGCAGGGCACACGTCAGGGGAGACTTGTGCCTGGATTAAAGGAGTGGTGTGGCGGTGTGGTGAGGATACTCGGCGATGGATGCTCTGGGCTCCAAGGAGGTGGGGTCCACGTCCGCTTGAGGAGGAATTCATAGAACCACAGAAGCGTAGCACATCCAAATATGCTCTTCACTTCTGTCACTCCAGCAACAGGGCAAGTTGTGTTCTGTATGCTTGAGCGCGGTGTAATCGCATAGTGTGGCAGCACGTTTTTGAAGGAGGACGATCATGGGTAAGAGGCTGAGAGGATTGACGCTGTGTGCGGTGGTGGCCAGTATGCTGGCCGGTCCCCTGGCGTACGCCGGAGACCCCACGCTGATTGGCTGGTGGAAGTTGAACGAGGGGCAGGGCACTACCGCGCTCGACTCGTCCGGCTTCGGACACAACGGGACCATTCGGAACCCGAACGGGGGCCTCGGGACCGGAAACTCGGTCTGGGTCGATGACCCCGAGCGCGGCATGGTCATCAGCTTCAACGGAACGGACGGCAGCGGTGGTGCCGTGACCACCGCCGCGATCGTCCCGGCGCTGACCCTGGACAACGATTTTACCTGGGCTTTTTGGGCCAAGCAGCACACCAGCCAGGCGACGAACAACGACACGATTCTGGGTAATCGCTACGGCGGGACGGCCACGCCGCTGCAGTTCCTCAAGTTCACGCCCACGCGGTTCGAGCTCTACAACGACGACGGCGCTTACGTCAACGGGCTCAATTATAACTCCATCACCGGCGGCGTCTGGGTCCATCATGTTGTCGTCAAGGACGGCACGTCCCTGACCTACTATCGTAACGGCGTCTCGACCCTGACCAACAAGATGACCAAGACGGTCGATGCGAATCCCTTCTACATGGGCGCCGACGTCTACAGCGGCGTGGTCGAGGCTTGGCAAGGCTACCTGAGCGACGTGCGCCTTTATGCGCGTGTGTTGAGCCCTGCGGAAGTACAGGGCGTCATGGCCGGCAAGGGACCGGGCGCGGAGCTGGCCGGCAAACCCGTTCCCGAAGACAAAGCGACGGATGTGCCGCGCGATACGACGTTGAGCTGGACGCCGGGCGAATTCGCCGCCACCCATGATGTGTATGTCGGGCCCGCGTTCGCGGACGTGAACACTGCCGGCAGGAGCGACAAGAAAGGCGTCTTGGCCAGTCAGGGTCAGACCGCAACTACCTACGATCTGCCCGCGGCGCTCGCGTATGGGCAGACCTACTATTGGCGGGTCGATGAGGTCAACAAAGCCCCCGACAACACGATTTTCAAAGGCGACGTGTGGTCGTTCACGGTCGAGCCCTATGGTTATCCAGTCAAGCCCGTGGCCGCCAAGGCCTCGAGCGCACAGGTCAATATGGGGCCGGAAAAGACCATCGATGGCTCCGGTCTGGATACGACCGACCTGCACGGCACGTCCGTGACCACCATGTGGATGAGCATGGGCGTGCAGCCCAACTGGATCCAGTACGAGTTCGACAAGGTCTACAAGCTGCACCAACTCCTGGTCTGGAACTCCAACCAGCCGGTCGAGACGTACCTCGGCTTCGGCGCCAAAAAAGTGACGATCGAGACCTCCACCGATGGCACGACGTGGACGGCGCTCGCCAACGTGCCGGAATTTGGCAGAGCATCAGGCCTGCCGGATTATGCCGCCAACACCACCGTCAACTTCGGCGGCGTCGAGGCGAAGTTCGTCAAGCTGACGATCGATGCCAACTGGGGCGGCGTTGCCCCGCAGACGGGCCTGGCGGAAGTGCGGTTCTCCTACATCCCGGTGCAGGCCCGCGCGCCGCAGCCGGCGACCGGGACTGCGGGTGTCAGCGCGGACGCCAGCCTGAATTGGCGGCCCGGCCGGGAAGCGGCCTCGCACAAGGTCTTCTTCGGCACCGACCAGGCGGCCGTAGCCGCCGGGACTGGGGCCGCCAAGACGCTCACCGATCACGCCTACGTTCCCGACGCGCTGACCCTCGGCACGACCTATTACTGGCGCGTCGATGAGGTCAACACCATCACCTATCCGGGCGACGTGTGGAGCTTCACCACGCAGAGCGGCAAGGTCGTGGACGACTTCGAAAGCTATACGGACAAGGCCGGCGCGGAGATCTTCTCGACGTGGATCGACGGCTATGTCGATAAGTCCAGCGGGTCGATCGTCGGTCTGACAACCGCCGTGAACGGCACGTACTGCGAGACGACGATCCTCCACGGCGGCAAGCGGTCGATGCCCTTCGCCTACGACAACACCGCGGGCCCGAGCTTCTCCGAGGCCGTGCGAACCTTCGACACGCCGCAGGACTGGACCACCAACGGCATCAAGAGCCTGTCGCTGTGGTTCCAGGGCGTGGCGGGCAACGGCGGACAGTTGTATGTGAAGATCAACAGCACCAAGGTGCTCTACGAGGGGGCCGCGACGGACTTGGCGCGAGCCGCCTGGCACGTGTGGAACATCGATCTGTCCAAGGCGGGCAAGGTCAACAGCGTGCGGACGCTGACGATCGGGATCGAGGGCGCCGGGGCCAAAGGGACCCTGTACATCGACGACATCCGCCTGGTCCCGGCTCTCCCCGGACTGATCACACCGGCCGACCCGGGCACGACGGGTCTGGTGGCCTACTACAAGCTCGACGGCGACGCCAAGGATTCGGCCGGCACGCATCATGGCACGCTCAACGGCGCGCCCCAGCCGTTCGTCGCGGGCAAAATGGGCCAAGCCTTCCGGGTGACGGACGACAACACGTACGTGCTCGTCCCGTACACCGCGGATCTGGGCATGAACACCTTCACCGTTGCGGTCTGGGTGAATGTCACCGACCTGACTGCCATCCGGGGCATTGTGGGCACGCGCATCAAGGGCGAGAACACGTTCGATCTGAAAGCGATGTCCACGATGGTCCATGGCGATATCGGCAGCGGCACCGCCTGGTTGAATACCGCGGTGGACATTACCGCGGCCAACGGTGGCGTGATCAGCACCGGCGTTTGGCATCACATCGCCTATGTGGTGGATGACGCCACCGACACCGCCAAAATGTACCTCGATGGCGCCTTGGCGGCGACCGCGACCTTCACGGGCACGCCCCTGTTCATGAAGTCCGGACAGAGCCTCGGCATCGGCTCCTGTTATGATGGGGCCGTCGAGCGCATGCGTGGCCTGATCGACGAGGTCCGCCTGTACAACCGGGCCCTGTCGGCGGCGGAGGCCGCCGCGCTGGCCGGCCGGCCGGGACCGGTCTTCCAAGCTCCGTAGAAAGGAAGGACGTGGACCCAGGGCGAAGCCCGTAGATCCACCCGGCCATGCTCCCAAAGGCTGTGGGCCCGTGCCCACAGCCTTTTTGCTTGTCTGCCGGGCGACGGGAACCGAGGCGGTGCTGCCATCATCATAGAGGATACGGTCCAAAGGAGAGGCTTTTGACAGAAGCAGGTAGAGTCAGTATATTGCTGCCTTTCGGTTTGTAGTGTGCCGGGAAGGTAGAAACACGTGTCGCGGGCCTCCTGCCCGCGCTTCGAGGGCGAGACGCTCTCGACACCATAGACGCCTTGCGGCATCGCGGCAAACCGGGAAGGAGATTGGACGGATGAATTTCAGTACGGAGTCATTTGGGCGGACGCCGGAAGGCCAGGAGGTTCTTCTCTATTCGTTGACCAGTGCGAAGGGCCTGCGGGCGCGGATCACCAACTTCGGGGTGATCCTCGTTTCCCTGGAGGTCCCCGATCGCCACGGCAAGCTCGACGACATCACCCTGGGTTTCGACAACCTGGATGGGTACATCGGGCAGAAGGTGTATTTCGGGGCCACGGTCGGCCGGTATGCCAACCGCATCGGCAACGCCCGGTTCGTCCTCGACGGCGTCGAGTACAAGCTGGCCGCGAACAATGGCCCGAACCACTTGCACGGCGGCCTCAAGGGCTTTGACAAGGTCGTCTGGAGGACCGTGGAGGCCACCGCCGCGGAGGATCGGGCCTGGGTCAAAATGAGCTACCTGAGCCGTGATGGCGAGGAGGGTTACCCCGGCAACCTGCAGTGCACCGTCACCTACACCCTGACCAACGATGATGAGCTGCGCCTCGACTACACCGCCGAGACCGATAAGAAGACCGTCCTCAACCTCACCAACCACACCTACTGGAACTTGGCCGGACCGGGGGCCGGCAACATCCTCCGTCACGAGCTGATGCTCCATGCGAGCCGCTTCACCGTCGTGGACAAGGGGTTGATCCCCGTCGGCATCACGGCCAGTGTCGTGGACACGCCCCTGGATTTCCTCGCGCCCAAGAACATCGGCGCGCGGATCCGCCAGCTTGGCAACGGCTACGACCACAATTTCGTTCTCGCCGGACCGGTGGGCGCTCTCAAGCCCTGCGCGACGGTCCACGAGCCCACCAGCGGCCGCACCATGGAGATCACGACGACCGAGCCGGGGGTCCAGCTCTATACCGGTAACTACTTAGATGGCTCGATCATTGGCAAGGGCGGCAAGCCCTATGGTCAACATGCCGGCTTTTGCTTAGAGACCCAGCACTACCCGGATTCGCCCAACAAGCCGAACTTCCCCCCCACGGTCCTGGAGCCCGGCAAGAAGTTCACCAGCCTGACGGTCCACAAGTTCTCGGCGAAATAGCCACTTTCCGGGACGCGTAATTACGATTCAAAGAAAGGGCCGGCGGCTCCGTTATCCGCCGGCCCTTGCCCTTTGTGCCAAGCAGAAAATGCCCTCTATGGCTTCAGCGGCGGGTTCTCTTTCTCCCAATGGGTCACGAAGACCCCGAAATCCTCGATGTCTACCTTGCCGTCGCCCCAGCCCCGCCGCGCACGCGGCGCTAAGGAACTCCCGGCCCGAGGTCGCAGGGCGTTCGGTTCGTACCCCGGTTGTCGATCAGCCTCGTAGCATGGGCATCTTGCCCATGAGTCGCAGGGCCATCTTGGCCCTGCCTGCACGGGCGAGAGGGGTTCCCCAAACGCCTTTCTTCGCGTTTGGGGGCCCCAGTCGCCCGTGATACACATGGGCGGGGACGCCCATGCTACGGCTTCACCGGCGGGTTGGCTTT
>CAYHAJ010000484.1:0-34170 GCA_964354535.1 uncultured Pirellulales bacterium
CGGGGCACCGAGGCGGTGTCCGGCATGGCGGCCTTCGGGAGCCCCATCATTCCAGTATTCCATCATTCCAGTGCGATGCTGATTGTGCAAAACGAAGCCAATTCGTTCCGCGCGCCCGGGAATGGGCGCGCGGGCGGGTTCACGACGGGCGAAAGATGCGAAACAAAGCCAATTTCCCGGCGGGGCCGGGCGGGGCGAGGCCCCAGGGGCGTGGGACGCGGGTCAAATGCGCAAAACGAACCCAATTTCGGGAGCGGGGCGAGCAATGGTAAGTGTTTTATGAGAAAATGGTTATGACAAATTGGAGCTGCCGTGGGCTTCGGCAAAACAAAGCCAATTGCCCGAAGCGGGGCCCCGAGGCGGTGTCTCGATTGCGGATTGCGGATTGGAGAAGATCGCTGAATGAACCTGCTGAGAAACAGAGGGATCGGGGGGCTATTGAAGGCCAAGTGGTTTCCGGCCGGGGCTCAAGTGCTTCTGCTGGCCGTCTTGGTCCTGCTGATCCTCGGCGGTCTGGGAGTAACGACCACGGACCCCGACCTCACCCAGTATCTGCGCGATACCAACCTGGCGAACTTGATCGTCTGGTCGTACTGGTGGCCCGTCATCATTATCGCCGCGGTCTTGTTCGGTCGTTTGTGGTGTACCGTCTGTCCCATGGAGTTCCTTACGTACTGGGCGGGAAGAATCGGGCTCCGACGGCGCGTACCGGGCCTCCTCAGGAGTGGCTGGGTCGTTACCGTCTTCTACACGCTCGTTTGGATCGTGGGGATACAGACTCTGGCGGTGAATCGCCTTCCGCATCGGATGTCACTCTATCTGCTCCTGCTCGTCCTCGTGGCGGTCGATGTCTCCCTGATCTTCGAAAGGCGCGCGTTCTGCAGCTATGTCTGTCCGGTGGGACACTTGCTGGGCTTGTATGCCCTCCTGTCACCGTTGGAGTGGCGCGCGGACGACGCGGGCGTCTGCGCGAGCTGTCGCACCAAGGATTGTGTGGCGAAGAAGAATCGGTATCGCCTGGCCGGACGTTCCTGCACGAGCGGTCTTTACCCGGCCTCGATCACCGACAATCGCGACTGCCTGTTGTGCACTCAATGTTTCAAGGCCTGCCCACAGGAGAACGTTCGCTTTGGCGTCCGGCGGCCATTGGCCGATTTGCTGGCCGGCGTCGATCTGCGGCCGGCGCAGGTCGGATTCATCCTGGCGCTCAGTGGCTTTGTCGTCTATGAAATTCTCTCGGAGTGGCCGGTTTCCCTTGGAATGATGATGTGGGGGCCCGAGCGTCTCGCCCAGGCCCTGGGAATGACAGGGGCAATGAGCAATTTGGTCTCTGGCACGTTGCTGTTCGTCGCAGCCCCTGCCCTGGTGCTGTTGCTGGTGACGACTCTGGCAAGATCGGCCTGCGGGCCGGAGCGTGTGTCTTTCGGGCAGACAGCCAAGGCGTTTACGCTGCTCTTATTGCCCACGATTGCCGGCGCCCATATCCTCAAGTCCATACTCCGGATGTCCTCACGCCTTCCCTACTGGCCCGCCGTCTGGGCGGATCCCAGGGGGATCGAGACCGCCCAGGGAATGGTCGCCGGGACACTGATACTGGACACCTCGGCGCCGGAGGCACTTGATCCGGCCGTCAGTTTTGCAGCGGTTGCCTTGCTGCTGGCGTCCCTGGCGGCGACCGTACTGGTTTTCCGGCGAACGGCGGTCCGGCAGAAACTCAGTCCCGGCGTCCAAGCGGTGCTGTTTCTGAGCACGCTGTCCTATTGGAGTATTTTCGCTGTGACGATCCTTTGCTGGAGATTTTGCTCATAATTTTGGTGCGGCCCAGGCGCGTTTTCCGTACAATGATAGCGCCGGTGAGCGCCATGATAGATCCGGGTTTGTTTGGACCTCATAGACATCTGCTTGAGGTAGATGGATATGCCAGCCAAAGCGAAGATTATCACTGTTGGTATTCTCATCCTGTTGGGGGCCGCTTTGTTCTATTATTGCGCGGTTTTCTACCCCCAAGAGCGTGTGGCTCAGGCAAAAGCTGCTGCACCAGCCGTTTCCGCCTCGCCCTCAGATCAGGCAAAGGCTGCGTCACCAGCGGCTTGCGCCTCGGAATCCCAGCCGCTGGAGCAGACCCCTTCCCCCGCTTCCTCTTCCTCTGATGCATCCTCCTCTTCCGAAAGCAGGCCACGCCCCAGATCCAGTGCCACCTGATAAGCCCAAACCAGACCATGGTGGCCATGGTCCCGTCGCATCCGCCACCCCAAAGGGGTCCGGCGCGTTTTCTCTGCAGTTCCGGGAACATGCACCGATTATGGGTGACAATAGCCGATCACGTATGTCCTTAAATTCAAGGACAAGTCACATGCCGCAGAAGAAACCAGCGAGTGCCGATTTCAGGTACGCGACGGGGGCGGCCCGTGTTCCTTGGGCGGCGGTCGGCGAGAATGTGAGCAGCAAGGACATCCTCGATATCGTCAAGTTCCTGATCCATCCCGCGGACCGAAAGAAGACGCAATATGCGGCGCAATTGGCCAAGGTGAGAAAGGCGATTGAGAAACTGGAGCAGGTCGGAAGACCCACCGGCAAGCTGAGTCTGGCCGGCAAGGTCCAGGCCCTCGAAGAACAGGTCGCCAAGTTCCTCCAGGTGAAGTACACCGTGTTCCTCACCAACGCCACCGCCGGCTTCGAAATCGCCTTAAAGTTTGCCGGACTGGGCCCGGGCGATGAGGTCATCGCGCCGGCCATCACCTTCATCGCCACCATTGCCTACCCACTGAGCATCGGAGCCAAGGTGGTGCTGGCCGATGTCGATCCGCGGACGCTGAACATGGACCCCACCGATGTGGCGCGGAAGATCACGCGCAGGACCAAGGCCAGACTCGATATTGCCGAGCTCCTTCGGGAATCGGGCGGCCAGCAGAGGCAGTCAGGACCGGAATAGACTGTGCTGGAGGACAGCCAGGTATTGACAGCCACGTGAACGCGGCAGGCAAGCCGGCCCGCCTCATTCAGCCTCCACAGTAAGGGTGCCGACGCGAACACATTGTCTCGATTGGAGCCGGAGGCTATGAGTGTCGGCGCCCGTCTTTGTCGTATTGTAGGAGAACAGTGAATAATGAAGAACATATGACGGCGGCAACTGAGGTGTGCTACTTGGAACAGGGCTGTCAAGGATAAGGAACTTCGGCAGGATCAACATGGTGAAGGCCCACGATACCCTCGAATTCAGCAGCGGCAAGCCGATCCTGGTGATGGACAAACTCTGCAAGAACTATCAGCTGGGATCGACCCAGTTGCGTGTCCTGCGCGAGATCGACCTGACCATCCACAGTGGTGAGTATGTGGCCATCATGGGGCCCAGTGGCTCGGGAAAATCCACCCTGCTCAACCTGATCGGTTGTCTGGACCGTCCCAGCAGCGGAGACTACCTCCTGGGTGGGCAGAGTGTGGCCCAACTGGATGACGACCAGTTGTCGAGCATCCGCGGTGCGCGTATCGGTTTCATCTTTCAGTCGTTCAATCTGATTGCCCAATTGAACGTGATTGAGAACATCTCTATCCCCATGTACTATCAGGGGTTCACCGAGCAGCAGAGCGCTGAACGAGCCGGAGAACTGGCTGCCTTGGTCGGGCTGGCCGACCGCATGGACCATCGACCCTCTGAACTCAGTGGCGGTCAACAGCAGCGTGTGGCCATTGCCCGGGCCCTGGGAAACGATCCTTTGATCATTCTGGCGGACGAACCCACGGGCAACCTCGACTCCGCCAGTGGCACGGACATCCTGGCTATCCTGGATCGTCTGCACAGCGAGGGCAAAACTCTAATCGTGGTTACCCACGATGAGCATATCACCACCAAGGCCGAACGCGTGATTCGGCTCTTTGACGGGCGCATCGCCAAGGAAGAAATCAACACACGGTAGATGTCTATGTCATTCATTCTTCTCGAGCACACAGCGGAACTGGGGTTGATGGGCCTGACGTTGATGAACACACATCGCCGTATGAGGACGGCTGCATGGTGGATACCCATTCTGCTGGTATTTCTCCTTGTCGCCGTCTGTGGGTGCTCGCGGACAGAGCATCGATTTCGAGCAGATCGCGAAGCGTACGATGCGATCGCCGAGCGAAACACCGATCCTCGCTGGCACGCGGATGACTACAGCATCGAGATCGATCCGCGCAGTCGATACTTCGATCCCTGCGATCCAGATCGTCCTCCGATGCCCCAGGACGACCCTGCCTCGCACGAGTACATGCTTCGGGTCGACGGGAGGAAAGGCTGGGAGCACTGGGATGACAACGGTCTTCAGGTCGAACTGGAGAATCCCGCATGGCGCGAGGCTATTCCTGATTATGTGGACGTGAATGCTGACGGATCGGTCAGACTCGACATCGACTCGGCGATTCGGTTGGCCTACATTCACTCGCCGACGCACCAGAGCCAGTTGGAGACGCTGTACTTGTCCGCTCTGGACGTTACAGCAGAGCGATTCCGCTTCGATACTCAGTACTTCGGCGGATCGGCCGTTGCATACGCGCATAGTGGACCGTCGGAAAGCGATCATCTGACCGTGGATACGGATCTCCAGGCGCGACGGCGTCTTGCCACGGCGGGCGAGTTGTTGGTCGGATTCGCCAATTCGTTCGTGGTCGAGTTCGGCCGCGGCGGCACGACCTTTACTTCTTCACTGGCCAACTTCTCGTTCGTCCAGCCCTTGTTACGTGGTGCCGGACGAGATGTCGCGTTGGAGCAATTGACGCTCGTCGAGCGCGCTCTGCTTGCGAACCTGCGCGCCTATCAGCAATACCGCCAGGGTTTCTTTACACAAGTGACCATTGGCGAACTGGGGGTAGCCGGACCGCAGCGGGGTGGTGCGGGTACGGTCATTACGGGATTCTCCGGCCAGGGTTTCGTCGGCGGTTACATCGGCCTCCTGCAGCAGTTGCAGCAGATCCGCAATACGGAGGACAACCTCAACCTGCAGGAGCGGACCCTGGCGCGCCTGGCCGCCTTTCAGGACATCGGTGTAATCGACCTAGTGCAGGTTGACCAGTTCCGCCAGAGCATTGAGAACGAGCGTGCCAACCTGCTGCAGATTCGCAACAGCTTTGAGCTGGCCCTCGATCGCTACAAGACGGGTACCCTCGGTCTTCCGCCCGATTTGCCCATCGAACTCGACGACAGCCTGATTCGGCAGTTTCAACTGGTGTCGCGCGAGGCAACCGCGGTCGAAGATGCGATTGTCGCGTTGCAGGATCGCGTGGGCAAGCTGCCGGAAGATACGACTGTCGAGTTGATGCGTCAGATCCTGGCAGACGCCTCGAAGCTGGTGCAATCGGTTCAGCGAGAACTGGACGAGGTCTCACCGGATCTGGCGCGCATGGACGAGGCCGTTGGCGTTCGTGAGCGGGCGATGACCAGCGAAGAGAAAGACGCGTTCCAATCCGACCGAGAACGCCTGCATAAGGGATGGTCAGACCTGAAACGGCAGTTCGAACAGGTCCAAGCTGAGCTGGACAACATCCGAAACGGGCTCTCGGAGGATACGAAGAGCGTCGCCTTTACGCAGACCGTCGTCTGGCTTACCGACATCCTGCGTGTGGTTCAGAGTTCCATCTTGATTCAGGCACGTGCCCGCCTGGAAACGGTGAACATTGAGACGATTGCCCTGGGCTCACGGGAGGCTTTCACCGTGGCTTTGGCCAACCGTTTGGACTTCATGAACGGCCGGGCGGCGCTGGTGGACAGTTGGCGGTCGATCCAGCTCAACGCCGACGCGCTGCAGTCGGTGCTGAATGTCACCGCCAACGGCGAGATTCAAACGGCACGGAACAACCCTGTCAGTTTTCGTGACTCCACAGGAAATCTGCGGCTGGGAGTGGAATTTGACGCGCCCTTCACGCGGTTGGTGGAACGGAACAACTATCGTCAGTCACTAATTGACTACCAGCGCAGCCGTCGCGACTTCATTCGGTCCCATGATTCGCTCCATCTGGGACTGCGCGGGTTGCTGCGGCAGATAGAGCAACTGCGCACGGACCTGGAGATTCAGCGGCGTGCCGTGACGATTGCGATTCGCCGCGTCGATATGACGCGTGCTGCGTTCTATGCACCGGTACGGCCTCCGCAGCCAGGACAGCGGCCGGCCCAATTCGGCCCCACAGCGGCGACCAACCTTCTGTCGGCACTGGCGGCTCTGCGCAACACACAGGACAACTTCATGGGCGTATGGCTCAACTACTACGCCGCGCGTATGCGTCTGGCACGCGAGTTGGGTACCATGCAGCTCGACGAGGACGGCAAGTGGATGGACCATTCCGCTTCGGACGCCAACCTCGCCATCGGGTCCGAAAGCGACGCGTCGAATCTGCCGCCGGCGCTTCCCGATGAATGGCTCGCGTTGGCGGAGCGCTCACCACAGCAACAGGATTCACCAGCCCCGGGAGCGAGCGAAGCACCCCGCAGCTCCGTGGATGACCCTCCCGGCGAGGTTCACACCCGGCCTGCGGACATCGTAAAGGAGACCGCTCATGTCGACTGATCTGCCTCGACAGACAGAGAATGCGCAGGCCGGCGGCCACCGTCGCAATGCCCCGGCCGCCCGACGGTGGAAACGCGGTCTGCTGGCGATTGTCGCGGTGACCGTGCTGGCGATTGCCGCCACGTTTGTCCCCGGCACCATGTCTCCCCAGAAACCCCGTCCGCAACTGACGCACACGATTACACGCGGCGACCTGGCTGTCTCCATCATCGAACAGGGGACCCTGGAGAGCTCTAACAATACGGAAATCAAATGCAAGGTCCGAGGCTACAGTACCGTCATCTGGGTAATCGAGGGCGGCACGGTGGTGCAGGCGGGCGATGAGTTGGTCCGGCTGGACACCAAACGCATCGAGGATGCCGTCAGTCAGCAGACCACGGAATTCCACACTTCGGCCGCCACGCTGGCCCAGTCCAAGGCGGAGGTGGCACGCGCGGAGATCGCCATTCCCGCGTATTTGGAGGGCAGCTATCAAACGCAGTTGAAGTCGCTGGAGAGGGGATTCACGATTGCCAAGACGAATCTGGAGACCGCCCAGAAGATGCTGGCCCACTCCCAGAGTCTGTTCAAACGCGGGCATGTAACGGAACTGGAAGTCCAGGGCAATGCCTTTACGGTTACGCAAGCCGAACTGGAATTGAAAGTCGTACAGACCGAGATCGAGGTTCTGAAGAAGTACACGCGGGAAATGCAATTGGAGACGCTTAACGGCAACCTGAAAGCGGCTAAATCAAAGTTGCAGGCAGACGAGGCGGGGCTCGCCATGGATGAGGCACGGCTCGCTCGCGCCAAGAGGGAACTCGAAGACTGCGTCATCAAGGCCGACCGAAGCGGGCTGGTGATTTACCCCTCGGCGGCAGAGTGGAAGGATACACCCGACATCACCGAGGGGGCGACCGTACGCAAGGATCAGGTCCTGCTGCTCATGCCCGACCTGTCCCAGATGCAGGTGAAGGTCGGCATACACGAATCCGTCATCGACCGTGTCAAGCCGGGACAGGCGGCCCGGATCACGCTGCCGGACAGGACACTTGACGGCGCGGTGTCCTCCGTGTCTCCGGTCACCCGCCCGGCCGGCTGGTGGACCGGCAACGTGGTGAAATACGACACAATCATCAAGCTTCCCTCGGAAGAGGGGCTCAAGCCCGGCATGAGTGCAGAGGTCGAAGTGATACTGGATCGGTACGTGGACGTGCTGACCATCCCCGTAGCCGCAGTAGTGGAAACCCCGGAGGGAGACTTCTGTTGGGTCCAGACGGCCGAGGAAGTCGTGCGACGTCCCCTGCAACTCGGCGACAGCAATGAGTCGTTCATTGTGGTCAAGGCAGGTTTGAGGGAAGGGGAAACGGTCGTACTGAATGCCCTGGCCCTTCTGGACGAAGCAAAGGATGAGGCACTGAAACCACTCGATGACGCGCAGCCACACACACCCACGAAATCGGAGATCGATCATGGCGACTGATGTGGGCTCAGAAACGCCGTTCGGGCCGCGGCGCAGGGATCCGCCGGCTTCTTCGGGGCGCCGTTGGCCAGGTGTTTTGCTGGCGATCGGTGCGCTCGCCGTACTGGCATCGGCTGCTACGCTCATACCGCGCCCCGGGGCATCACGGGAGAGCGCTCCCGAACAGACCTGCACAATCACCCGTGGCGACCTGATCATCACGGTCACTGAACAAGGAACCCTCGAGAGCGCCGACAACACGGAAATCAAGTGCAGAGTCCGAGGTCAGAACACCATCATTTGGGTGATCGAAAATGGGTCCATCGTTAAGCCTGGAGACGAACTGGTGCGCCTGGATACGCTGGCGATCGAAGACGCCATTGCCGAACGCACCAAATACGCTCACTTGACGAGATCCGGGGCCGAACGAGCCAAAGCGGATGTGGCCCGAGCGGAACTCGCCATCCCGGAGTACCTTGAGGGCCGGTATCGCGCGCAGCTGATGACCCTGGAAAAGGACCTGGCCATTGCCGAGTCAAACCTGCGTACTGCCCGGAACATGCTGGCCCATGCGGAGATGATGGCCGAGCGAGGCTACGTCAGTACCCTGGAACTCGAGGAGAAACGATTTGCGGTTACCCAGGCCGAGTTGAACGTGGGTGTAAAGAAGACCGAGATCGAGGTCCTGACGAATTTCACCAAGGCGATGGAACTGGAGACACTCAAGGGCAATCTGGATGCAGCGAAAGCCCGATTCGCTGCAGAGGCCGAACGGGCCCAAATGGATGCGGAACGCCGCGACCTTGCGTTGGAGGAACTCGAGCATTGTATTGTCAAGGCGGAACGCGGCGGCCTGGTGATTTGCCCTTCGGCTGAAGAGTGGAAGCGAGCACCCAAGATCGAAGAAGGGGCGACCGTACACCAGGATCAAACGCTGCTGCTCATGCCGAACCTGTCCCAGATGCAGGTGAAGGTCGGTATTCATGAGTCGGTTGTCGATCGCATCAGGCCGGGACTGGCGGCCGGGATCACACTGCCCAACCAGACACTGGATGGGGAGGTCCTCTCCGTGGCCCCCGTCACCCGACCGGCGGGCTGGTGGACCGGAAATGTGGTGAAATACGACACGATCATCAAGCTCCCCTCGATTTCGGGGCTCAAGCCCGGCATGAGCGCCGCGGTGGAGGTGCTCATTGATCGGCACGAGAATGTGCTAACGATCCCCCTCACCGCGGTCGTGGAGACCAGGCAGGGGACATTCTGTTGGATCATGACCGCCGAGGGGATAAAGAGGCGTTCCCTGCAACTTGGCGATGCCAACGACAATTTCGCTGTTGTCAAGGCGGGTCTTGAGGAAGGGGACGAGGTCGTGCTCGATGCGCTGGCCTCCATCGAGGAGGCGCGGACTCTGGCCCTGAAACCACTTGATGAAGCGGTGCCGCCTGCGCCGGCCAACAGGGAGACCGATCATGTCGATTGACGTGCCAACAAAGACCCCGGTGCCGCAACGGCGCAGGGTTCGTCACGGTACGTCACCAGGCCGGTGGCCCAAACGCGTGCTGTTGGTACTCGGATTGGCTGCCATAGGCGCATCGGCTGCGGCGCTGATCCCGGGTATTGGCTCGTTCCAGAAGGACGGCCCCAATCCAACCCACATAGTCAGGCGGGACGACCTGACTGTCACGGTCACCGCACAGGGAATTCTGGGGAGTTCTGATAACGCGGAAATCAAATGCAAGGTCCGAGGCCAAAGTACCATCACCTGGGTGATCGAAAGCGGTACGGAAGTCAAGCCGGGCGATGAATTGGTGCGCCTGGATACGCTGGCGATCGAAGACGCCATTGCCGAACGCACCAAATACGCTTATTGGTCGAGGTCCTCGGCCGAACGATCCGAAGCGGACGTGGTCCGAGCGGAGCTCGCCATCTCGGAGTACCTGGAGGGCCGGTATCGCACGCAGTTGATGACCCTGGAGAAAGACCTGGCCATTGCCATGTCGAACCAGAGAACGGCGCAGAACATGCTGGCTCATGCGGAGATGATGGCGGAGCGAGGCTATATCAGCGAGTTCGATGTTGAGGACACGACGTTTGCGCGCACGCGCGCTGGGTTGAACGTGGAGGTCACGAAGACCCAAATCAACGTCCTGCAACGATTCACCAAGGCCATGGAGTTGGAAACACTCAAGGGCAACTTGAACGAGGCTCGGGCCCGACACGCCGCCAATGTGGAAAGAGCCAAGATGGATGCGGGGCGCCGCGATCTCGCGGTGGAGGAACTCGCGTACTGCGCGATGAAGGCCGAACGGGGCGGCCTGGTGATCTACCCCTCCCTCGCCGTATGGAAGAACGCGCCCGAGATCGAAGAAGGGGTGACCGCACACCGGGATCAGACTCTGCTGCTCATGCCGGATCTGTCCCAGATGCAGGTGAAGGTCGGCATTCACGAATCCCTTATCGACCGCATCAAGCCGGGATTGGCGGCTCGGATCACGCTGCCAGACAAGACGCTGGACGGCGAGGTCTCCTCGGTGGCCTCTGTCGCCCGGCCGGCCGGCTGGTGGACCGGAAATGCGGTGAAATATGACACGATCATCAAGCTTCCCCCGGTCCCGGGACTCAAGCCCGGCATGAGCGCCGAGGTCGAAGTGATTGTTGCTCGATATAAAGACGTGCTGACCATACCTGTTGGCGCCGTTCTGCAGACTGCCGATGGAGACTTCTGCTGGATCAGGACAGCCGAGAGTGTGAATGAACGCCGTGCATTGGAGCTTGGGGACACAAACGACGAATCCGTTGTGGTCAAGGCGGGCCTGCAGGAAGGCGACGAGGTCATACTCGATCCGTTGACGTCCATTGTCGAAGCGCAGGCGTTGGCCCTGAAACCGCAGGACGGCGCCACGCTGGCCATGCCGGTGAGTCGGGAGACCGATCATGTCGACTGACGTACATGCAAAGACCGCATCGGTGCGACAGGATCGCATGCGCTCGGGTCCCCCGGCCGGTCGATGGCGGAAACGCGCGTGGCTGACAATCGGACTGGTTGCCGCGGGTGCCTTGGCTGCCTTGCTGATCCCGGATGTTGGTTCGTCACGGGAGAGCGGCCCCAAGCTGACTCACACGGTCAGGCGGGGTGACCTGATCGTCACGGTGACCGAACCGGGAACTCTGGAGAGCGCTGTCAATACGGAAATCAAGTGCAAGGTTCGAGATAAGGACATTCCCATCACCTGGGTGATCGAAGCCGGGTCCGAGGTGAAGCCAGGAGATGAGTTGGTCCGGCTGGGGACCCTGGCGTATGAAGACCGAATCAACCAAGTGTCGAGGTGGGTTCATAGCGCCAGGTCCAATCTCGAACGATCCAAGGCGGATATGGCGCGCGCGGAACTCGCCATCTCGGAGTATCTGGAAGGCCGGTATCGCACGCAGTTGATGACCCTGGAGAAGGACCTGGCCATTGCCGAGTCAAACCTGCGTACCGCGCAGAACATGCTGGCCCACGCGGAGATGATGGCCGAGCGTGGCTATGTCAGTGGATTGGAGGTTGAGGAGCACAACTTTTCGGTCACGCAGGCCGAGTTGGACGTGGGCGTCAAGAAGACCGAGATCACTGTCCTGCAGGATTATACCAAGGCTATGGAGCTGGAAACGCTGAACGGCAACTTGACCGCCAGCAAGGCACGCTACGAAGCGGCCAAGGAGCAGGCCAAATCGGCTGAGGTTCAACTTGGGCTCTGCGAAGGAGATCTTGAGCACTGCGTTGTGAAGGCGGCGAAGAACGGCATGGTGATTTACCCCACCGGCAAACCGTGGGAGTACGTACCGGAGATTGAAGAAGGGGCGACCGTGTATATGGGGCAAACGATGCTCCTCATGCCCGACCTCTCCCAGATGCAGGTAAAGGTCGGAATCCGCGAGTCCTTCATCGACCACATGAAACCGGGACTGGCGGCCCGAGTGTCGTTGTCGAACCATACGCTCGAAGGCGAGGTGTCCTCCGTGGCCTCGGTCACCGGACCAACGGGATGGTGGAACGGCAACACGGTGCGATATGACACGATCGTCAAGCTCCCGTCGATCCCCGGGCTTATACCCGGCATGAGCGCCGAAGTGGAGGTGGTCGTTGCCCGGTATGAAGATGTATTGACCATCCCTGTGGCCGCCATCGTAGACACCGCACAGGGCGCGTTCTGTTGGGTCAGGACGCCTGAAGGCGTAGAACAGCGTGCCTTGGAACTCGGCGACACCAATGACCGTTTCACGGTGGTGCAAGCGGGTTTGCAGGAGGGCGACGAGGTCGTGCTCCACCCGTTGGCTTTTGAAGAAGCACGGGCATTGGCCTCGCAGCCGCGTGAAGAGACAGAGGTACAGGAGCCGAATGCGCCAAAGGCTCCGACGACAACGGAGGTATTGGAGTCAGGGCTCGGGTCCAAGCCGAAACTGTCCGAGCCGAAAGCCACTCCGCCGGCCTATGGCTCAGGCAGGAAGGAATCACCGCCCAAGTCAATGGATTCAGAATCGGTGCAGAAATGAAAACCGCCCTCATCCGAACGGCTCGATTAAGCGTAAAGAACCTGCTGGTACACAAGATGCGTGCCTGCCTGGCTGCCCTGGGCATCTTCATCGGCACGAGTACGGTCATCTGGCTGGTGGCCATGGGGGAGGGGGTCAGCTACCGGGCCCAGCAGGAGATCAAGGAGCTCGGCGCCACGAACATCATCATTCGGAGCAAGGAGCCGAGTTCCACGAGCGATGAGAAGGACTCCAATAGTCGTCTCAAGATCTATGGTTTGCTGAGAGCGGACTACCAGCGCATCGTCGAGAACATTCCCAGCATTCGCCGCGCGATTCCCATGCGGGAACTTCGGTTCGAATTGCGCCGGGGAAACCGGACGGCCGATGCCAAACTCGTGGGATGCGTGGAGGCGCACCTGGAGTTGAACCGACTGGAGATCGCACGGGGGCGCTGGCTCACGCAGCGCGACCGCGGCAAGAAGGTCGTGGTCCTGGCCCACGACGCGGCCAAGCGGCTCTTCCCCTATGAGAACCCTATCGGCCAGACGATCTGGGTGGGCAGCGAATTCTACGTGGTGATCGGTCAGACCAAGCCGCGTATGGCTTCAGCCGCGATCGGCGGCAGTTTCGATGCCCGGGAATACAACCTGGACGCGTACATCCCACTGCAAACTCTGTGTCAACGTGTGGGCGATCTTGTCATGAAGCGCGTTGGCGGCGAGTTTCAGGGCGAAGACGTCGAGTTGAGCCAGATCACTGTGAGTGTTGAGAGTGTGGACGATGTCGACGAAACAGCGGCCATCATCACCACTCTGCTGAAGAAGTATCACGACAAGGAGGACTACGCAGTGGTTGTCCCCAAGGAACTGCTGCAGCAGGCGGAAAGAACCCGGGCCATGTTCAATATCCTGCTGGTGGTCATCGCCGGCATTTCACTGGTTGTCGGTGGGATCGGCATCATGAACATCATGCTCGCCACCGTCACCGAGCGCACGCGCGAGATCGGTATCCGTCGGGCTCTCGGCGCCAAACGCATACATATTATCCAGCAGTTTCTCACCGAGACGGTCGTGCTGACGGCCAGTGGCGGCCTATTAGGGGTGCTGTTCGGTCTCCTGTGCGGTCCCCTGTTTCGCGTCTTGCGGTCCGGAGTGACGATGATGGCCCCGGATTTATTGCCGCCGATCGTATACACGCTCGAGCCGCGGATCGCGCCGTGGTCAGTGGTCCTGTCGTTGGTCATTTCCCTCGGTGTGGGAATCGTATTTGGGGTCTACCCTGCCCGGCAGGCCGCGTACATGGACCCGATCGAGGCGCTGCGACATGAATAGGGCCCGTAGACAACTGGAAAAGACGCCGACGATGGACGCGGCAGGCATCGCCAGTCCATCCCGATCATGCTCCACAGTAAGGTGCCGACACCAACATACCTTCTCGTTGGAACCTGGGAAGACGCGTGTCGGCACCCTTTTTCATACCACAGTACAGCCGGAACGGATGGGAGACTGACATGCTTGGCAGAGCTGTCGCAAGAGTCATGGCACCAGTCCTTACAGTCAGGGTCTGGCCCGCACGACCTACCCCGATTGGTTCGAACAGGGTCGGGAAGACCGGAAAGCAAGGGTTCACGCTGGTGGAGTTGTTGGTTGTCATCGGCATCATCGCCCTGCTGACGGAAATCCTTGTCCCCTGCCTGGGCAAGGCGCGAACCGCAGCAAGACGAACGGTATGCCTGTCGAATCTGCACTCGGCAGCCATCGCCGTTAGGCCGCAAGCTCCCCCCAGTCGGGCAAGCATTCCTCTCCCAGACCTGGCAACCGCGAGTCTTCCCCGAAATCCAGCCTCTTGAGCTTCACTCGTGCGAGATCTTCTTGTTCCTGCGTTATGTGGTGCCACAAGCCCCGGCGGTACATGGCCGCGAAGAACCCGCACGGATTCCGCTGCCCCGCCTCTATCGCGTGTCCCGCAGCCCAAGACCATTGCAGCCTGCCGGCCGTGCTGTGCCGCGCCATCCCCACATCCGGCGCTTGCGACGGCTCTGCACAGGTGACGAGAGTCGCATATCCGGAGGTGAACTGGCAGCAGGATTTGGCACGAGCACCAGCCAGAAATGCCCTGAGCAACGGATTCCCTTTGGCACGCACCCTTCTGAATGTCACGAGGCCAAAAAGGAAACGTCGCAAGTGCTTTGCAGATAAAGACTTGCAATGGGCAGGACTGGAGTTGAACCAGCGACACACGGATTTTCAGTCCGTTGCTCTACCAGCTGAGCTACCTGCCCGATTTTATGCATTCAGGCCATTCGAATCTACCAAATCGATGGCGTTTTGCAAGCAATTTCGCGCCCCAGGCGGCAATTTTGTTGCCGCGTGAGGTGGGATGGTTCGGCACTCAGGACTTGGAGCCCTGTTCCTCCGGCGTAAAGCAGACCAGGGAGATGATGACCAGTCCGGCCCCGGCGATGAATAGAGTAATCCGCTTGACCGGCTCGCTGCACCGCTGGAGCCAGTGGGGGACGGGCGTTTCCACAGGCTCCTGGTCGGTCTGCTCCACCAGGGCCTTGCGAGCGACGGCCAACTCCTGGGCTCGGGCTTTGGGGTAAATGGCGTTGGGATCGTCGGGCTGGGTCCCGAGCGTCACGGGGGCGATACGCTTCAGGAGGTCGGGGTTGCTTTCGAGCTGTTCAAGCAGGCCGTCGTAGTCGGCATTGAGGGCCTTGAGACGCTGAACCGAGGCTTGCGCCTCTTTCACGAGGTGCTGGTTGTGACAGTACCGAACGAAATCGTCGCACAGGACCGCCACGCCCAGCCCTCCCGCGCCAACGCTGAAGAACACCACAAAAGACAGCAGGTGGAAAATGCCTTGCCTGAGCATGGCCTGACGACCGATTTCGGATTGCGGATTTCCGGCAACGTACCTGGTTTATCGGCAACCGCCGGAGTCTTTCTGGAAGGTTTTGCGGACCAAAAGAAATTGCGGATTGCGGACCGGTCGAAAGACCCGAATCCGCAATCCGCAATTGTCAATCCGCAATCAGATCACACCGGGTAGACCGGCAGTTGGGCCCGGAGTAGTTCGTAGATGGTCTTGCCGCTCTTGACGGACTCCGCCGCGGTCTGACGGTACTGACGCGTCAGCTCGTCGAAGTCCAGCTTCTTGAGGTCGGCCAGGTTCTTCTTGGCGCCATTGCCGTTGGCCACGATGAACTTGGCCATCGTGTCGCTGGCGATGTCCCGGGTGAGCTGCCAGAGCTCGCGTCCGTCCGCCGCCGCGACCGCCCGGCCCAGGGCCAGCGACATCGACAGGATGGCGTTCATGCCCAGCACGCCCTTACGCTGCATGGCGTGGATTTTCTCCTCTTTCGAGGCGTCCTTCTTGATCCGGCCGGCGGCAATCGCCTGCTCCAGCTCCAAGCCGAGAAGCTGACGGTCGGTGTCGAGCAGCGAGCCCAGCGTGCCGACCTTCTTGCCCACGAAGGCCTTGGCGAGCACGGTTTCGATGTGCTGCACGGCGTCCATGCAGCCCTTGCCGTCGTAACGGCGGGACTTCTTCCAGAGACCCGCGAGCTTCTCATCGTTCTTGGCCCGGATGGCGTCGACCTTGACGTCCTTTTTGAACCGGAAGGTGCCGTCGCCGGCGGCCTTGAACAGCTCCGGATACTTCTTCACCGTATCGGACGGCTCGATGATGCTGTCCACGTAGTGGATGGCCTCGTCTTCGCCGGCAGAGGTGCCCAGCGGGGTCGAGCCCTTGAAGCGGATGATACCGCTGCGGCCGAGGAACAGCGTGGCAGCCGCCGATGGGATGCCGGCGTTGGTCGCCTCTTCAGTGCCGCTGACCGCCTCGATCGCCAGCATCTTCATCAGGAGGCTGGTGATATCGACGTCGCCCGCCTTCGGGGAGACCGAGACGTCGTCCCTGCCGGTGAGGATCCGGACGATCTCTTTGACGCTCTCTTCGATCTCCTTGCGCTCCTTGGCTGTCGTTTCGCGCTGCGTGGCGCGGGCCAGGGCGAGGATTTCCATCATGCGTCCGTACTTCTGGAGACGCTCGGTGTTGGCGCCGCCGCCGCACTTGACGCCCAGGGCGTTCATGGCGGTGCCGATTTCGGCCTCGAACGGGTCGTTCGGGCTCTTGGACCGGTGAGAGATCACCAGCTCGGCGCCGTAGGCCAGAGAGGTCAGCATGGCCAGCACGGTCTCGGTCAGGGTACCGATCTGGTTGGCCTTGATCAGCGAAGCGTTGATTTCGCCATTCTTGGCGCACTTTTCGATGTTCGAGTCCTTGGTCGTGACCAGGTCGTCCCCAATGATGAAGATCTTGTCGCCCAGCTCTTTCATCAGGTTCTTCCAGCCCTGGTGGTCGCGCTCGCCGAAGCCGTCTTCGATAGAGAGGATGGGGATGCCCTCTTGCATCGCCTGCTTATAGAGGTTGAGAATGTCATCGCGACTCATCTCGACCTTGCTCTTATCGCGCCAGAAGCGGTACATACCGACGGAATCGGGCTCGCCCCGCTCCTCGCGGTAGGCGTTCTCGAGCTCGGAACACGCCGGGTCCAAAGCGATCGCGACATCCACGCCGGGAACCCACTCGCAGTCGAGAATGGCCTGCTTCATGAAGCGCCACATGCGCTGCTCAGGCACCTTGTCGCCCTCCGCCTTGTCGACGTAGGGCGCGATGCCGCCTTCGAGGCCGACGCCCATCACCTTGGCGCCCGGGGCCGACTCGATGATTTCCTTGAGCCGGTACTGGAGTTTCACGGTCATTTCCTGCGCGTCCTCGTAGGTCTTGGGCGAAAGCGGCATGAACATGCTTTCCTGCATGGAGATGTTGCTTTCGGGGTATTCCTTTTCCGTATGCCGCCCACCCATGGCGCAGTTGCGGAACTGCCAGGGGGCCGCCACGCGGTTGCCGTCCTTGAGCCGGATTTCCGTGATCCGCGAAGTCAGCAGCCTCTGCTTGACGGCCGCGACCTGCACCGGCCAAGCCTCTTTCGAGGCGGCCGCCGCGGCGCGGGCGGCCTGCTCGGCGGCGATCTTCTCGCGGGTGCGGAACTCGCGGAGTTTGCCCGGGTCGGCCAGCAGCCGGTCCAACATGCCCACGCAGCCGGGAGCCAGGAAGAACCGACCGACATACACGAAGAAATCGACGCCGGTGCCAAGTCCAATGGCAATCGTCACGATGGCGGTTGGTAGGCAAACCACCGCCAGATACCCGCTCCAGACCGGGGCCGAGGCCGCGACAGCGAGGTTGTACGGGGCATCGGGGACGAAGTTGCCGTTCTCCTTCTTGACGCCGTAGAACTTGCCCCACGGAATCAGGAGGAACATCTGGGCGTAATAGCCGAACTTGCTGCCACTACCCTTGAGGGCGGCGTCGGCTTTCTCCTGCGAGTTTTTGTTCAAGGCCGTCAGCTTGGCGGCGGTCAGGAAGTGACCCATCTCGTGGATGGCAATGGCGATGTGCCACGACAGGTAGAGAACGGCCAGCGAGATCCACACTTCCATATGCAGCGGTGAGAACATGAAAGTCAGCACAACCGACTTGATGTTCTGCCCCTCGGCGGCGCGTTTGGTCAATTCCACCGCCGGAAGGCTCAGCACCGACGAAATAAAGGCAGCGTGGAAGGACACCAGCTTGTGGTTGGCGATGACCCACCCGCGTTCCAGATATGCCCCATCCCGTGCCGCACGCCGAACGTGCAGCCGCGACCGGATCCGGCTCACGAGACTCGATTTCCGAGGCTCGGCTCCACCCTGATCGGTCTTTAGTTCTGATTCTGCCACTTGACCCATTCTGAAGTTCTCCTTTTACCGGATTCCAAACTCTTTTCGCCTCTGCCGTCGCATCCGGCAGCATGAATTGCGGCAGGCCGATTGCAGATTTCCAGCCGTATGACGGTGCCATCCGCAGTTCCCAACCCGCAATCACAGCAGGGCCGTACCTTCCCCATGTCCGGGAAACCCGAGAGACTACAAAGCCGCCCGGGCAAAGTCAAGGGGCATTCCGTGGATTCCTGATTGGCTTTGTTTTGCACAATAGCCCCAGCGGCTCCATCGACAACCGGGTCGATACTCGCTCATATCTATATGCAAACATGATCGACTTTGTTTGGCACAAAGGAGCCCCAGGGCGAATCCGCTCGCCTCTTGCCGGCTCACGCCCGTTCCTATCCGTGCGAGGCAAATTGGCTTTGTTTGACGCGCCCGACAAAAGTCGGGGTCAGCCGAACCGATCCTTGATATCCGCCCAGAAACGCGGGTCGGAACCCGACTTGGGGACTTTTGTCGTGGGCGTCTTGTTTGACGCGCCCGACAGAAGTCCGGATTTGCCGATCTGATCCTTGGTATTGGCCCAGAAATGCGGGTCGAAACCCGACTTGGGGACTTTTGTCGTGGGCGTCTTGTTTCGCACAATTTCCCCGACAAGCGGCACCGGCAGTGCTGCCCGCTCCCGTCCCTTTCTGTCCGTCAGGGAATTGGCTTTGTTTTGCCGAGGCCTTCTGCACACCAAATTCGTCATAACCCTATTCCCATAAATCACTTGCCCTCCATGTCATTCAGCTCAAATTGGCTTTGTTTCGCACGGAAGTCCAAGGGTCGGATGTCGGGTGTCAGGTTGCTGAGCCCTGAGCCCCTTTGCCAATTGGCTTTGTTTGTACGACAGGCCCGGCCTCGGAATCCCGGAATAGTGGAACGATAGGGTCTCTCGTTCTCCGGCCGAGACCCAAAGAGATGGAACCGCGAAATACGCCAACGATGTGAAGGGAATTCCCTGCTCATCCGGACCTCTCCTGACTCCTTGATTATTGCCTTTTTACTTTTGACTTCTATGCGCCTCCCTATTACCTACCGTGTTGCATGAATTTGACGAAAAAAATGGATTTGGCCGCCCCCTGAAATCGCCGTAAGTCCTTGCCTCGTCTCCAATAAAGAAAATCTTTGTGCCAGCCCGTTTTAGGTTTCGGCGCGTTGCACGAATTTGTCTTTTCCTACTGAGGAGAAGGGGATTAAGTGGCCACGGATTCTCAGCGGACTATGGCAGGGCCGCCCCCGAATTCCGATCACACCTATGGAAGAGCAGAACCAGCGCCTGCGATGGGCCATCGACAGATTCTGCTTGCTCTGCAGATCGGAGCTCGGCATACTGACTGATCCTTGGGGATGGAGTGCCCCCGTACAACCGCCGCTTCGGCTGATGACTCCTACCTGGCAACGAGTGATCGCTCTTTCTCTACTCATGAGGCCCTCGGGTGGATAGGACGGTGAAAATGTGCACGCGTGCGCTGTTGGTCTGGTTTGCGGCACTGGCGGTTATCGGTGGCTGCGCCAGCTACCAGGATCGGCCCCTGTCCGGCATGAAGACACTCGATGACTTCGAATCGCGCACGCTGGACGGGCAGGACCTGCAAGCCTACCTTGAGCAGACGCTGAACGTGCAGCAGTGGCCTCTGGCGACTTGGAATTCGGCCCAGTTGACGCTGGCGGCGTTCTTCTACAGTCCGGAGCTTGACGTGGCCCGCGCCCAATGGGCCGTCGCCAAGGGCCGTAAGATAGCGGCGGCCGAGCGTCCCAACCCCAGCCTCAGCGTGGCACCCGGATTCAATTCCACGACGGGACTTGACGCCCCCATCTCGCCTTGGATCGTCGGCGCAGTGCTCGACATCCCGATAGAAACGGCGGGCAAACGCGGCTATCGAATCGCCGAAGCACAACATCTGTCGGAAGCGGCCCGCCTGCAAATCGCCCAGACGGCCTGGCGACTGCGCCACCAGATCCGGGAGGCAATGCTGGACCTGTATACGGCTACCGAAACCGCCGGCCTGCTGCGGAACCAAAGCACCATTCAGGAGGATAACGTCAAGCTACTGGAAGGGATTTTCAAGGCAGGGGAGGTTTCTGCCAACGAGCTTGGTCAAGCCCGTATCTTGCGGGATGAAACTCGCTTGGCCATGCTGGACGCGGAAAGACAACAGGTCCAGGCCCGTGCCCGGCTGGCCGGAGTGATGGGCGTGCCGGCCCAGGCGCTGGAATCGAAGGAGTTGTCCTTTGGTACGTTTGAAGTGTTACCCGACAACGTGCCGCCGACCGAGGCGCAGCGCCAGGCACTGCTGAATCGTCCGGACCTTTTGGCCGCATTGGCGGAATACCAGGCCAGTCAGTTCGCGTTACAGCTTGAGATCGCCCGGCAATACCCGGATATCCAGATCGGGCCGGGCTATGAATTCGACCAGAGCGAGAACAAGTGGTCACTGGGGTTGGCCATGACGTTGCCGGTGTTCAATCGCAACCGTGGGGCGATTGCCGTTGCCGAGGCGGGTCGAGCCGAGGCCGAGACCCGCGTCCGGGTACTACAAGCTCAGATTGTGAGCGATCTGGAGCAGGCGACAAGGAATTATCGGGCGTCTCTGCGAAAGGTGAGGGCCGCCGAGACTCTCGTTGAAGAGCACAAAGCCACGGCCGACCGCATCCGCAAGATGTATGAGTTGGGGCAGGTCGTGCGGTTGGAAGCGGATGCCGCCGCCCTGGAGTCCAGTGCCGGGGCCTTGAACCGGTTGAATGCCCGCGTAGAGGCTTTTCGAGCCCTGCAGCAGATCGAGAACGCCATGCACGTCGCGGCTGACCTGCCGGATTGGTCGGGACAGATCAGGTTTGAACGTGAGGATCAAGACCATGAATAACAAGCTGAGTGGATTGCTGGGGTTGCTTATTCTGTTCGCCGGCGGGGCCGGACTCTATGTCCTCTCGCGGCAAGCTCCCGGCGGTGAAGAGGAGGCCGAGCCGGCCGTGGTGACGGTAGTGCCCGTGAAAGTGGCGCAAATTCGTCGCCAAGTCCTGCATGACTACGTGTCGGCTTATGGTTCCGTGGTCCCCAATCCAGGGGTAGCGGGTGTTGCCCCGGCCGCTGCGAACATCCGCGCGCCGCTGGATGGCATTGTGACGGAAGTTCACTGTGCCGTGGGCCAGCGCGTGACCAAGGGCCAAGTCCTTTTCGCGCTCTACGATCAACTGGCCAAGGCCACCGTGGATCAGGCCCAAAAGACCCACGCGTTTGCCCAAGAGAATTGGCGTCGTCAAGAAGGTCTCAAACAAATCGACGGGACCTCGGCCAAACTGTTTCTGGAAGCCCAGCAACAACTCGACGCCGCCCGCATTGCGCTGGCCCGTGCCCAGACGGAGTTGGAACTGCTCAAGATCACGTCTCCATCCGATGGCACCATCGTCGAGCTGTGCGTGACAGCCGGCGAGACGGTAGGTCAGGCGGATACTCTGGCCCGATTGACGGACATGACACGCTTGGTCGTCAAGGCAGGAGTCCCGACGCCCCAGGCACACAAGCTGCAATTAGGCCAGCAGGTCCAGATCGAGACGAGTGCATCGGCGGCCTCTTCCGATTCTCCCGCTGCACTGTTGGTGGGCCGAGTGGATTACATTGACTGCCGGGCCGACCCGAACAATGACACGATGCCCGTACTGATCGGATTGCCGGCCGATACCAGCCTGCGTCCCGGCCGGTTCGTCCGCGTCCGAATCACCGTGGGTGAGTATGGGGACCGGCTGGCTGTTCCGCAGGAGAGTGTCGTAACGACACCAGAGGGACAAACCGTTCTGGCCCTCGTGCAGGGAGACGAAGCGGTTCCCACTCCCGTCAAACGTGGGGTCCGTGAAGGAGATTGGCTGGAGGTCACAGGCCAGGGACTCGAACCGGGCATGAAGGTGGTGACGGTGGGGGCTTACGGCCTGCCGGGCAAGACCAAGATCCGGGTGATGGACCAGTAACTCGCCCAAGCGGAGCAAGACATGGAAATACATGAGCCTTCGATCCAGCCGCAAGAGCACTCCCTGTTGGGCCGTTTCGCCACGCGACACGCGGTTGCCATTGTCTTCATTGCCTTGTCGCTGTGCCTCGCGGGGGTGTACTGCGCCTTTCATATCTCATCTTCCGTCTTTCCGCAGACTGATTTCCCACGGGTGGTCATCCTCGTCGATAACGGGGTGATGCCGGGCGACGAGATGATGGCCACGATCACGCGGCCGATTGAGGAGGCCATGAAGGATATCCCCGGCGTGACCACGATTCGCACGGCCACGGGACGGGGCTCGGCGGAAGTGAGCGTCTTTTTCAACTGGACGGTGGACATGGTCCAGTCGGAGTTGTACGTCCTGGGGCGTCTGTCGCAGATCGGCAGCACCCTGCCGGCGACAGCCACGACGCGCGTCCATCGCCTGACGTTCTCGGCCTTTCCGATTATCGGAGTGAGTCTGACCAGTGCCACGCGCGACATTACCCATCTCTGGGAGACGGCTCGCTATGATCTCAAACCGCGTTTCTTGAGGATTCCGGGCGTGGCCCGCGTAGATTTGGTGGGCGGGCGGACGACCGAGTATCACGTGATCGTCGATCCGCTGCGCTTGCAGGCCCTGGGCTTGAGCCTGTCGGAGGTGACAGAGGCGTTGGAGCAGAACAACCTGATTACTCCGGCGGGGATGCACGAGGAGAACCACACGCTGTACCTGACGGTCGTGGACGGTCGCTTGCGGGATCCCAACGAGATCGCCGGCTTTCCTGTCAAGGTCATCGGCGGACGCCCCGTGGCCATTCGGGACTTTGCCCGCGTGGAGCGGGGACCGGAGCCGATTTTCAATATCGTCACCGCCGACGGCAAAGAAGCGGTCCTGCTGAACATACGGAGCCAGCCGGACGGCAGCACTCTGGATATCGCCAAGGCCCTGCGTCAGCAAATCCAAGCCCTCAAGCAGGAGTTGCCACCGGACATGAAACTGGCCTTCTTCTACGATCAGTCCCTGATTGTAGGCGAATCCGTCCGCAGTGTATGGGAGGCCATTGTCTTCGGCCTGATTCTGTCGATAGCGGTTCTCTATCTATTCCTGAAGAACTGGGGCTCCACCATCGTGGCCGCGCTGGTCATCCCTGTGACCGTGCTGATTACGCTCGTGGCCATGAAGCTGATCGGGTTGACCTTCAACCTGATGACGCTGGGCGGCATTGCCGCCGCCATCGGCGTGGTCATCGACGACGCGATTGTGGTCGTGGAAACCATTCATACCAAGCTCAGCAGCGGTATGAAACGTGTCGCTGCCGTCCAAAGCGCTGTTGGCGAACTCTTCCGGCCGTTGGTGGCTTCGACCTTGACGCCCGTGGTAGTCTTCATCCCGTTGGCGTTTCTGGATGGGATCACCGGCGTATTCTTCCGCGCTTTGGCCATGACAATGGTGGTTTCTCTACTAACCTCTCTGGTCCTGGCGGTGACGGTGACTTCCTCTCTGGCGGCCTGGCTCATGCGGGTGCGCCGCGATCCGTCCATGTCCGAAGAGTCCCTGGAAGGCGGGCCGGTGCTCCGTCTTCTGATCCGCGTTTACGAGAAGGCCATCCGCATCGTGCTGCGGCACCGCTGGGTCACCCTGGGATTTTGCGTGCTGATCGTGCTGGCGGGTCTGGAATTCTATGGGCGATTGGAGAGCGAGTTTCTGCCCCCGATGGACGAGGGTGGATTCGTAATCGACTACAAAGGCCGTCCCGGAACCAGCCTGGCCGAGACGGACCAGATGCTCCGACAGGCGGAGGCGATTCTGGTGGCGACGCCCGATGTCGAGAGCTACTCCCGGCGGACCGGTGCCCGCTTGGCGCTGGCCATCGCCGAGCCGCATACGGGCGATTTCCTGGTGAAGCTCAAGCCCAGCCGCCAGCGGACCACGGCAGATGTCATCTCGGACCTGCGCCAGCAATTCCACGTGGCCGTGCCCGGATTGAACTGGGAATTCCCCGGCATCCTTGGTGACCTGATCGGCGACTTGATGTGGTCCCCGGCCCCTATCGAGATCAAGCTGTTCTCGACCGATATCAACTTCCTCAAGAACAAGGCCCCCCAGATCGAAGAGAGCATCCAGCACATCCGAGGCGTCGTCGATACCTTCGATGGATTGGTCTATGCGGGCAATTCGATCCACCTGCGGGTCAGAACAACAGACGCCCAGCGGTTCGGTCTGAGCGCCGATCAGATCGCCTCGGCGGTCGGCACCGCCATGCTGGGTCAGACCGCCTCGTCGATCCTGGAGGGGGATCGCGTCATTGAGATCCGTGTTCTCGTCGAGGCGAGCGCCACGGACCGCATTGAGACGTTGCTTGATCTGCCGATTCGCACGCCGGCGGGTCATTTGGTCAAGCTCTCCCAGGTGGCCGATGTCGTGGAAGAGCCGGGCCAACTGGAGTTGCGGCGGGAGGACATGCGGCAGGATGTCGCAGTGACCGCGCGCCTGGAGAATCGGGACCTGGGCAGCGCCATGACCGAAATCCGCGCGCATCTGAGCAAAGACACGTCGATTCCGCTGGGGACGATAGGATTCGGCGGCCTTTATGAGCAGCAGCGGAAATCCTTCCAGAACTTGCTGGTCGTGCTGGCGATGGCGATTGTCCTGGTATTCACGGTCCTGCTCATCGAGTTTCGCGGGCTGCGCGAACCCATCGCTATCGTACTGGGCGCGGTCCTGGCTCTGTTCGGCACCGTAATGGGCCTATATCTGACCGGCACATCGCTGAATGTCGTCTCGTTCCTGGGCGCGATCATTGGCGTGGGCATTGTCGCCAAGAACGGCATTCTCATGCTGGACTTCGTGGACCACCTGCAAGCGCAGGGCCTGTCAGCGGATGACGCGCTTATCCGCTCGGGTCGTCGGCGTCTGCGTCCGGTGCTGATGACCTCCTTGACGACGATGTTGGGGATGCTGCCGCTGGCCTACGGGATTGGATCGGGGGCCGATATGCTCCGACCGCTGGCGATTGCCGTGATCGGTGCGGTCTGCATCTCGGTGCTGTTTTCCCTGATTGCCACGCCGACCTTCTACCGCATCTTGGGTAGAGCCCGACATGCGGCAGGGTAGCGTAAAAGTCGGCGTCCGATCCGGGACCGGATGGCCCCAACGCGGAGAGCTGGGAACATCCTTATCGGGAGGTTGGCCGTGGTTATCAGAACTATTGTGGCAGTCGCTTTCTTCGTGGTGTGCGCGGTGGTGATGTACCACATGTTTTGGATGCTCGAACAGTGTGTGCCCATTACTCAGGAGGCTGCATCAAAAGCGAGGGCGCGGCGATGGAAGGGCACCGTGGCGGCGGTCGTTGTCGGTGCATGGGTTTGCGCCAGTGGTATCGCTTTTGGCTTCGATATGCCAAAAGCGATGTGTGCAGTAGTCTTCGCGGGTCCGATGGCCATCACTGTTCCGGTGCTGGTCTGGGTGTTCCTGGTTTATTAGGCCGCCGAACGCCGAGAAATGGGAACATCCCTATCCGGAGGGTGTTGACGCAAAACCCCCAAGCGTATAGAGTACATACGCATTTGACTCGGAAGACATCTCCCGAGAGGTGATGGGGTTCACCGAAACCGCTCAGGCATTTGGGCTGATAACTCCTACCGGTGCGGTATGGTAGGAGTGCGCTATGTCGGAATCACCTTGGTTGATCGCGGCGCTGTGGGTGGGCTTGGCGCTGCTGGCGAGTTTGATCTCTATTCGCACGGCCATCTCGGTGGCGCTCATCGAGATTCTCATTGGGGCGGCGGCCGGGAACCTCATCCCTTGGGTCGGCTCCCTGCTCGGGACGCCCGCCAAGCTGGAAACCACGCCCTGGATCAATTTTCTGGCCGGATTCGGCAGCATTCTGCTGACGTTCCTGGCCGGGGCGGAAATCGAGCCCGATGCGCTGCGCAAGCACTGGAAGCCTGCCTTGGCAATCGGGTTCGTGAGCTTCCTGATACCCTATTTGGGAGCTATGGCAACGGCGTACTGGCTGCTGCATTGGAGCACACCCGCCAGCCTCATCGCCGGTACGGCCCTGTCCACGACCTCTGTGGCGGTTGTCTATGCCGTAATGGTCGAGACGGGTCTGAACAAGCGTGACATCGGCAAGCTGATCTTGGCCTGTTGCTTTGTCACCGACTTGGGCACGGTTCTGGCTCTGGGCATCATGTTCGCGAACTACAACTGGTGGCTGGTGCTGTTTCTGGGAGTCTCGGTCGTGGTCATGCCGTTTGCTCCCCGGCTAACGCACCGATTCCTACGGCGGTATGAAGGGCAAGTCAGCGAACCGGAGATCAAGTTGCTGCTCTTGCTGCTGTTCGTTCTGGGCGGCTTGGCGGCCAAGGCCAACAGTGAAGCGGTCCTACCGGCCTACATCCTGGGCTTGGTGGTCGCCGGCGAACTGCGGCACCATAAGGAGACCGTCTATCACATCCGCGTGGCCGTCTTTGCCCTGCTCACGCCCTTCTACTTCCTCAAGGCCGGTGCTCTGGTTAAAGGCAGTGCCATCACCCAAGGGGCTTTGGTGATTCTGCTCCTGCTGCTGGTCAAAGTAGCAGCCAAGTTTCTCGGCGTGTACCCGACAGCCAAGCTCTTTCGGATGGACAATCGCCTTTCGATGTACACGACGCTGCTGATGTCCACGGGCCTGACGTTTGGTACGATCTCGGCCATGTTCGGCCTGTCCCGCAACCTGATCGACTCCAGCCAGTATTCGACGCTCGTGGTCGTCGTCATCGCCAGTGCCGTCGTCCCGACGTTGATCGCCCAGAAATGGTTCCAGCCCCCACATGAACTGTCAGAGGAGACCGCCAATGGGGTATAAGAGAATTTTGCACGGACTGGATGGGTCCGAGGGCTCATTCAAGGCGTTGGAGCACGCCCTGGAGTTGGCCAAGTGCTTCAGCGCCGAACTTCACACGATCAGTGTCGAGGAGGTGCCCCATTATCCCGGAACGGTGGGCGAGGTAGTCGAATCCAAGCAGGCCGCCAACGGCCGGTACGGCCAGGCGATGCAGCGGGCCAAGCAAATGGCCCAGGACCAGGGCATCGAGTTGCAGTGTCATGTGCTCGTCGGCCATGAGGTCAAGACCATCGTGGAGTTCATCAAGGAACGCGGCTTCGACCTGTTGGTCATCGGGTTCATGGGCCATTCCAGACTCTATGACCGCGTGATGGGCAGCACGTGCCAGGGCTTGGTCCGCCTGGCTCGCTGTGCCGTGCTTGTCGTGAAGTAAGCCAAGGCCCAGAAAAAACCGCAAAAAGAATGTAACACTCGGCTTCCAGCAACGTCACTAATAGTGAGTGCATCGTTTTCTTCAACAGTAGGGCCGACGCGGCGGAGGTCGGCCCCTTTCCTTGCGCCTCGCCAGGGAACCCGCCCCGGGGGCAAACGATTCCATTTTGGGCGTTGATTCGCGTTCTCATCCCGGGTATCATGGTTTCATGCGAATTCCATTGACCAAGTACGGATTGCCCGAGGTAATTGTCTATCCTACGGTGGTTGCAGCACTTATGTGTGTCGTGGCCCTCCTGGGATCCGCCCTGCTGACACCTGGGGCGGTGGCCGCGACCGAGGGCATCCTGGTGCTCGTGCTGATCTGGGCTCTGATGTTCTTTCGCGATCCCAACCGACGGGTCGTCCGGGACGATACAATGCTCCTGGCACCCGCCGACGGGCGCATCGCGGACATTGAAAAGGTGGAGGAAGCAGATTTCCTGGGGGGTCCGGCACTACGGATCGGGATCTTTTTGAGCATCTTCAATACGCACATCAACCGCGCGCCGTGCGACGCGACGGTGGAGAAGATCACCTACCGGCCCGGCAAGTACCTAAACGCCATGAACCGACGGGCGGGCAAAGTCAATGAATCCAACAACCTGGTCCTGGTTCGGACGGACAACCCGCCGGATCGGCTGCTGGTCCGCCAGATCAGCGGCGCCATTGCGCGACGGATCGTCTGTGCTGCACGCGAGGGTCAGCAACTTACCGGCGGCGAGCGATTCGGCATGATCAAGTTTGGGTCCCGAACCGAGCTCTATCTGCCCGCCGACAAGCAGATCGAGTGCCTGGTTCGGGTCGGAGACAAGGTCAAGGCGGGGATGACCCCGCTGGCAAAATATCGGCAGCGGTGAGAACAAATAGGCCCGATGAGTCTTATTCGTCCTATTAGTCCCATGGCATTGGATCGAGGGAATTAGTAGGACATATAGGGTGCCCGTGTGGGCGCGGCAGTGAGGCAGGCAGTGAGCAATAAATACAGAATTCTGAGCAACAGATCGTCGCGGCCACGACCGCGCAGAGGCAGGCTCTTTCGGCGCGACCGCAAACAGCGTGTCAAATACATCACCATCTTGCCCTCCCTGATCACTATCCTCAACGGCGTGTTCGGCTTTATGGCGATTGCCTTGGCGAGCAAAGAGATGAAGCCGGAGGCCGGTCAGTGGTCCTGCTTCGCCGTGGCAGGCTACCTGGTGCTGGCGGCCATGTTCGCGGACATGCTCGACGGCCGGCTGGCCCGGATGAGCCAGAGCACTTCCAGCTTCGGCGGCCAGTTGGACAGCCTCTGCGATATGGTGAGCTTCGGCATCGCCCCCGCCTTTCTCATGCTCAAGCTCGTGGAGTACAAGCTGGAGCTGAACACCGTGATCATCGGGGGCTTTCTCCACCGCTTCATCTGGCTGGCCGCCTTTGTGTATATCGCGTGCGCCGCCATTCGCTTGGCGCGGTTCAACGTGGAGAACGAGGAAAATGAGGCGGCCCACATGAGCTTCGTGGGTCTGCCCAGTCCTGGGGCAGCCGGCGTGATCGTCAGCTTAGTCATCTTCCAGCAGGGCGAGGTCCCGACTCTCGATGTTCTCGTCTATGCCCTGCCGTTTGTCACGCTGGGCGTGGCACTGCTCATGGTCAGCCAGATCCCGTATCCGCACCTGCTGAACGTATACCTGACCGGCAAGAAGCCTTTCGGCCACCTCATTTGGATTCTCTTCCTGCTCGGCTTGGCGTGGTCGCGCCCGGAGATCGCCCTGGTGCTGACGTTCGGCAGCTTCGCGGGCAATAGCCTCCTGAGATGGCTCTACAGCGCGGCGGTAAGCAGGCGCGCGCACGCCGCCCTGACGCCTGCCGATCTGGCTACCGGAACCGAGCCCGGCCCCGTCACCCACGATTGACAGGTGCCTATCGTGCTTCGCACGGGACGGTGAAAGCGTCGTTCTCCACTTGGAAAGTGGTCTGCGGGCTTCGCCCTTGGGACTGATTGATCTGGTGATAGCACTCCACGACCTTGGCCAAGCGGCTGAGCACTTGCCGACCCTCCTCGCTGGCTTCCAGACCGACGATCTGCAGGCCCAGACACAGACTCGCGTGGTCCGCCGTAGGCAGGACGTTGCGAACCTGCACACTGAACATCAGCGGCGTCTCATAGGGCATCGGCGTGAATCGCACGCCCAGGAACTGCCCTTTGCGAAAGTCCAATTCGCCCGGGGCGGCGCCACCTTCTCCAGGGGGAGTCGCGAGGCAGGCCTTTGTGTCTTTGCGGGGAACAATCACCTGAGCACCGCCGGCGGAGATGTCCATCAGGCGGCCCTCGTGGTAGATATGTCCGCGTTCCTCGGGCGTACGGTGGCCCGTGCGGTGCCACAGAACCACGTTGACCCGCAAGGACGAGGGGACATTGACCCGGAAATAGCTGCGGCGTTGGATCACACCGATGCGCTGCGGCGCCGCCAGGACGATGGTCCCCCCCGCCTCCGGATCGCTGGAAGGCTCCAGACTCACTACGGTCGTATCGAAAACGAATTTGCCGTAGGCGTGCTTGAAGTTCATGCCCACCGGCTGGTCCATGCGGACGTTGATCGGGTGGGGTTTACCGGACGTGTGGCAGTTCTCAACATACAGCCGGCCGGCCTGGAGGTTCGTCAGGACGACTTTGGCCACGTGCCACTTGTCTTTGGAGAGATAGGACATGATAGCCGGTGACTGGTTCCGGACGACCATTTCCAGTACGGTCTGTGATTCCGGCCCCTGGAGCATGACGAGGTCACTCATGTAAATCTCCTTACGTCTGTGATAGCACGCCATCGGAGCAGGTGGCGGCCAGGGTCCCAGAATATGACGCGTCCAGACCCTCTCCGCCGCACCTTCGCGGATTGGAAGCTCGTGACACATCGCGTTCGGATCCCCACACCCCCACCCACAATCGCCCGGCCCGCGACAGGAAAGCCCCTTCGGGACGGGTACTCATAGAGTATAGAATACGAGTTCCCCGTCCACAAAACGCCGTTAGGTGTTGTCATGGTTGCCCCTGCGGCATCCATCCGGTATGCTGGGAGCATGCCGATGGAACAACTGGGACTGGGGCTTTTATGGTACGTCGTGTTCGTCGTCTCGACGACCTTCCACGAGGCGGCCCACGGTTTTGCCGCCCTGGTGTTCGGCGACACCACGGCGCGCGACGCCGGTGTGGCAACGCTCGATCCACTTCCCCATATCCACAGATCGCCCATGGGTATGGTAGTCATTCCAATCCTGTCGTTTGTTCTGTCGCTCCCCCACGGCTGGATGATCGGTTGGGCCAGCACCCCCTACGATCCGTACTGGGCGTATCAGAACCGGCGAAAAGCCGCCCTGATGGCCCTGGCCGGCCCGGCGGCGAACCTCGTATTGATCTTCCTGGCCGCCGTCCTCATCCATGCCGGCATCCTTCTCGGCGTGTTCGCTCAACCTGAGGAAGTCACTTGGGCGCGGACCACGATCGCACAATCGTCGGGCCTCGCCAATGGCGCCGCCGTCGCCGTCAGCATCCTTTTTTCCTTGAACCTGATCCTGCTGGTGTTCAACCTTCTGCCGGTCCCTCCGCTCGATGGTAGTGAAGTGTTGTCTCTGTTTCTCCGCGAGAGCACCGCGCAGCGCTACCGGGAGTTGATGGCCCAGCCGACAGCCCAGATCATTGGCTTGATTGTCGCTTGGAACCTTATAGACGTTATCTTGAAGCCCGTCCACACGGCCGCCCTCAACCTCCTCTACCTCGGCTCGCAGTACCGCTGACCGGTTATACGTAGATGGGTAGGATCACGAAGGGGATACCCAGGCGGTGGAGCCGCTTTTGGATCGTGTAAACCAGTTGGTTGTGGAGCAGCCGGTTGAGGAAGGTTTCATTCAGGAACAGCAGCCTGCCCCCGAAGAACACTGCGCCGGGGTACTTTTTGATGATCGTCGGGACGATCTGCATGATTTGATCCGCCACGTCCACGCCGATATCGCTGATCGCCTCGGCATGAAAGCCTTCCTTGTTCATCAAGTCCACGTATCGGTTCAGGTCCCTTTGGACGAGAGCTTGCAGGTGTTCCACCTCCTGCGGCCCCTTGAAAGTGCCCACATCCAGTTGACCCACTTCGAGAAACACAAAGTTCTTGAATGTGGGGCCAAACAGCCGCATGATCGCCAAGAGGGTGTGCAACCCGGTGCCGTTGAAGCCGCTGACGAGCAGCACGGCGGTCTTGGCCCTGGGGTCGAAGGCCGGCGGACCTTTCGGCACCCCCGTCTCACGGGCCGCGGACGATTGAATATAGGACTCCGCCCGTTCGGCCAGCTCGTCGAGCCGGCGCAGTTGCTGCATGACGTTTTGATAGTGCCGCTTGACCAGAATCGCGATCCCGATCAGACTGCCTGTGATCAATAAGGTGACCCAGCCGCCTTCGAAGAACTTGAGGACGACCATCGAGATCAGGATGAACGAGGTGAGGATCAAACCGACGCTGCTGACGAACAGCCTGCGGAACCAGCGCTCGACCCGATGGCGATTTCGCCACCAGTGACGGACCAGGCCCAACTGCGAGAGAACAAAGGTGATGAAGACGTTGATACTGTAGAGGACCACAAGCAGCCGCACGGAGCCCTTGGTGAAGATCATGACCACCAACGCCAGTCCGCCCATGATCAGGATGCCGTTCTGAATCACCAGCCGATCGCTGAGAACGGAGAACTTCGTCGGCAGCCAGCGGTCGAGCGACATGTTGGCCAGCACCCGGGGCCCGCCGAGGAATCCGGTCTGGGCCGCAACGAAAAGAAGGGTCGCGGCCGACAGGAGGCTGATGAAGATGAACGGGCGCGCGAGGCGTTTGCCCCACCCGGCGGTGGCTCTTTCGAACAGGACCGCGTTGAAGGTCTTGCCCGGCTCCTCCCCGACTCCATAGAGCAGATAGCCCAGGATCAGACCGAGGACCATAAACGACAGCGAGATGGCCATGTACCGCATGGTCAGGCGGGCCGTGTGGACCCTCGGCTCGCGCAGAACCGGCAGCCCGTTACTGACGGCCTCAATCCCCGTGTACGTGCCTGCACCCATGCTATAGGACCGCAGCACGAGGAGGATCAGGCCCCCGAGACCCACGGTGGATATCGTGTGATTCACATCCGTCTGCAACGAGTCCACCACCGTGCGCACCTGGGGCAGATGAGTGAACAACCCGTACAGAATGATAAAGGCGTGCGTGGCCAGAAACATCAGAAAGATCGGCGCCAGCGGAAGCACCGATTCCCTCACACCCCGCATGTTCAGCAGCACCATCAGAATGACGACGATTACAGCCAACTCCAGCTTGTACCGATGCCACGGTTCCAACGGCAGAAAGCTGAAGACCGCGTCGGCCCCGCTGGCGATGGATACCGCAATGGTCAGCACGTAGTCGATCAACAGGGCGCAGCCGGAAATCATGCCCACCCAGGGTGACAGCAGCTTGCTGGCCACGAAGTATCCGCCACCGCCCGTGGGGAAAAGTTCGACGATCTGGTGATAGCTGGCGGCGATAACGAGAATGGTGATGGCGGTCGCCAGACCTACGAAGATGCTCAGGTGCGGGTGCTCTCCCAGAGCCACGAAGGCTTCCTGCGGTCCATAGTTCGAGGAGGAGAGTCCGTCCGCACCCAAGCCAATCCACGCGAAGAACGCTACCAGGGACAGCCGTTGAAAGACCTGCACATCCCGTGGGTCGCGGGACTTGCCGATCACCCAAGTCCTCAGTGTACGCCCGAGATTACGTGTGGGCGGCGCCAAATCGATAACTCCAGGAACCACTATGGAATAAAAGTACGAAGGAGTATTATTTTACCCGGTTCGTGGTCCGAGAGCAATCCTCCTGCGCTCGTCCAAGTCAGGTGTTGATGTATCATCGAATTCCCTATATCTTGTAGTCAAATTCGTTTCCAGCCGGGAATGTGCTTATGCAAACGAGAAAACTTGGGTCTACGGACCTGAACCTGACAACGGTGGGTCTTGGCACGTGGGCGATCGGCGGGCCGTGGCAGTACGGCTGGGGACCGCAGGACGACGACGATGCCGTCGCCGCCATCCTGGCCGCGCTGGACAAGGGGATCGACTGGATCGATACGGCACCGGTCTACGGCCTTGGCCATTCCGAAGAGTTGGTAGGCCAGGCGCTCAAAATGAGCAGACATAAGCCGTACGTCGCCACGAAGTGCGGCCTGCTCTGGAACGACAAGCGGGAGAAGGTCCCAAACCTCAAGAGGCAGAGCATCCGCAAGGAATGCGAGGACAGCCTCAAACGCCTCGGCGTCGAAGCGATCGACCTCTACCAGATGCACTGGCCCGACCCGGAGGTGGATATCAAGGAGGCGTGGGAGGAGATGGCCCGGCTGGCCGAGCAGGGTAAGGTACGCCATCTCGGCGTGTCCAACTACAATATTGGGCAGATGGAGCGGATCCGCAAGATCCACCCCATCGCCTCGCTGCAGCCGCCCTATAGCATGTTGCATCGGGAGATCGAGGCGGAGATCCTCGGTTACTGTGCACGGCATAAGATCGGGGTCATCGTCTACAGCCCCATGCAGCGGGGGCTGCTGACGGGCAAG
>CAYHAJ010000485.1:0-5771 GCA_964354535.1 uncultured Pirellulales bacterium
GTACTCGCAGTTCCACAACACTTTCACGGCGCCCAAGCCGACCTGATCCCGCCCAGAAGCCCCCTCCGAAGCTCTCTCCAGATGCCTTCCTCTTCCCCGCCGCTCAGTCCAATCCGGTTCTTCCCATCGGCTTCGCGACGGCAAAAAACCATATCTATTCCAAGGCCCTCGACGGGGTGCCGTTGTCATTCCCGTTTCCGCGGGAATGACAACGGGAGGATCGGTGGGCCTCTTTGTTGGTCGGCGGTCAAACGCGTTCACTACGGCGATATCGGCCGGATCGGCTTCGGCGAGGCCTGCTTCAACGGCGGCGACGTCTGAAACAGTTGGAACCCGGTGGAGCACTTCCTGCAAGAGAAACCCAACGATCCGGAAGCCCGGCTCAAAGCCTGGGGCATGGACAAGGTCCTCTCCGGCGATATTCTCGTCGAACAGGGTGTCCGCTCCGTCGACGTCATGACATGGATCCTGGACAACAACCCGATCAGCGCCTACGGGACCGGGGGCCGCAACTGGTATAAGCACGGGGATATCTGGGATTGCTTCGCCATCACCTATCGTTTCCCGCCGAACGTGCCGGCCTCGTCAACGCCAAGCAGTTCGGCGAAGGGTACAGTGACATCGGCTGTCGCATGCATGGCCTCAAGGGCACCATCGGCACGCATTACGGCGGCGCGGTTCGGCGGACGCAGGTCGCCGGCTATTTCGATATGAAACATCAGGCATTCTTCGGACTCCCCGCACTCCCTGACCCCCGCGGTTGCGGCGGCGGTGGTGTCATCGGCGATTACCCGGTCCTGGCGGGCGGGTTCTGGGGCGTCGGCGAGACCGGTTTCCGCGTAGTGATGGAGGTGTCCCCATGAGATCGTCACGACCGAATCGCCGAGAGAAGATGGGGAGTAGTCCCCGACACCGGATTCCTCCATGAGACTTCTTACCAACCGGATCCATTTCTGCAGGTTCAGCGGGGCGCGGATACCAGATGGCGCGGAGGATGAAGGATCGCTGTGAATGGGGACTGACCACGCACTGAACACGTTGGGGAGGTGGACCCGATGAAGCTGCGGCAGCTCATCTGCGTCTTCTTCCTGTTCGCGCTCTTGGAGGCAGCCGCGTCCGAGCCACCGGTGGGACAATGGCGATTGAACGAAGATCGTGGCACCGTGGCACACGATGCGGCAGGAGAGAATGACGGCCTCATTCACGGCGCCCAGTGGAGCGGCGGAACGCTGAACTTTCAGGTGAGCGGGGACTACGTCGAGATTCCCGATCATACCCGCCTGAAAATTGCCGGCCAGATCACCATTGCCCTCTGGGTCCGGGCCACGAATTTCGATGCGCCCCTCGTCAACAAGATGCCCAGCGGGCAGGCGGTGCTTTGGGCGCCAGGTCATTTCGAGTTTCGCACCGAAACGGGCGGCTGGCTCGGGTTCCTGCACCAAACGGATGTGCGCGGCGGCTCCTCCAAATATAGATCGGAAAGCCGCATTGCCGCGGGCCGATGGCATCACGTGGCTGTGACGCTGGTGGAAGACAAGGACGTCGTGTTCTACCTCGATGGCAAACCGGCGGGATCGGCCAGGCAGGCCGGCCAATTCGGCATCTTCAATGAGGAGCCGGTGCGCGTGGGAGGGAGAAAGGATCCCTATTCGTGGTTCCACGGGCGGATGAGCGATCTGCGAATCTACGACACGGCGTTGAGGGCCGACGAGATGGAGAAGGTCGCCGCGGAGAGCAGGCCCCAGGAGCCCCAACCCGTGGCGGCTACTCCAGCCGTCGAGGCCGCCTCCGCCGCCACGCCCCCGTCCGGCACGGCCGACTGGCAATGGCCCCAGTTCCGGGGCCCGGATCGCGATGGCCGATCAAAGGAACGGGGATTGCTCCAGAGCTGGCCCAGTCAAGGGCCCAGGTTGCTCTGGCATGCGGAGGGCCTGGGCCACGGCTATTCCTCCGGCTCGATTGCCGATGGTTCGATCTATACCACGGGGACCGTAGAGGAGCAGGAATGGCTGTTTGCCCTGGACCTTCAAGGCAGGCTCAGATGGAAAGCCCCTTATGGTCCCGCTTGGAATGGGCCCTATCCCGAGGCGCGGACGACTCCGACGGTGAACGAGGGGTACGTCTACGTCATCAGCGGCAGGGGACGCGTCTGCTGCTTTGACACACGCCGTGGGCAGCGGCATGCACTGGGCTCACCCGGCCATCTGCGACGGTCGTTTGTATCTTCGCCACGGGGGGACTCTGCTGGCGTATGACATCAAGGAGGCGCGGGGAACGGAGCGCGAATACGACGGTCGAACGGAACCATAGGGGGGAGTTGAATGGCATCGAGATCCTTGACGCCGGCGAGGGTTGACCTGGGCGCGGGATCGGGTTACCATAGGGGCAGGGCGGTGGTGATCGCTTGATAACATGGAATCCGCATGAAGGGAAGACACCATGAGCACCTACGCAATAGTCATGATCGTCGGCGTCATCGTCGTGGTGGGCGGATGGCTCGCGTATTTCATCTGGGACTACAAGCAGCGTCAGGAAGAGGCCCGGCAGCCCAAGCCGCAATCGGCGAAGCTTCAGAAGACCAGGAGTGAGGTTTCGGACTGGGCCAAGAAGATGGCTGAATTCAAAGGTCCTCCCAAGCGGCCCACCGGAGGCGAGGAGGCTAAGAGTGGCTGACAGCCTGCGGAGGGCAGATCCTGGATTTTGGATTGTCGATTGAATCCGCCATCCCCAATCAAAGATCATAGATTGCAAATCATAAATCCTGGGGAGCATTATGCCAGAGCAGTTTCTCACCGAGGACTTCCTGCTGCAAACCAAGACTGCCCGTGCCCTCTACCATGAGCACGCGGCGCCGATGCCCATCTACGACTACCACTGCCATCTGCCGGCCCAGCAGATCGCCGCGGACCATCGCTTCGAGAACCTCACGCAGGCCTGGCTGGCTGGCGACCACTATAAATGGCGGGCGATGCGCGCCAACGGCATCGACGAGCGGTACGTCACGGGCGACGCCGGCGACGAGGAGAAATTCGAGAAATGGGCCGGCACGGTACCCTTCTGCCTCGGCAATCCCCTCTATCACTGGACCCACTTGGAACTCAAACGGCTCTTCGGCGTTCAGGGCAAGCTGCTCGACAGCCGCACCGCCCAGGGGATCTATCGGGAGTGTAGCGAGAGGCTTCGCTCGCCCGAGTTCAGCACGCGCAACATCATGCGGAAGATGAACGTCAAGCTTGTCTGCACGACCGAAGGTCCGCTGGACACGCTGGAGCACCATCAGAAGATCCGCCGGGACGGGTTCGAGATCAAGGTCCACACGGCGTGGCGACCGGACCAGGCGATGGCCGTCGAGGACCTCCAGAAGGTCCACGTCTTTATCGACAAGCTCGAAAGTCTGTGCGATATGGAGATCTCCGACTACGCCAGGTACATTGAGGCCCTCCGCGAGCGGCACGGCTACTTCCACGAGAACGGCTGCCGCCTGTCCGACCACGGCCTCGACACCGCTTACGCCGAAGACTACACCGAGAGTGAAATGAAAGCTATTTTCGCCAAGGTCCGCGCCGGCCGGCCGCTGAGCGAGCACGAAGTCCGGCAATTCAAGTCTGCCATGATGATGGAATTCGGCCTGATGGACGCCGAGCGCGGTTGGGTCCAGCAGCTCCACCTCGGTGCCCTGCGGAACAATCGTACCCGCCTGTTCACGAGGCTCGGTCCCGACATCGGTTGCGATTCCATCGGCGACCTCGAGGTCGCCAAGCCGCTCTCAGGATTTCTCGACCGCCTCGATCAGCAGGGCCGGCTGCCCAAGACGATTCTCTACAACCTCAATCCGCGGGATAACGCGGTTCTCGCCACGATGGTCGGCAACTTCCAGGACGGCTCCGTCCCCGGCAAGCTACAGTTCGGTTCCGGCTGGTGGTTCCTTGACCAAGAAGATGGCATGGAGGACCAGATGCGGACCCTGGCAAACATGGGCCTCTTGAGCCGGTTCGTCGGTATGCTGACCGACTCGCGGAGCTTCCTTTCCTACCCGCGCCACGAGTACTTCCGGCGGGTCCTGTGCAACCTGCTCGGCCGCGATGTCGAGGCAGGTCTGCTACCCAACGATCTCGGCCTGCTCGGTCAGATGGTCGAGGACATCAGCTTCAACAATGCCCGCAACTATTTCCCGATGGAGTGTTGACAGCAACCGGCGCTTCCGGTTTAATAGCTTTGCTCACTGCCGTTGAGGCGAGTGGGTACGAATCTGGACAGGTGCCCGAGCGGCTAAAGGGGATGGGCTGTAAACCCATTGTCGTAAGACTACGTAGGTTCAAATCCTACCCTGTCCAATCAATTCTCACAAGTCCTTTTGCAGTCTCGCCTTACAGCATATCTTGAATCCCTGGTGCGGCGAGAGATTACGCCGCCGATCGTGCTGTGTTGTCTGGCGAGGGAGTTCGCCCAGGTCTCTGACTTGGGCATCGTGCGCTGCAACCGGTGCCATTCGCTTCTCAACTGATGGGTGCCAACCTCGGAGGCGCGGGACGACGACCGCACGGTCTGCGAAGATGCGGCGCGGTTCCCCGAAGGAAGCGTGGAGGGAATCCCACCCGTTCCGCGAACCACTCCTCCCTGCGACAAACCTTCTTCTGTGCGACATCGAGCAGGCGGATGTGACAACCGCTCGGGAGATCGCGCAGAGCACGGAGGAGTCACCTGCTGGGTGGCGTGGCACAGCGCGCCGGGCGATCCGACCGAAGGGGCCGCTTGGCGAAGAGGTTGGCGGTGACGACAATTCCGATCCTCATCAGGGGTACTGTGACGCCAGGGTGCGAGCGCCGTACCGACACGCTGCGATGCCTTGCCACAGGGCTCCGGCGTTGGGAGAATCGCTCGGAATCCTTAATTTTTCGCTTGTTTTTGCTTGACAGGCGCAGCGAAAGCCCATAAAAGTAGGCCTAGTGTCCGCGTTGGCGCGGCGGATTCCACAGCGTGTGGGAAAAGTTTTCGGGTTTCTGAGCAAGGAGGCCACAGCATATGGCACAGAAGAAGACAGGATCTGCAAAGCCCATGACCAAAAGTGAAATTCTATCGGGAATCGCCGATTCAACGGGGCTGGCCAGGAAACAGGTGAGTGCCGTCTTCGAGGCGATGACCGGCCAGATTCAAAAGAGTCTGAGCCGCAACGGTCCCGGCGTCTACACGGTCCCCGGCCTGATGAAGCTGGTCGTGGTGCGCAAGCCCGCCACCAAGGCGCACAAGGGCATCAACCGGTTCACCGGCGAGGAAGTCATGTTCAAGGCCAAGCCGGCGCGGAACGTGGTGAAGATCCGGGCCCTGAAGAGCCTCAAAGAAATGGTCTGATCTTCGAGAGCCGAATGGCTGCGGGCCCACATCGCCCAGCGCGGGTGTGGGCCCGTTTTTCTCCCCGCGCTCCCTGCCACTCCCGAGTCTGTGTTCGGAGCATTCTCCCCGGAACATCGCGACGCGCCACGGTCCCACGTGGGAAGCGACCGGCCACCACACCTTCGGCGCGATCAGTAGGCGTCCTCCGGCGCCAGCTCCAGAATGGCGGCCTCACGGCTGGCAAAGGTATCGAATTTGTCGGAAAGACGGACACACCGCATTTGCTGTTGGAGGTGGGGAGAAAGGCCACAGAGGACAAAACGGTAGTTGGACTCTTCGACCAGCCCCTGGAGATCCAGCATCAGCTTGTAGAAGGCGGCCTCCAAATTCTCCTGGTGGTCAAGATCCAGGATGATATGAGAGTCCATGTACTCCTCGCA
>CAYHAJ010000486.1:0-81296 GCA_964354535.1 uncultured Pirellulales bacterium
AGCCTCTGTCTCGCAGGCTTTCGGCCACCACGGCACGACCCAGCAACGGGCCTGTGATTCTCAGCAGCATTGTGCTGATGTAACTCATTACCGAGACAGCGGTTACGGCGATACGACTCTGTGCGCTTGCTACAGTCTCGACAAATGAACGGAAATACTGGAAGAAGAGGGACTTGCGGAATTCTCTGGCTTCCAGTGTAGTATTGTGTGGCCCCTCGGGGAGAACAGCAACCTGGTTTCAAGTCGATGGAGAGTATGAGAACGCTGACAACAACTATCCGCCGTCTGGCCTTCGCAACCGTCTGGCCTCTATTGCTTGTGGGATGCGCCAGTCAAAAGGAGATCGCCAGGGACGTGGGCCTCTCCCGGGAAGCGGCGTACCGGCAGTGGGAGAACCAGAAGACGCGCGAGGCTGGGCAGCAGCCTCGCATCAGCGGCAAATTGAGCATTACGGATGCCTTCAAGCTCGCGCTGGTTCACAACAAGATGCTGCAACAGACGCTGTTGGAGAGAGACGTCGCCGAGGGCCAGCTCGTGAGCTCCCGCTCCGCATATCTGCCCAACGTCGCGGTATCGGCTCAGTACCGGCGTGAGGAACTGGTTCCATCATTCGATATTCCCGGTCCAGACGGGACATTGCAGCATGTGCAGCTCGGGACCTTGAACAACTATTCGGCGGCCCTGAACATCACGCAACCGGTCTATGCCGGCGGAGCGATTACGGCCCAGGTCCAGCTCGCCAGGCTCTCGTCTCTGTTGGCGGATCAAACGGTGCGGGCGGCTACGCAGGACGTGGTCTACGCCACCGAAACGGCTTATTATAACCTGTTGCTCAGTCAGCACTTAGTGGAGATCAGCACCGAAGAAGTCCGTGCGGCGAAGGTGCATCTGGAAGATGTAGAGAAAAAGCGCGCCGGGGGCGTCGCCGCCAACTTCGATGTCTTGCGGGCCCAGGTGGAACTATCCAACGCAGAGGCTGATTTGATTCGGAGCAAGAACGCCATCAATATCGCCCGGGCCGATCTCATCAAGACGATGGGGGTTTCGCAGGACAGCGACTTCGCGCTCTCGAATGAATTTGTGTTCGCCCCCACCAAGGTGTCGATGGAAGAGGCGGTCAAGACGGCCTTCACGAACCGCCCCGACCTGTATAGTCGAGAGTACCAGATTCGCCAGCAGCGGGAGCAGCTCCGGATCGCCAGGAGTCGGTATCTGCCGAACGTCAGCCTGTATTTCACCGACACGTGGTCCAATCCCAGCCCGACGAGCTTCGGCAGCAGCGCGAACGAGTGGGGCCGGATCTGGCAGGGGGGAGCTCAGGTCGTGTGGCCGATCTTCGACGGCTTCCAACGGGAAGGCAATATCATGCAGCAGAAAGCCCGGCTCAAGCAGGCCCAGATCAGCCTCGTCGATACGGAGGAAACGGCCGTCTTCGAGCTGACCCAGGCGATTCTGAGCATGGAAAACGCGGACGAATTCGTGGAATCGCAGCGGCTGAACGTGACGCGGGCGTCGGAGGGCCTGCGTTTGGCCGACGTCGGGTATCAGCAGGGCATCAATACGCAGGTGGAGGTGATCGATGCGCAGTCGGCCATGACCACCGCTCGCGTGAACTACTTACGGGCGATCTACCAACACGTCGTCGCGAAACTCGCGGTCGAGCGGGCCATGGGGACGATCGTGATGGTTCAAACCGCCGGCGCGACGGAACTACAGAAGACGGGAGATGGAGCAACGAAGACCGGGAACGATCAGGTCCTCCCTGGTAGCGGCCCGTCTGCGCCCTCGGCCCCGGAAGCGACCGGAAAAGAGGGCAATGGATAGAGCGGCCTGCGACCGGGACGATTCGGAGGAGGGAGCATAGGCAAATCCTGCTGGCATTTGGCTCCACAGGGGCGAGAATGGGATCGTCGTCGCACTTGCGCTGGTCGCGTAGAAGGGGCGCTTGGCTTATTTGGGGGGTGGAGCGGGTATGAAGATGACAGTGAGGCCCCATGTCGAAGTGGCTTCGGATGCCGAGGACCTTGCCCACCGGGCGGTTCAGGTATTTGTCCAAGCGACCCGTGAGGCGCTGCAATCCCGGGAGAACTTCTACACCGCACTGTCCGGCGGGCACACACCCGCGCGGTTCTTCCAGTTGCTCGCGACGACGCCGGAGGCGAAGGCCCTGCCGTGGGACCAGATCCAGGTGTTCTGCGTGGATGAACGCTATGTTCCGCCCGATTCCGAGGCGAGCAATTATCGGCTGGCCGCCGAGGCGTTCCTGGACCGAGTCAGCATCCCACTGGCGAACGTCCACCGCATACCGACCGAGTACGAGGACATCCATGACGCCGTACGCGCGTACGAGCGGACGATCCGTACGGTCTTCGGCTTGGGCGAGGGAGAGATACCCGAATTCGATCTTATCGTGCTTGGGATGGGCAGCGACGCACACACGGGCTCGCTCTTCCCCAACACCTACGCGACCTTCGACACCGAGGATCTGGCGACGGTCGTGTACGTAATGGACAACACGACCAAGAACCGGGTCACCCTGACGGCCCCTGTATTATTGGCGGCCCGGCGCCTGGTGGTTTTGGTCTCCGGCCCGGAGAAGGCACAGACGCTCAAAGAGGTGCTGACGAGCGAGCCGGATGAAGTGAAGTACCCCATCCACGTCCTCTGGCCGGCCCTCGACAGGGTGGAGTGGCTGGTGGACCGCGCGGCGGCACAAGAGATCTCGTAGGACCAACCCCCCGTGGTTGCCCTCTCCTGGGGCAGGCACAGGAGGGGCGCCCCTACGGGATCATCAGCTTCGTGCCCGGTGCTATTTTGTTGGCGTCCTTGATCGCTTTGTTCGCCTCGAGAATCTTCCGCCAGGAGTTCGAAGAGCCATAGTATTGCTGCGCGATGGCGGACAGGGTCTCGCCTGGACGGACGACGTGAACCCGCGCCGCTTTGGCGGGCACGTTGGCATCGCGGGCGGTCGGGCTGGGCGATCCCTGGTGGGCGGCACGAGCGGGCTCGTTCGGTGTCGGCGGACGGGCCCAGGTCTCCGGACTCATGCGTGGCGGTGTTGCGCGGTCGTCGGCCTTCGCCAGGGGAGGATGGTCCTCCTGCGCAGACAGTGCCGGGGACGGCTGGGGAGTCAGGCTGGGCCGGGTGGCCACCCAGAGGAGAGCGAATCCGGCCAAAATCGAACCCGCGATCAAGCCTATGCGATAATCTCTACCCACAACGACCCACTCTCAGAGAAAGCGAAACTCCATAGGGTGGGCTGCGCCCATCGGTTCCCTGGAATTGCCAAGCCCGATGACCGACACCGCCCACCCTGCGATTCTACCGTCGCGTGACTCTCTGCACGCCCCCTCTGGGCGTCGAGTTCAGGATTACGCCTTCTTGACCGCGGCCTGTTTGGCGATCTGGCGGGCGGCCGCGGCCTGCTCGTACTTTCGCCACAGCAGCAGGACCGGGGCCGAGATCGCCACCGACGAATAGGTACCGATCATGATACCGGTCAGCATGGCGAAACTGAAGCCCCGCAATCCTTCGCCGCCGAAGACGTAGAGAACGGCGAGGACCATCAATGTCGTGAAGCCGGTGATCAGGGTTCGGGAGAGGGTCTGGTTGATGCCGTCATTGATAATGTCCGTCGAGATCAACAACTCTCTGCCGCTGCGGCGCGTACGGTTCTCGCGGATGCGGTCGTAAACCACGACGGTATCGTTCATCGAGTATCCGATCAACGTGAGGAACGCGGCGATCATCACCAGATCGATCTTGAAATCCCCGATCAGCAGCGCCTGGCCGATCGAGGTCGCGGCGAGGAACGTGCAGGCGCTGATCAGCCCGATGGAGATGCAGCAGTCGTGGATCAGGGTGATAATGGCCCCGAATCCATAGCGGGCGTCGCCCCAGCGGAACCAGACGTAGGCGCCCATCGCGAGCACGGCGAGCACGCCGGCGAGCAGGGCTCGGGTTCTGGCTTCGGACGTGACGAACGGATCGATCCGGGTCACGCGCGGCAGAGAGGTCTCACGCTCGGTGGCCTGGATCACACGGGCCTTTTCATTCTCGACGAACTGGGCCCATTCCTGTTCGCTGAGCTCCCGCAGGCCGGCTTCGGGCTCCGTGCTGACAAACGTGAAGGCCTTGACCGGCCGGGTCGGCTCCAGCGTCTTGAAACCGGGCCCGAAGAGGCTGTACGTATAGGAAGCCAACTCCTGCGTGTCCGGCCGGAACTTCAGGTCCTTCAGCCGATCATCGATCTCCTGGAGCGATGCCGAGTTCTCCACGGTGGCCTCGATCTTGATGCCGCCGATGTATGGCGCCAACTCCGGATAGGTCTCGACGATCTGGTCGGTGATCTTCTCGGCGGACGTGACGGTGGGCCTGAGGTTCTGCTGCAGCGTCAATTGCGCCCCGAAGGCCTCGAGAATCGCATCGGAAACCACCTCTTCCACCTGGGATTCGGCGACTACCGCTTGGGGGAAGGCTTTCGTCAGCACGCTGCGGACAAGGGGCGGATTGACGTGGCGGTTGGTCAGCACAAAGGCTCGGGGACCGTTGGGTGTGATCGTGAACTCGCCCAGATCCGCCCGCGCCCCGGCTTGGGCCTGGCGGATGGCCGCCGCAATGGCCTCCGGCGTCTGGGGGTCGCTCTCGGCGAGCGTCACGGTCGTCTGCAGCTTGTTGGTGGCCACCGTCGTGATCTCATACTGATCGTAAGTTCTCTCCCCGCCGGGTGTCTGCCCGGCCGGATCACCCACGCTGTAGACGCTCGCGGACCTCAGATCCGTGTTATTCAGCTTGGCGCCGATCTGGTCCATGCGATTCTGCACATCCTGGCGCGTGAGGGACGATCCCTGCTTGAGGGCGATCTGGACGCTGGTCCCGCCGGTGAACTCGATGCCGAACTTCGACTTGTCGCGCAGGAAGAAGATGGACAGGCCGCCGAGGATGAGCACGCCCGAGATCGTGAAGAACACCGGTCGCAGCCGCATCCAGTTGATGTGCGGCACGTGAATCAGGCGCAGCATCATCAGGTGGTTCCTGATGAGGCGCTTGGAGACCAGGTACTCGAGGATCACGCGGGTCACGAAGACCGCGGTGAACAAGTTCGAGAGCAGACCGAGGATCAGAACGATCGCGAACCCCTTCAGATCCTCCGTGCCGACGTAGTAGAGAATGCCGGCGGCCAGGACCGTTGTCAGGTTCGAGTCGAAGATCGCACTGAAGGCCCGCTGGTAGCCATTGCGGATGGCAGTCGCCAGACCGAGGCCCTTCTCCTGCTCCTCGCGGATTCTCTCGAAGATCAGCACGTTGGCGTCGACGCTCATGCCGATCGTCAGGATCAAGCTGGCGATGCCGGACAGCGTGAAGGTGGCCCGCAGCAAGGCCATGATGGCCAGCGTGAACAACAGGTTCATGAGCATGGCCACGTCGGCGATGCTGCCGCCGATCATGTAATAGACGAGCATGAAGACGATGACCAGGGCGATACCGATGAGGCCTGACACGATGCCGCGATGGACGTTATCCGCACCGATCGACGGTCCAATCACGCGTTCCGAGATCGGCTGTTCGACCAGCCGGCCCGGCAGCGAGCCGGCGTTGAGCTTGTCCACCATGTCGCTGACCTGGGTGGGGGTGAAGCTGCCGGTGATAATGCCGCTGGAGTGAATCGGGCTGTTGATATTGGGCGCCGAGATCGCCTTATCATCGAGGATGATGGCCAAGGGTCTCTGCTGGTTCTTGCTGGTGACGTTGTAGAAGAGGTCGCCGCCTCTGAGATCGAGGTTGAAGCCGATGGCCCGGCGTCCGTACTCGTCCGTTGAGGGACGGGAACTGTCGAGTTTCCATTCGCTGGCGCCGGCGCGGTGCAGCAGGGCTTCGTTAGGCAACCGATCGCTGGCCAGGACATAGTACTTGTCGCCGAACTGGCCCGTGATCGTCGTATCCATCAAGGGCTGCCATTCCTGGAGGTCCTCGATTTCCACCCAGAGGTATTGGTTGTTCCTGGAGGCGGTCTTGGGACCCTTCGAGGCCAGATCTTCCGTGTACCGCTGGATCTCGGCCTCGCTCAGTTCCGGTCGGCCCCGGGTCGGCAGGATGCGGAATTCGAGGACGCCGGCGCCTTTGAGCATACGGCGCAGATCCGCCGGATCATCCAACCGGCCCTGGAACGGCCGGTACGCTTCATGGGCGGCGGCCACCCGCTCGATCTCCTGGACGCGGTCCGGGTGCTGTGACTTGAGCGCGGCGATCTCCGTGGTCCGCTTCGAATTCGGGCTCGCGTCCAGGGCGGTGGCGACCCGCTCCTGGGTGATGTTGATCCGGTCCAGTTGCTTGCGGCTCTGCTCGTATTTCTCGTTCGCGCCGCCGGGGGCGGTCAGCTTGTCGAACGCTTCCGCCAGCTTGGCGTAGCTGCGGATGTAGGTTTGTGCGGACGCCAGATTCTGCGGGTCCGCCTTCGGGCCGAGCAGGTCGGTCAGCGACTTGGTGAGAGCTTCGTCGTTGAGCTTGCTCCATTGGATGCGATTGGCGTCGATCCGGCTCATGTCGAGCCCCGTGGCTTTCAATTTCTCTCCGAAGGCCTGGACCTCCTTGGACAGCGCGTCGCGCTGCTGCTGCAACTGCTGGCGCTCATCATGGGCCGTGGCCAGATCGTTGAGAATCTTCAGATGGTTCGGATCTCCCTGGGCGAACGAGGCGAATTCCTTGCTGCGCTGGTCCGGCGGCAGCTTCAGGGTCCGCATGATGACCGCCGGATTGACGTTCTTCTTGAGCAGATCATCCATCGCCGCCTGGAATTCGTCGCGTTTCTCCTCCGTCTCCTTGCTGGCCAGCGGCATCTGAATCTCGAAGCGGGTATTGCCCAGGGGACGCCAGATGAGGTTCTGGATGTTGGCCGGGTCGACACGCCGCCGCAGAACCTGGATCATCTTTTGGGCCAAGTCCCTCTGTTGCTCGGCGGACATGCCTTCCGTGTTGATCTCGAAAATCATGCTGGTCCCGCCGGCGAGGTCGATGCCTGGCTTGAGGGTTCGGCTGGGGGGATACAGGGCCAGCGCTGCCAGGACCACCAGGACGACGATTAGAATGCACTTCGGCACCAGATTTCTGCTCATACGACTTTCCTACATGGGTTAGTTGGCCTGTTCCAGAGAAGCGATAGGCCGGATAGGACCTCCAGAACCTATCGGAGCTATTCTTTGTCTTTGCCTTCTTGAGAGAGGTTTTTGCCGATGGCCGAGGCGCTGACCTTGATCTTGGTGTTGGTCGCTTCATCGATCTTCAGCACGACCTCGTCGCCCTTGACATCCATGACGGTTCCATAGATACCGCCGATGGTCCGGACACGATCATTCTTCTTGAGCGACTGAATCATCTTCTTCTGCTGCTGTTGTTGCTTGCGTGGGCCACGGATCATCAGGATGAACAGGACCGCGGCCACCAGGAGCATCAATATCAGGCCGTTGAAGGGCGAGCCCGTCCTGGGCGGCGCGCCTGGCACCGGCGTATTGGCGTCACCGGGCACGACGGTCGTTGCTTGGCCGTTGGCATTCACCGGTTCCGAGCCAATCCGCGCAGGCGCTTCCTGCCCGCCGGTCTGCGCCAATATCCACATGTTATCCATCAAGGGTTCCTTTCCTAATAACGGTCGAGAATCGAGACACACTATATCAAAAGGGCGAATATGTCAAATTCAAATGAGAATTGAGCCTCATAATCGCCAAGATGGGGATCGGTGGGCACGAACCCACCTCTACTTATCGGTCTCTACGTATTTGGCGAGCTCTTGGATCGCCCAAACGCCGAAGTCGCCCGCCTCCAGATGGAATCGGATCTCGGCCATAAATCTCTGGTAGAATCTCAGGTTATGGATCGAGAGCAGGATGGGGCCCAGCATCTCAGCACAGTTGAAGAAGTGGCGAATGGCGCCCCGCGTGAAGTGGCGGCAGCAGTAGCAATCGCAGTCGGGCTGGATGGGCTCTCGGGAGTCGATATGGACGCGGTTGCGGAGTCGCAGGGAGCCGCCCGGCACGAACGCGAAGGCGTTGCGGCCGTTGCGCGTCGGCAGGACGCAGTCGAACATGTCCACGCCGGCCAGGACCGCGGCCAGCAGGTCCGCCGGCATGCCCACACCCATGAGGTATCGGGGCCGGTCCCTGGGCAGCAGGGGGGCAGTATATCGGACTGTCTTGACCATCTCCTCGTGGCCCTCGCCGACGCTCAGTCCCCCGATGGCATACCCGTCGAAACCCATCTCAACGATCCGCTCGGCGCAGTGGCGGCGCAGATCCAAGTCGGTCCCGCCTTGAATGATGCCGAAGAGAAGCGGTTTTGATTTCGGATTTCGGATTTCGGATTGCGGATTAGCGTCGCGAGTCGAATCCGCAATCCGCAATCCGCAATCCGCAATTGCCGCTTTGCAGCGTCTTGCCCATTCGATCGTTCGGTCGGCTGCTCGCTGGAGTCGGGCGCTCTCCGCCGGCAGGGGGGTGCACTCGTCGAAGCACATGATGATGTCGGACCCCAAGCGGTACTGGATCGCGGTGGCGCTCTCGGCATTCAGGCGGACCCGGGCGCCGTCGACATGACTGGCAAACTCGACGCCCTCGTCGTCGATTCTGGTCAGTTTGCCCAGCGAGAAGACCTGATAGCCGCCACTGTCGGTCAAGATAGGCCGATCCCAGGCCATGAGACGGTGCAGCCCGCCGAGGGCCTCAACCACGTCCACGCCAGGCCGAAGCATCAAGTGGTAGGTGTTGGCCAGGATAATCTCGGCCCCCGAGGACTCCAGATACTCCGGCGTGACTCCTTTGACCGCTCCCGCGGTCCCCACGGGCATGAACGCCGGCGTCTGGACGACCCCATGGGCGGTCCTGAGAACGCCCCGCCGGGCGGCACTATGCGAATCGGTGCTAATGACTTCGAAACACGCCATGACAAATCAGTTCCCAGGTCCTATGAGTCCGATCCATCCCATCGGTCCATCAATAGACATTCACAATCTCGGCCCCCGGGTAGTAGTACCGCAGGATCGCCTGCGCGTCGCTGCCCGACTCCGCCATTCCCTCGGCGCCGTATTGGCACATCCCGACACCATGACCCCAGCCCCGCCCCGACACGAAGGCCCAGCCGTTACCCCAGGGCACAATCCGGCAGGCGGCGCTCTTGATCTTGAGACCGCTCGGATCAAGGCTCAGACGCAGGTCCTCGGCCCGCAACGTCTCGGTCTTGCCCGTAGACCCGGTAAGCCGGATCCTCGTCAGGCGGGAGAACGACTCGTAGCAGCTCTCTCCGATGACGGCAATCTCCGTGATTTCGCCCAACTCGACCAGCTTGGGATACTTCTTGACGAGCTGCTTCGTGACCGTTTCGCGATCGAACGTTGCCATCGGCCAGTAGAACTTCACCAGGGAGGCCGTGTCCTTGCAGTACGGGCACGAGACGCCCCGGAGGGGCCCATAGGAATCGCCGAACACCTGATCGCTGCGGGTCGTGTGCCCGCCGCACGTGGAACTGTAATACGCCGGAAACAGCCGGTAGGATGGCGGATTGCCGATTTCAGATGGCGGATTGCCGTCGCGAACCAACTCCGCCATTCCTCCGTGCTCTGCGGTGAGTTCCGGCTCAATCAGGATCTGCCCGCAGGTGCGGTTGACGGCCTCCCAGACTTGTGGCGATTCGGCCGCGACGGCGCCGTAGACCTGGCTGGCCTGCGTCCGGCGGACGTCGTAGCGGCGCTTGGTCCCGAAACGATTCTTCGTGAAAAGACCATACGTCCGCGCGGCGACCGCCTGCGCCTCCAAGGCCTGCGAGTTCCAGTCGTACCGCATCTCTCTGCCGACGACGCCGGCCAGGTAAGGCTCCAGGGGGACCAGGTTGATGGCGTCGAAGGATTGTCCGTCGTCGTTGACGACCAGCTTCAGTCGGCCGCGAAAGCGCTCGTGGTCCAGTCCGAAAATACAGGGCTGTTCGAGGCGGAATACGACTTCCTTGCCCGCCAGAGGCTCCGGGCCCAGCATGAGCCGGCCGGCCACAAGGCTGATCTTCGTGGGGCCGGGCAGCGGTTCCTTCCTCGGGCCGGTCGAATCGTTCCGGCCTGCATCGGTCGATACGATCCGAAAGGCCGAGGGCATCTGGATGGTGCACTCGGCCTTGTTGCTCAGGAGCAGCACGCGGACCCAAAACCGTGCTTCGATGCCCATCTGGGGCGTCGGCCGGAGGGCGGGACGGTGCCCCCAACCGCGCCGAAGGACAATTGCCCCCATGAGACACAAAACTGCCACTGCTCCACACGCGAGCACAGGTCGCAGGGACCGGGAGGCGGACCGCCGGGCAGGTCGGGCATTCGCGCCCGCCTGGGACGGTCCTGCGGCCGGAGCCTGTAGATCGGCAGCGCGGCTCGCTTCGTCGGCCGGTGATAGGGAAGGGTCCGCCGGATGGTCTACACTCGACGCTTCCGCCTGACGCTCCGAAAGAGCGGGCGCATCTGCCCCGCTCTGTCCCCCGTCCTCCGCTCTTGGTTCTTTGTCTTGCGAGTTCGGCAAGGACATCCAACACTATGGTCCGGCTCAGTCCAGGGTCCGCAGCGACAGGCCGAAGCCGGACAGAATCCGCTTGATCTCGTTGAGGCTGGTGACCCCGAAGTTTTTGCAGCCGAGCAACTCGGCATCCGTGGTGCGGGTCAGCTCGCCCAGCGTGCGGAGATTGAGCTTCTGCAGACATTTGCGGGCCCGGACCGACAATTGCATGTCGTCCACGGACTTGTTGAGCAAGCCGCGATCTTCCGGCGCACCCTGTGGCTCCGGCTCGTCCGGCTGAAGCTGCTTGTCTTCCAGCGCCTGGCCGAGGTGCAAGCCCTTCTGGTCCAGGACCGCCTTGATCTCGCGCAGCGAGGTCTCGCCAAAGTTCTTGTACGAGAGCAGCTCCGCCTCCGTGATATTGAGCAGGTCGCCCAGCGTACGCAGGTTCATCTTCCGCAGACAGTTGCGGCTGCGGACCGACAACTCGAAATCAGAGATCGGCGTCTCCAGGATCTGGTTCTTGCGGCTCTTTTTCTTCTCCCGTTCCTCGTCGTAGAACATGGTCTTGGAGCTCTCGACGTCTTTGTGGAAAAGAGTGGCCCGCGGGTGGTTGGGGTGGGATTCAAGCACCTTGTCCACGCAGGCACTGGCCTTCTCGAACTCGCCCCAGTCCTCGTACAGGACCGCCAGATTCAGCAGGGCGCTGACATAGGCCGGCGACAGGGCGACCACCTGCTTGTAGTATTCGATGGCCTCCTCCTCGTGGCCGGAAAGGTCGTACCGGTAGGCCAGGTGGAACAGCGCCCGCTGGTGGTTGGGGGCCAGTTCCAGGGCGGTCTTATAGTTGGCGATCGCCCCGTCATACTCGCCCCGGGCTTCCTGTAGGCGAGCGGACTGGTAGTGGTACTCCGCGCTGATGTTCTCGAAATTGGCGCAGGCTTTGAGTTCCTTGGCTGCTGCCTCCAGATTGCCCGCATGCCGTTGGGTGGCCGCCTTTTCCAGGCTGACATTCAGGGCTTCCGCTCCGGCGTCTTTGGCTCGCTGCAGGCTCTGGATCGCCTCGTCAAATCGCTTCGATTGCCGCAGGGCGAACGCCAGATACATGAACTTCTCTTTGCAGTCCTGACCCTTTTGCAGCTTCTCGGTGGCTTCGGAGTATCGGCCCAGGATGAAAAGACCGATCCCGGTCTCCAACGCGGTCAGCGCGTTGGTCTTGCTGCGGTTTTGTTCCACCTGTTCGGTAAACCGGTGTTGGTTCGCCTCACTGGAGTTTACCAAGTGCGACAGGGTCCGTATTTCCTCCATCGAGGGTAAGGGCTCCCGAAACAGGTTGACCTGTAGTTCGGCAGTTTGTTCCATGGGTATCGTCTCCAAAGGATCTATCCGCGCCACATATCGAGATTTCGACGAGGGCTCATTATAGAAGCCCTGGCAGGGTCTGCAATAGGTATTTTGCGCATACCCGGCCTGCTTATTGCTCAGGACCCTCGACCAGAGCCACCCAATCCTGGTCCGTATCCTCCCGCGGCTGGCCCAGATTGACCTTGCCGGGGCCGGTTGCCGAGGCGATGGTGCCCATTTGCAGCGGGCCGCCCACCCGCGGGTTGAACCAGCGGATCTGGAACGTCGCCGTGGTGGCGCCGAGTTCGAGATCGGTGGTTCCTCCGAAGGGCAGATAGACGGCGTACACCTGTCCGGGGCAGGCGAAGCAGTAATCGTCCGGCGCCGAAGTCAGCTCATCGTGATGGCTCATCTTCGCGTAAGGCAGGTGGTCGTGGTAGAAGTTCAGCGCGTACCGCGTCAGATCCCACAGGTGGTCGCGGGTACGCCAGTTCTCGCAGTTGAGATCGTTGTTGGGGAAGTTGTAGCCGAAGTACCACTCGACGCCCGCGCCCCCGGCCAGCAGGTTGCCCCAGAGATGCTGCCGGCGGATGTCATCATGCCCATAGCCATCATTATCGGGCTTCACGCCGGTGTGGGACGGGCCGATCTCGTCGAGACAGACGAACCATTGTCGCCCGGCCTGGGCGGAGAGGTCGAGCCATTTCATAGTCTGCCGGTGGGTATCGTTCGTCTGGAGCGAGGGACCTTCGAAGAATTCGTAGCCGAGCAGGGGACTGTAGACCTCATCGTACTTGCCCGGATAGGTATGGCAGACGACCGGATGGTCGTACGGGTCCAAGTCGTGGAGATACTTGGCAAAGGCTTTTCGCTGCTCGTTGGTGTTCGTATTCTCCTCCCCCAAGTTCCAGACCAGGGCCGGGTGATGGGCAAACCGGGCGATCAACTCGCGATAATAGAGCTTCCGCTGCCGGCCCAGGACGGGGTCCCCAACGCTTCGTTCTGCGTTGGGGGTCCCCGCGCCGTCGTCGAGGCTCTGATCGTTCTCGGTCTCCTGCGTGACGACGTGCAGCGCCAGCCCGAGCTTGTCCATATGCGAGAAGACGATCTCCCACTGGTCCAGCTTGCTGCAATCGAAGCGCAGTCTCTCGGTCGGACTGGTCCAGGGCCAGACGTCCTGCCCGTCGCCGCCGTCGATATTGTAGGTCAGAAAGTAGACGCTGTTCATGCCCTTGGAGGCCAGGTAGTTCAGGGCGCCGATGATCCCCTTGCCCTTGCCGTTTTGCCACGTGGGGTCGCCCGGCCGCCAGTCCTCCACGTGCGGCTGATAGTGATGAATGAACTTCTCGCCCGCCGCCTCGCCGGAGCGCGTGAGCTCGGCACTGTCGAACGTCTGGTCGAAGTCCGCATAGGCCAGGAAATTCTCCGGGCTGTCGGCCCCGCCTTTGATGAAGTACGTCCCGGTGTGGGCGAATTGCAGGTACCGCTGACCGGTGTACCGCAGCAGTCCCTGGCCCCGGAAATCGCGCCCGGTCTTGTCCGTCGGCGCGATGGTAATCGTCCCGTTCATTCCATCAAGAGTGGCTTTTCCCAGGGCGAGTGCCCTCGCGCGCCTGGAACGATCGTGTGCGCGCGTCCGTTCCACGGTTGGGGTATTGCTGTCGATGGCCACGTCCGTTCCTGTTCGGAACGACACGGTATACGTCCACGTCCCGGGCTCGGGTGGCAGGAAATGGACCCGCCATCGATTGCCGCCGGTCGCCCCGGTCTGGCCGGCATTGCCGTCCGCGGCGTAGTACCCCGGTGCGACATGCGGCTGGCCGTCTTTGGCAAATGTCACCTCCAGCCGGGCGTCGAGAAAGGGGTTGATCTCGCCCGCTTCGTCCGCCCGCGGCCCGGCAAAGGTCAGCGTCACGTTGTGCCACTGCCTCATCTCGCCGGCCACGATCACCGTCCCTCGCCCGCGATCGACTTTGGTGATACAGCCGCCGCTCAGAAGCAGGGAAATCACCAATAGAAGAACCCATTCGCGCCATCTCATGCCGAGGCTCCTTACAGGACCAACCGTTCCTTGTTCCCGCACATGGTATAAGCTTACCACACTCCTGACAACAGAATCTCGCGGGCGCGTTCAGCTTGCGGGCGAGGGCATTCCCTCTTGACTGGCTCTCCAGTCCAGGGCTATCATCATTGCCGTTGGCGGACTGGTAACGGCTTGATGCGAAATACGTTGCGGAAGGGAACCGGAACGGATACGAGCGAAATCGGGAAAACGAGCCGAGGGGAGTTCTCCAGACGATGGAGGCCCTTCGGGATTCATTGATGGCGGAGGTGATTCATGTACAGCGTGAAGCCGGGAAGAGGGCCGTCGATGATGGGCGCCGTCGGTGGCATTGCGGCGGCCATATTTGGCATCATCTGGATGCTGGGGGCCGCCTCGGCGGGAGCGCCCGCGTCCTTTGTCCTCTTTGGCGTCGTGTTCGTGGGGCTCGCGATCGCGGGCGTGGCCTACAACGTCTACAACGCGACCCAGAAGGATCGGATGAGCACCTTCGACATCACAACGGAAAACGAGGAACAGGACCCGGTCGCCCAGGCTCTGGGCCATGCGCCCCGTCCGCCGGACAAGGAGAAGACGCTAGACCAGAAGCCCAGGAAGTTCGAGGGCGAGTTCTGTCCCTTCTGCGGCGCCCAAGCGAGTCCGGAATTCGACTACTGCCCCCGGTGCGGCAAGGATATCTGAGAGACTACCCAAAGGAGGCGTGGATCATGAGTGACGCAACCGGATTTCTCGAACCATTTCTGGGGCGGGTATTGCCCTGGCTTTACGTGGACTCTGTATGGTGGACCGTATTTGGGCTCCTGGGCACCGCGGTCTTTGGTTCTCGTTTTGTGGTTCAGTGGCTCTACTCCGAACGGCAGCGGCGTCTGGTTGTCCCGCCGGTCTTCTGGTATCTGAGTCTCTGGGGCAGCACGATCAATCTCATCTATGCCTTTCACGTGGACAAGCTCCCCATCATTCTCGGTGTCCTTTTCCTGCCGTTCCTGTACGCGCGGAATCTCTCGCTCCTGCGCCGCGGCCGAACCGAGCCTGGGTAGGGGCGACGGGACCCCAAACGCGAAAGATCACGTTTGGGAGCCCGATGCATGCGTCGCCCGTACGAATGGCCAAGATCGTCGGGGGAAATTCACGTTTGATTTCGTAGGGGCGAATAATCATTCGCCCTTCTCGTCGGACAATACGTCACCACATGCGGTTGACGATTCATTCATACGGGCGAATGATTATTCGCCCCTACCGGCGGATCGTCCGCCCCGATGGCCACGGGGCACATCGAAAACTATCGGATCGGTCATCCGGGGATTCAAGATCGGGGTGGCCCGATGGATGCGGGACAACACCGCCGTCCGCGACGTCTGGCAGCGGAACTACTTTGAACACATCATCCGCAACGACGTGGCCCTGAATCGGATTCGACAATACATCCTGGACAACCCCGTGCGTTGGGCGTACGACCGCTACAACCCCCAGGCCCTCCATCCGGAAACGGACGACCCCTGGCGAGAATGACCGGGCCATTTTCGTAGGGGCGAATAATCATTCGCCCTGACCCAGGGGTGATGCATAACGCACATACAGCGGTGATTCCCCGGGACATGATCCCGGCGTATGGACGAATGGCGATTCGTCCGTTCGGTGGATGAGGGCGAATGATTATTCGCCCCTACATGTGGACGACGATCGGTTCCTGCAAACGGGCCTTGGCCCGTTGACCCCAGCAGACCTCAGCGAATCGTTCCTATCAGCCAATTGACGGAATCGCCTTCCCGTCGATAAACTACGAGCATGGAACCCAAAGTCTATATCGAGACCAGCGTAGTCAGCTACTACACAGGGCGAGCGAGTCGGGATGTAGTCGTAGCCGGGCGTCAGCAGTCCACGGTGGACTTCTGGGCCTTGCTGGGCACCGATCTGTCGCCTTTCGTTTCTGCACTCGTTGTGAAGGAAGCAGACAAGGGTGATTCCGAGTTGGCGGCGTGCCGGCTCAACGCGATCCAGTCCTTCCCCGTCCTGCGGACAACGCCCGAGGCGGAACGTCTGGCAAAGACGCTTCTTGACGCGCGCGCGATACCCGCAGAGTATCCTGAAGATGCGCTGCATATCGCGCTGGCCGCCATCGCGGGAATGGACTTCATCGCCACTTGGAACTTCGCCCACATCAACAATCCTTTTACCAGGATGATGATTCGGCAGGCAGTCGAGAACGCGGGGTATGAATGTCCCGAAATTGTCTCTCCGGATGCGTTTCTGGGAGGTGAATCATGAAAGACCCATATGTCGAAGAAGTGCGCAAGTACCGCATGGAACATACACATCAGTTCGACTCCGACCTTCATCGGATCTGTGAAGACCTGAGGGAGTTCGAAGCCTCCCTGGGTGAGCGCGTCGTGACACTTGAGCCGAAGAAGAGGCGGCCAACAACGTCATCTCGAAAGGAGGGCCCTCCCCGATGATCCATTCATCAGAGGATAGCATGTGTAAAGCATGCTCCACAGATTGTGTGACCACTGTCGGACGCGGATGGACGGCAGAGAATGGATGCAAAGCTTAAAGCGATGGTCTTTGATGCAAGTACGGATAGTCCTGGCGCATGGCTTCTTCAGGCAATGGAGCTAAAAGTAGCCGCAGAGAGAATAGACTGGCTATTCAAACCCGTGACTGAGGACGAACAAACACTCTCCCTGATGGCTTCTTACAGGCTCCTGATAGGGCTTTCATTTGAGAACTTGATAAAGGGTATTCTGCATACGCAAGGGCACAAGGTCGCAGAGAATGGCAAACTGACAGGGCTGTTCTCTAAACATGATCTCGTGTATCTTGCCAACAAGTTAGACCGCTCGAAAATAAGTATTACAGAGGAAGAAACCGGCGTTTTGCGCGAACTCACACCATACGTGATATGGGCTGGCCGTTATCCATTTCCAAAAAGTCAGAATGATGTCATCGCAAAATCCCACGGCAGTACCGAGCACGGACGCGAGTTGGCACTGTGGGAGAGACTTAAAGAACATTTGGCGGACACTTCTTGGATCATGAAAGGTAAGCCTGGGGCAGAGGGCTACCACAGATTGTGGATGCGAAAGCCCGGGTAGCTCTGGAAGGTGCACAGCCCAACTCATTGAGTGTAGCGCCGGGGTCGGACCTCCGCGTTTCACAGGCTTTACAGAACAATGAATTCCCGTTCATGCTGCTGGCCTGTCTACGCCCCGGAGGATTGGTCGGTCAGGGCTCGCTTGAGGCTGCGGATCAGGTCGCCGGAGTTGGCGACGGTTCTGTAAAACCGCTGGAACCAGTCGCCGAAGGGGTGATCGTTGATCAGGTAGGTCCACGTCGAAGACGGGCCTTTAAGGCCCGCTTTCTCCATGTCGATGCCGTCGGGCGTGATCTCCACGGATAGGAACGTCTCGACGATGCTGTCGTCAATCGAAGTCAGGAGGTCCTGGAAGGCTTTGCCGACCGTCACGTGGAACTCGTCCAGAGGGCTGCGGTCGGCGGGGGTCATCAGGTGAATGCCTGCACGGATGTGGGCAACGTAGTCGAGGTACTCCGCCCAGCAGCGGTCGATGTGGAAGAGCGTGATCTGCCGCCCGACTTGGTCGAGGACCGCCGGGCCGAACTGTGCGAGCAGTTGTTGACAGCGCTCTGGGGCACGCTCTTGTAGCAGAGAGCCGTCCATCTTGCCTGTGAGCAGATTCTGGCGCCGCGTGTGCACGACGTGACGCTGACGCTCGAGGACATAGGAATACTGCCAGAGGGTCTTGCGGATCTCCAGGTTCTGGCCTTCGATCACTCGCTGCACGTGCGCGATCTCGGCACTGACTTTGGGATCGTCGATGGGTTTGTCTTGTGAGCGAGCATCGACGTTGCGGGCCAGGGACTCGTCGATGCCGAAACGCTGGAACAGGTCGTCCTGGAGGCTGATGAAGAAGCGCGAGGAGCCGGGATCGCCCTGGCGGGCGGCACGGCCGCGCAACTGATCGTCCACGCGGCGGCTCTCGTGGCGATTCGTGCCGATCACGTACAGGCCGCCGAGGGCGGCGACTTCGGCGTGGTACTGCTGGGCCTTGCCGCCGAGGCGGATGTCTGTGCCGCGTCCGGCCATGTTCGTCGAGATCGTCACAGCGCGGGGCGCTCCCGCTTGGGCGACAATCTCGGCCTCCAGCTCATCGTTCTTGGCGTTGAGGACCTGGCAGGTCACGCCCTTGCGGCGGAGGGCCTCGGACAGTTCTTCGGACTCTGCCACGCTGCTCGTGCCCACCAGAATGGGCCGGCCGGTGGCGCGGACGGTCGTGATCTCCTCGACCAGGGCCCGGCGTTTGGCCTCCTTGGTCACGAACACCAGGTCCGGGGCATCCACGCGGATGCACGGCCGGTTCGGCGGGATGACCACGACCGGCAGGCGGTAGAATTCGGTGAATTCCTCCGCGGCCGCCTGGGCCGTGGCGGTCATGCCGGCCAGCTTCGGGTACAACTGGGCGAAATGAATCAGCGTGATCGAGCCGCGAATCAGCCCCTCGGCCTGGATCGTCAGTCCCTCCTTGGCCTCGACGGCGGCCTGGAGGCCGTGAGGCCAATGCCGGTCCTCGACGACCCGGCCGGTGAACTCGTCGACGAGTTCAACCTTGCCGTCCCGCACGATGTAATCGACGTCGCGATTGAGCAGAGCTTGGGCGTGGAGAGCCTGATAGAGCTGGCTCAAGAGCAGTGCCTCTCCCGGCAGGTTGTCGCAGCGCAGGGCCTTCTCGGCCCGGTCCAGCCCGGCGTCCGTCAGGTAGACGTTGCGGGCATTCTCGTCCGTATCGTAGTCCGCGCCGGGGCGGAGCCGCCGGACCAGTTCCGCGATCTCGTACGGATTGGCGACCACTTCGTCCGTATTGCCCGCGATCACCAGCGGGATGCGGGCTTCGTCGATCAGAATCGAATCGGCCTCGTCCACGATGGCGTAATGGAAAGGCCGATGGGCGAGATCATCCGGGCTCAGGCACAGGTGGTCGCGGAGATAATCGAAGCCCGCCTCCTTGGCCGTCGCGTACGTGATGTCACAGGCGTAGGCCCGTCGCCGGTCGCGCGGGGCCATGCCCTCCTGAATAAAGCCGATGCTCAGGCCCAGGAATTCGTAAACCGGCCCCATCCACTGAGCATCCCGGCGGGCCAGGTAATCGTTGAACGTCAGGACGTGAACGCCTTGGCCGGTCAGGGCATTGAGGAAGGCAGGCAGCACGGCCGCCAGCGTCTTGCCCTCGCCGGTCTGCATCTCGACAAGCTTGCCCTGGTGCAGGGCGATCCCGCCAAACACCTGGACGTCGAAGTGACGCATCCCCAGCACGCGACGGGAGACCTCCCGCCCCAGGGCAAAAGCCTCGACCAGCAAGTCATCCAGCCCGACGCCCGCCCGTGCCCGTGTGATCAGTTCGTTCGAAAGCTCTCTCAGGCGACTGTCGGCATGTCTTTGGAGTCCCTCACCGCGCGCGTCAATCTGCGTCAGCAGTCTCCCGTACGGCGTCAGATCGAACTCAATGAGCCTGCCCCGGACGCGATGGAAGACCTGCCGCAATCTGCCGCCAATCATAGCCGCTCCGCACATGAGTTCGCATTCGCAAAGGTCGCCTGACCTTCCGGATTATACCAGCTTCCGTTGTGCCGGGAAAGATCGAGTCCATACCACAGAAACTAATTGCACACTTCGCATCTGCTGTTGCTTCGGCATAGCGCACGAAAAGGCCGGGCTGATAAGGGCCCGGCCTTCAAGGGTGCACGTTCGACCGAATTGCTGGGGATCACAGGCCGCCGTGGATCTCCCAGCGGGGATTCTCCATCTTGCGGTGCGTGGTCCGCACGAAGGGGCCGTAGGGTTCCCACACCGACTTGACGCCATCCTTCTCGACCTCGACCTTGCAGGGCACGCGCAGGCCACCGATTTCAGGAATCGGATGCGCCGTTGGCTTGTCCATCGAGATGATTCGGAGGATTCGCACTTTGCCGAAGAAACCCTGGCGGAGTTCCTCGGCGGATATGCCACAGTAGAGTTGGCCTGCCTTCTCGTAGTTCTGAGCAATCAGCGCCTCAAAGAACTGGCGTACCACCTCCGTGGCGATCTCGTCATCGCTGAGCGTGCCCTGGGGCAGTCCTCTTCTTTCCATCGCGTCCCCGTCCACCCGGCGGACATCCGCAGGGACGGTGGCTTCCAGGTTGAACAGGGCCGGATCGAGCGAGGTATTGTAGTCGCTGAACTGGGCCCGGCAATCGAGCACGTATTGGCCGTCTTTCAGTGCGAACGTCTCCAGGGTCGTCACCAGCTTGGTTCTCTGGTCGACATACAATACGGTGCGCTGGCCGGGCGTGCGGCTCTGGGGCAGATATGTCGCGGTTACGACGATTGGCTGGGCCTTGTCCGGCGGCTCTTGAATCTGCAGTTCCACCTCGCCTCGGGCCTGCCGGTCCTTGAGTTGGGCGATCCCGAGCTCCGGGTTCGCCGTACGCACGATGCCCTGCAGCCAGTCGGGAGGGTTCTGCTGGGTGAAGGTGGAGAGAGCTCCTTTCTTCTTGAACCACACGCGGATCTTATCGCCACTCCAGACCACGACCTTGGCGCCGTCTTCCGGAGAATCCCACGTCGGCATGTGCCAGCGGGCATTTCGGATTCGGCCGGCTTCATCCCGCTCCAGCCAGAATTCCTTGGGATCGTCCTGCCCGGTGACGAACTCGGTCAAGTGCAGAGATCGAAGCTGTTGATTCGCCGCGACGGTTTGATCGAGGGCGTAAGCCGGCGGCGACGTGTGGATCAGGAGGCCAACAAACAGACTCACACCGACAATGAATACCGCGGCTGCGGCCAGTCTCGTGATAGGGCTTTTCATAATGGTGCTCCTTAGGGCCGGCGGTCCGCCGGCCGGTTGTCTCTTGCGTTGTTTCAGAACGTCAAGCAGGTTGTTCAGGATTCTGTCGTGTGTCTCGGCCTCGGCCGAATGACGTAGATTCCTGACGATCTTCTCGACCTCTATTGCACGTTTCATGTTTCCACCTGACCATTCAGCATGGACCGTAGTCTTTCGATTCCGTACCGGTACCGGCTTTCCGCCGTCTTGGCGGCAACTTCTTGAGCGTTCGCAATCTCGCGGAACTTCAGGCCAGTTTGCAGATGAAGCAAGACGGCCTCCCGTTGCTCGTAGGGCAACTCGGCCAAGGCCGCCACGAGCCGCTCGCGCTGCTCGTTCTTGATGACCGTCTCGACGGGACTGAGTTCCAGTCCGTGATCCGGATGACGGTCATCCGATGGCAGTGGTCCGTCCTCTGTCCTCCGTTGTCCGGCTCTCCGGAGGTAGTCGCGGGCCCGATTGGCGACGCACTTCGCCAGGTAGCCTTTGAGGCTGCCCGTCAGCTCGAAGGTGTCGATCGACTCGATGAATCTGACGAACACGTCTTGCAGGACATCCTCCGCTTGGCCTGTCCTGCCGAGCAGATGTGTCGCCAGAGTCAGCAGGTCGCTCTCGTACCGGTTGTAGATCCCGCACAGGGCCTGCGCGCTGCCCCGCTTAAGTCTCCAGACAAGATATCGCTCTTCGAGCATCATCGCCGGCGAACCTCAGAACTACGAACGTTCACCAATATAACGCGGGATCCACCCCGTTTCCTCTAACCAGCCTCCCAATTACTGGATTTCGGCGCACAAAAAGGCCGGGCCCGCAGTGGCCCGGCCGGTCTTCGCGGCAGACGATCGCAAATCACTGTTTGATCTTGAACTCGTACTGGTTGGCCCCGGCCTTTTCCGGACTCACCTTCTCCTGCCAGCGCAGGAGGAAGTGATCGTCGGCTTTCTCGTACTGCAAGGGTTGGCCGCTGAATGGGTCGCCGGGGGCGCCGGCGGGCAACGTCTCCGGCAGCCGGCCCGCTTGCGCCCTGGACAAGTAGATGCCCACAGCGGTTCGGATGGCGTGGGACTGGGCTTGCAGTCGCACGGACAGAAGGTGGATGGTCGCGAACGTGGGTGCGAAACAGACAGTCAAGGTCGCGTCCGGGTTTCTGTCGAAGTCCGCGTCGGGTTGTTTGTCCAATCCCAGGAGCGCCGCCCGGGCCGCGTCGTACGGCTGGTGGAAGGCGGCCTGGACGCGGTCCATGAAGTTGTTCCAATAGCGGATGTTCCGGGCGCAGAATTGCGGGTCGGCCGTGCGAATCCGCTCCAGGACCCGAGTCTTCATGTCTCCCTCATCCAGTGCGACCTGCGTCACGCTGCCGATTCGTTCCGGCGCCATGGAGATGACTCCGGCCTCGCGTTTCCAGTCGAGCGCCGGGTACACGGAAAACGGTTGCCGGTCGAGCCTGGCTAACTCGTCGCGCAGCCACGTTAGAATTTCTACGTCCGGAGGCATTTCCGACAGGAACCGGACGACACACTTGTTGGTCGCCGCCGTGATAGCCGTAGCGACCAGATAGCAGATCAGGGGACGCTCGTTGAGATGGTTCGCCAGGCGGTACATGCACACGCAACGCTCCAGGGCCTGACGCGGATGGCCGGTCTCGGCCTGTCTCGTGGCCTCGGCGGCAATCAGGAAGAAGATCTCTCTGGCCTTGTGGTGAGGTGGGAGCAGGACTTCCGTGCCCTGGGAGTAGTCCAGGCCCCAGTCGCAATGATCGATATGAGTGGCATCGAGCACCATGTTGATGATCGGCGCATTCTTGGCCAGGTAACGCTCGATTTCCTCCGTGCGTCCGATGCGGCCCTGACGGTAATCGTCCAGAGCGGATTTGATCCCGTCCTCGGCCTCGTACAGCATGAAGGCCCGGTAATACAGCACCGCCGCATTGTCCGGCGGATAGGCATGGACGGATGAGGTGGACAAGGTTACGATCACGGTAAGCAGGAGTATCTTGCCGAATAGGCTGCGTTTTGTGGCTTTCATGATCTCGTACCTCCTGTATCTTTCCCTGTGCCGGCCAATTCGGCCAGCAGTTCGTCAAAGGATGGTGTTGCACGTTTCTCCGCGGGCGCCAGTGCCCTCTGGAACTGGCTTTCCACCGCCGGAATTCCTCCGTGCCGGAAGGCACGTTCGAGAGAGATCTCCGTCAGCAGGACGAGCCCCGAGGTGCTGGCGGACGTGACCTGCGCGGATTGGTGGCTCTCAGGGGCACGGCCGCCATACAGCAGCCATGCCACAACCACGGCGACGATCGCGACCGAGGCAGCGCACGCCATCGGCTTCATGAGGCGCGGTCCTGTCCGCGTCCGCCGTACGGCCGAACTCTCCTCGCCCGCAGGCAATTCCCGCAACAGATGCTCGAGCATGGCGTCGTCCGCTTTGCTCCCTACGTGTACCGGAGCTTGGGCGATGTCTCTTTCAGTGTCTCTCATGGATCGCATTGTGATACCTCACCATCGAGCAGGGCCCGCAACTTTCCCAGGCCGCACCGGTAGCGGCTGAGGGCCGTCTTGAGGGGCACGTGCTGGAACTCGGCAATCTCCCGGAACTTCATCCCGCCTTGCAGGTGCAAGGTAATGGCTTCTCGTTGCTCGTCGGGCAGCAGCGCCAAAGCACCGGCCATCTGCCGCAGTTCTTCGCTGCACACGAGCCACTGGTCCGGCCGCCAGGATTCCGCCGTCATACTCGCTGCTTCGTCGAGCGGGACGACCTTTCGTACCCGCTGCGCGCGATAAACGTTGCGGGCTCGGTTGGCGACGCAGGTGGCCAGATAGCTCTTCAGCGAGCCGGTCAGCCGGAATTGCCGCCCCTGGCGGATGAACGAGACAAACACATCCTGCACGATGTCCTCGGCCGCCGCGGCGTCGTTCGAGAGCGAGACCGCCAGCCGCAGCAGATCGTCGCGGTACTTCTCATAGATCCGGCACAGCGCTGCGCTGTCTCCCTGCCGCAGTTTCCAGATGAGAAACCTGTCTTCCAGCACGGGTTATGCCCCTGGGTCTTACGGATCGATCCCTTTGCCCCTATATAACACGCGAGAGGCCGTTTCAACTCATCGGAGAATGTTTTTCTTTCTGGACGGAGGCAGCAGTGCAAAAAAAAGGCCGAGCCAAGCGGCCCGGCCTCCAAGGGTTTTGAGGTGTCGTATCGCTATGGCTTGATCGATGTACGGACCTGCCGGGCCAGGTCACAGACCGTCTGATAGGTCACGTCCACGGGGGGCTTGCCGCTGTCGCTGAACCCGGCCATCGCGCCGCGTACCCACTTGTCGAAATCCTCGGCGCTTTGGACGGCAACACCGGATCCTACCGTTATGCCCATCCTGCCACTGGGTGTCGCGGTGTTGAACCGGCTCAGCATGTCGTACCCAAGGTACTTGACGTTGGCTGGCGGCTTCGTTTTCGGGACATACAGGGCCCATTCGATGAATCTGCCGGCTTGCGAGGTGTAGCCCAGATGGCGGCCCACGTACGCCATGCGGTCGGGCGCCCCGGCCGGTTTGAGGCTGTAGATCTCGACCGGCAGTCGGGGCAAGGAGCCGCCGAAGGCCAGATCGGCGAACAGGGGCTCCTGCGATTCCGTGTCCCCCAGGACGAAGCTCTGCCAGGCGACGATGACACTGCTGTCGTTGAGCATAAAGCTCACGAACGTACGGCATTGCACGTTATCGCACACAACCGTGCCCGAGGCAAGCGGCACGAATGGTGCGGTTTCCTTGGCGTTCAGGGCCGTATAGCCTGCCGGCGGTTCCGCGTCGAACGTGCTCGCCGGGATGGGCACGTCATAGTCAATCGTGTGGTAGTCCTGCTCCAACTCCCAGTGCCCGTCGCCGGTTTGGGAGAGCACCTGGGCTCGTCCCAATCGCCCGGTATCCGCCGAGACCCACAGTCTGGATTGGAAAGAGGGGATGGCGGGCACAAACTGCCCCTCTCCGGAACCGTTGCCGTTGCCGCTCCAGCCGCCCCCGCCCCCTCCGCCACCCCCGACGCGATCTCCCATACCACGGGCGGCACCCAACTGCCAGATGTCGTAAGGATGGCCGTCAATCTCGTCCTGACCCACCCTCACGAAGTGTTCCAATTGCGCCGGCCGGCTGCACAACTGGCCCCATAGCATCCGCATTCTTTGATAGATCAGCCATTGCCGGCAGTAATCGGTCATGCGGGCAAAGACGGCCGTCTTGGCCTTGTGATTGAGGGTCATCATGTAGGGACCACTGTAAACCTCCTCTCTGACGGTGATCGCGGTATTGACGTCGGGAGCGCCGGACGACGACATTCGGCCGTGTTGTTCCACGGAGACGTAGGCCTCACGCAGGCGACCGTTCTCCAGATCGATCCACGATCTGATTAGGACTGGGGGCATGGCGGTGCCGTCGCTGTGCTTGAGACGCGGGAAATACTGCCATCCCTCTACGTGAATGACGTGGGCCTGGTCGAAGGCGGCTGCTACGTCGGTCAGGGCATACGCGGGTGTGGCTGACCGGTCCAGGACTACCCAGGTAACCGCTGCGACGACAAGCACCGCCGCGGCCGTTGCCAACTTGCTGAATGGACTTCTCATGATCTCTCTCCAGGGAGAAACACGCTTTCGCTTTTCGCTCGAGTGGGAACATCGGACTCTTTGGAGCATGCGCTCCTGACGATCGGCCATGTTCTCGTCGATACCCGCGAAGTGCTCCGTCAACAGGGCGTCTTCCTGCTTCAAGCCCTGTAGGTACGCACGGCAGTCCGCACAGGAGGCCAAATGCTCTTCCAACTCGCGGCAGTCCCGCTCGGGCAGAATACCCGTGACGAGGTCCGCGATCCGGTTCTGGAAGCTAGGGCAATCGTTCCTCATGGCTACCCCCTTTCGGTCAGCAGCTTGTGCAGCTCTTGCCGAGCCGCCCGGAGTCTGTCGTAGGTCAGGGAGGGCGAGATGTCCAGTTGCTGCGCGATGCTCCCCGCGTCCTTGTGCTCGAAATAGAACAGAGTCAAAGGCAGTCGCAGTTCCTGGGGCAGCCGACGCAGGGCCTGCTCTAGGTCATGCCCGGCGGCCGAGTCCGGCGGTTGCGCCGCCTCGGGCTCGGCCGCGTGTACCTTGATCCGCTTGCGCCGACGCAGCAGATCGACACACAGGTTCTTGGCGATGCGCAGAATCCACGATTCGAATTGCTCCGGTTGCGCCAGTCTCCCGATGCTCTGGAGACCCTTGAGCAGGGCGTCCTGGGCGATGTCCTCGGCGTCGTGCACGTTGGCCAGCAGGCCGAGGGATAAGGCAAAGACATGCCGGTAATGCCGTTGCACAAGTCCGGCGTAGGCCGACGTGTCGCCTTGCTGACACGCTCGAACCATGTTTTCATCGGCACTGTCGTTCATGGGAGTTCCTGAACCTGTCGTCCTAATCAAGACGAACAAAGACCGCCGCCGTGCAGAAAAATTGGCGGATGTTTCGAGAGTATACCTGGTCGTGCTTCCGCCGGAACCATTTCCTGTGCCGTACGGCGCAGCCAGACCGGAGGCGGCAGGCTGTAGGGGCGAAAGGTCTTTCGCCCTCCGGGCTTGGTGGTCCGGCGACGGAGAATTTCTGCATGATTTTAGATTTTTGCACAACATACGGGATTCGAGGATCGTCTTCTTATAAGTGTGCGGCTGTCAGCGGAGGTGGCCGCAAGGAAAGGCTGCCTCGCGCAGAGACGCGGAGCCGCAGAGATCGGCAGGACAACGCCGGTCTCTCCCACCCAGCGTCCCTGCGCCTCTGCGCGAGAAGACAGGAATCTAACCGGCATAGTAGGAATTCGATCCCTTCGCCTCTGCTTATCCCATCGTGCCATGCGCGCCGTGGCCTGTTGCGCGAAACAAAGCCAAGAGGCGGTAGCCGGTAGTCGGTAGCCGGTAGTCGGTTGGAAAATCGTTGAAACAAAGCCAAATACAGAAGGAGTCTCAAGTGGGAAGTATGAAGTGTCAAGCCAAGAGAGGTCCGGGCAGGCCGGTCGGCTCTGCACAAACAAAGCCAATCGCCCGGTGGGCGGAAGGCCCCAGCATTCCACTATTCCAGCATTCCAAAATTCCAATCCGACGCAAATCGTGCGAAACAAACCCAATTTGCCGGACGCGGAAATAGACGTTAACTCCCGCTTTACACGAGGGTTAGGAGGAGAATGTACGGAAATGGCTCCTGAAAAAACAAAGCCAATTTGAAGAGGAGTTTCAAGTTTGAGGTCTCAAGAGTCAAGTCCGGAAGGTCAGGGGTCGAGTCTTGCGGCTTCGCATGTGCCCTATGAACAAACAAAGCCAATTTTGCAGAGCCCGCGGGCCAGCGGGCATCGGTTGTACAGACAAAGCCAATCGGCGGGGCCCGCTGTACAAACAAAGCCAATTGGGGGGTGCGGCCTGTCGTGTCAAACAAAGCCAATTTCGCGGAAGCGGCCGACCGGAGCCAGGGCATCGGTTGTACAAACAAGACGCGCCCGACAAAAGTCGGGATCAGGCGAGCCGATCCTTGATATCGGGCCAGAAACGCGGGTCGAAATCCGACTTGGCGACTTTTGTCGTGGGCGTCAAACAAAGCCAATTTGCGGCGGCCGAGATATCCCACTATTTCACTATCCTATTGTTCCAGGATTCCAGGGTTCCAATCCGATGGCGGTTGTACAAACAAAGCCAATTGGCGGGGCCGGATCAGTTCTGCCCTGTCACGTGGATCTGCCGGCGGCCGGTCAGCTCAGCGTTGACGGGGTCGCTCAGGGTCACCTGGATTGGGGCGGTGATCCCGAGGGCGGAGACCCCGAACGGGAAGAACTTGAGTGTCTCGCCGGGGATGAAGTGCAGGGTGCCTTTGACCGGCGGTCCCGCCGGCAGGTCGATGGTGTACGCGACGCTGACGGCCTTGGTTGTGAAGGTGCTCAGGCGGACGGGGATTCCTTTGGCGACGGCGGCCGGTTTGACCGTGTCCGCGGGGGTGGCGATGCCGATGCCCACCACGTCGGCAGGCGTGGGCAGGAAGGGCTTGAGTTGGTCCAGTTGATTCGGGTCGGCTTGCGGGTCCCAGAGGGCGCTGTCCGGGAAGTTGCTGTCCGGGATCGTGAGGAGATTATCCCGGATGTCCATCTGCGCGAGATGAACGGCCCAATTGTCCCAGGCCCGGCCCCAGAGGTCCCTATGGTTGAACAGCAGCAGCGAGTCGCGGACCGTCAGAAAGCCTTTGTAGGTCCAGTCGTAGTTGTCGCCGAAACGGGCGCCCACGAGGTTGGCCGTGCTGAGGCAGTGGACGGCGCTCACGTCCGGGGCCTCGTAGCCGCACTCGAACCCCTGGCCGCAGTTGAGGGCGACGGAATCGAGCGCCGTGCGCACCTTCGTGCCCGACCAGGCCGTTGCCTCGTGGTAGGACGACTCGAACCAGCAGCGACGGACCGTGACCGAGCCGGCGCCGCTGCCGCCCGCGTCGATTCCATCGTCGTGGGTCCAACCGATGAGACAGTCGGTGAGCGTGTGGGCACCCCCGGTCAGGTAGAAGGCGTCGCCATCGTCATCGGCATACGGGGCGGTGGCCGAGGGGAACTCGATGGCGGCACAGTCGTTCAGAGTCACAGCGCCGCCACCGTATTGGCCGGCGGTGGTACACTTCTGGATCAGGCAGCGTGTCATCGTCAGGTAGCCGCCTTCGCCGTGCCCGGCCTGGCCGTGGTTCTCCACGAGGTAGGAGTCCATCAGCGTGACGCGGGCCGCGTTGGACACATACAGCAGGGGTTCCTCGTGGCGATGGCTGCCGCCGTGGCCGGGATTGTGGCTGAACCATTCTGGATCCGCGCCGCTGGCCGTGAAGATCGTGCCCGCGAAGTCGCCGCGCGACGTGCTCTTCTCGAAGACGAATCCGCCCCAGGGGGCGCTCCGGTCCCGCGCGGTGAAGACCACCGGTCGCTCGGTCGTCCCGTTTACCGCGATGCGACCCTCGATAGCGAATCCGACGCCGGGATCGACCAAGATGACGCTGCCGCTGCCGATGGTCAGCGTGGCCCCGGCGGCAATGGTCAACTTGCCGCTGACGCGAATCCGGGCATTCTCGCCCCAGTTCGTGGAGCCAAGGACTCCGGCGGGGACGATCTGCCAGTTTGTGGCCGCCTCGATCACGATCTTCTTCGGAGCCGTCAGCGTGTGAATCCCGGCGGCGTAGAAGAGGGTGTTCGGTGCCCCGGCCGCAGGCAGAAAAACCGAGCCGACGCCGCGATAGAGCTGGAGCGGATGACTTTCGAAGCCGGGAGCTGTGACGAAGCCATTGACGCCGACGCGGCGGCCCACTGCATTCTCGACCCGGGCGATGACGGGGATTTCCAAGCCCGTTGGGTACTGGGCGGGCGCGACGACTACCAATCGTGCGCCCGCAAATTCGGCCGCCGCGGAGTCAATCATCGGATACGGGGTCCAGCGGGGCAGACCCCACTCGGCGTTGCCCCGGTCGCTGGCCCGGACGATGAAGCGGCCCAGTCGGCTCTCTTGGCTTCGCGGGGACTTTCTTTGCTTGAGTACGTTGAGCTCATAGTACTCCGGCTCGTTGACCTCGGTGCGAACATTCACCGTCACCGGGCTTCCGTTCAGGGTAGCCGTGTAGTCGAAGCCCGCCTCCGAACGGACCGTGAAGGAGACCTTGTCCGCATAGACCTTCTTGTCCGCGACGCCCTCAATGGTAATAGCCGCCCACCCGGACGTGCCCGAAAGGAACAGATACAGGAAGATGGCCAAGGACCATACGGTCCCGTGACATGGCTTGCCCCATCGCCTTTCGAGCAAGACCCGCAACTCCCGTGCATACCACATGGACTACCCTACGCCTTGGATGAAACCTCACTCCGAGTGAGCAGCACCGGTACGGGCCAAGAACATATCCTGCCCTACTGTGTCTATTTTACTGCGCAGAGCCAGGTCCACCAAACAAAAGAGGCCGGGTCGTGGGGACCCGGCCTCGCAGACGACTTCGCGACCATCCAGAGCGGTTGCGCCTTACAATCCTCCGGAGACTACAAATCGGCCCAGAGTGTCGTCATAGCGCACACGAATCTCCTTGTTGTAGGTCCCTCGAATCCTGGTCTTGAGCCGGCAGGGGACCCGCCAGATGGTGGGTGTTTCCGTCTTGACCGGCTCGCCTACTTCCACGATCTCCAGCCCGCCCAGATGCGTGTCGAGGGCCGTTCTGTCCGCGGCCGGGAGCTTCTCCAGTCCGGGAGCGTGCTTGAGCATCCCGCCCCAGTCCCGGTCGCTGCAAGCCTGGAGGAACAGCCGGACGGCCTCTTTGATCTTGGGCAGCGCCGCCTTCTCTTGCTCGGTCAGGGCCTGCGGTGTCGCCGGCTGGTCGCTGGACTGCTCTTGCCGAGCCTGCTTTTTTGGCCGGTCTTCTACCCGTGTGTAGTCCGCCGGGATGTTCGGCTCGAAGAAGCTCTCGTCAAGCTGGACGTTCCAATCGAAGTTCTCCATGACGAGCTTTATCATCCCGCCGCCTTCTACCCCCGTCACCTCGATGCGCACGGGGAGATTCGTTTCTACGTCCACCCAGAACCGCCCGACGGTCTCGCCACCAGGCTCGAGCAGGTGGGCCTCAATCCCCTCGACGACCACGCCGTCGATGGTGGTGCGACCCAACTTGGCGTAGTCGTCGTCGGACAGAACCCTCTTGAGCCACGTCCTTGGATCATCGGGTTCGCGGTCCAGAGCGGCCTGGTCATAGGGCACGTCGTGACGCCAGTATTGCTTCCGGTCCACCAGGATTCGATAGACCACGTTCTTGCGGGGCAGCCGGTAAAAGACTTCCGTCAATTTGCCATCCATGAAGGTGTCGGATCGCTCCCCGTAGTCACGCGCCATGTACGTCTTCGAACGTCGCACGAGCTTTCCTTCTGGCGCGTCAGCCTCGATCGTCCTATCGAACGCGACGGCGGAAGTCTGCTCGGTCTTCTCCAGGACCTCCGCCCAGGCCACGCCGGACCGGCCGCCGGGGCCCAGAAACTCGGTCACTCCCAAAACGACGGCCAGGATGACTACGGCCGCCAATGCCAGTTTGACGTAAGAATTCTTCATGATCGCACTCCTTAGAGTCGGCTCGCGGAGAGCCGGGCTCGTTTTAGTGTGTTCGTCCCGGGCCTGCAGGACCTCCTTCCGCCAGCGGTCCCGTAGGGTCGAAGCGGCGGTGAAACGCAGCTTTCTTCGGATCGCCTCTTCGACGGTTTCTCTCGGTTTCATGTTTCCACCTCGCCGTTGAGCAGGGTCCGCAGCCGGCTCAGGCCGTACCGGTAGCGGCCCTGAACCGTACTGATGGACGCCTGCTGCAGCTTCGCGATGTCCTGGAACTTCATGTCGGCGGTGAGTCGCAGGACCACGACTTCACGCTGCTCGTCCGGCAGTTGCGCGACCGCGGCATTGAGACGTGCTGCCTCTTCGTTGAAGATGACCATGACCTCAGGTGCCGCCGTAGGGTGGGGCTTGCCCCACCAATTCTTGTCGTTCGTATCGGCTGGTGGGGCAAGCCCCACCCTACAACTACCACCGGCCTGTCGCCGCAGCCGTCTTCTGTGATCCCGCACGCGATTGACGACGCTGGTGGCCAAATAGCCGCTGAGACTGCCCCGCAGTCCGAACCCGGGCGCGGACTTCGCGAAGGAGACGAAGACATCGTGCACGACGTCCTGTGCCTCACTTGCATCGTTCAGCAGGCCCATCGCCAGGGTCAGCAGGGAATCCAGGTACTTCTCATAAATCCGTGCCAACGCCGCGCGGCTGCCCCGCCGGAACTGCCACTTGAGCCATTCATCTTCCAGCATCGTCGCCCACTCGCACGCTCGGAAACGGCCGTTTTCACCATGTACCACGTCCGAGAGCCTTCTTTAGTATATCGCCAGTCGACGATTCCTCGCGCAAGAGAAAGGCCAAGCGGCAGAGGCTTGGCCTTCGGTACCGATGTTTCCGGCAGGAAGGGCAGATCAGTTGTTCAGATTTTGGATCAGCCAGTGGTCCGGCTGCATGGGAAGCTGCTGGACCGTGATCCCCTTGAGCGTGATCGAGTTTTTCTGGCCCTCGGCCTCGAACTCGATCGTACAGGGCACGGCCATCTCCTTGTTTCCCGGCCCGGGAATACGAGTCGCCGGCCCGACGGAGACGACCCGCAGGATCTTGACGGCGCCGGAGATCTCCTTCAGAGCAGCGGCGTCGCCGACCGGGAACAGTCTGGCCGCCGCCTCATAGTCGCCCGTCTGGATGGACTCGTAGAACTTGCGGACCACGGCCACCGCTGCTTCTTCGTCGCTAAGGTGTCCCTGGCTCAGACCCACGTTGGTGAGGTCGAGACGCTGCGTGTTGGCCGGCACCTCGTTCGTCAGGTCGAACATCTTGGGATCGATCGGCTGATTGTACTCCCGCAACTCGATCCGCCCTTCCTGGTGGTATTGCCCATCCTTGAGCCGGTAGCGCCCAATCGTGTTGACGAGCTTCGTCTCCGGATCAATGGACAGGACCTTGCGCTGGCCAGGCTTGTCGCTGCTCGGCAGGTACGTGACCGTCACGAGGATCGGCCGGATCTGGTCGGACGGTTCCTCCGTGACGATCTCGACCTTGCCCTGTTGCTCCAACTCGGCGACGTGGGCGACGACCCGCCTGGGATCCAACTCTTGCAGCACGGCATTCAGTTGCTCCCGCACATTGTCCGCCTTCGCGATATGCAGTCGGTTCTCTCTCTTGGTCCACCTCTGTACGGTGTCGTCCTTCCAGGTGAGCACCCAGGCGCCTTCCACGGGGCTGGCCCAGTCCGGCATCTGAGAGCGTGCGCGACAGGCCTGCCCATCCGCGCCGAATTCGACCCACGCCTCCTGGGGCTCTTCCTGACCGACCGTGAAGTTCTTCATGTGCAGCCAGCGAACGTTCTGATTGGCCTCGATAGTCATTTCGAGGGCGTAGGCCGCCGGGGCCGATTTGTTCCAGAAAGCAATGAATAGCGCCACCGCCACAATGACCACGGCCGCTGCGGCCAGTCTTGTGATTGGACTTCTCATAACGATACTCCTCAGGCTCGGCCGGGGGGCGGCCGAGATTCTGTCTGTCGCTTCTTCCTGGGCGGCCAGCACCACCTCCAGCACGGCTTTGTCCGCTCGGGGATTGGTGCTGACGGCCGCTTTGTCGATGAATCGTCTTATGTCATCCGCCAGTCTCATTTTCGAGCTCGCTATTCAAGAGGGACCGCAGTTTGGTTAGGCCGTACCGGTATCGGCCTTGGACGGTGTTGATCGATGCGTTCTGGATGGCGGCGATCTCTCGGAACGTCAGGTCACCCTGTGTATAGAGGCTGACCGCCTCACGCTGCTCACAGGGGATCTGGGCCAGCGCCTGGCTGAGCGACCGAAGCTCCTCATTCAAGATGGCCCACTGCTCCGGCCGCCGGGAACCGCAGACGAGAGCATCTGCACTGTCAAGGCCGATGGCCTCGTGCCTCTGCCGGTCCCGTTTGCGGTTGCGAATTCGGTTGGCGACGCACGTTACCAGGTATTTCCGCAGATCGCCCGCGAGGCCGATCTGCGCCGCCGCTTGGGCGAAGCTCACAAACACATCCTGAACGATGTCCTCGGCGGCATTGACATCGGTCACCAGCGAGACGGCCAGCTTCAGCAGGTCGTTCCTGTATTTCTCGTAGATGCGCTGCAGGGCCGCTTGGCTGCCGCGTTTGAGCTCCCAGAGCAGTATTCGGTCTTCCATCATCGAACGCATCGAACCATAGTCTGCAGCGCCGCTGCGCGTCGGGGAAAGATCTTTCTTCTCTTATAGCACACCGAGACCGCCGATTTTAGTATCGCGACGACCGATTTTGCAGGAGTGAGATGGCTCGTCGCCAGACGCGCAAGAAGAAGGCCGGGCGGCAGGGCCCGGCCTTTGGGGGATTCGCAAGGACCACTCGGGGTGGCTACTTGGGCGATACCTGTTCTCCGGCCGTCTGTCCCTCCGGGGCAGGCTTGATCTGGGCCGATTTGGGGGCTCCGGCCGCGTAGATATCAGCGGGACCGGTTTCGGGGTACTGGAAACCGATCTCGGCCTTCGAACCGTCCGTGAACGCCACGGGCAGCTTCCTCTCGACGTCGATGTACATCGTCCACGTCGAGGTCAGGCCGGATTCGCCTTTTGCACGGCGGGCCGTCCATACCTCGACCTTCCGGCTCTGGTAGGTTCCCGGTCCCTTGGTCACTTTCCAATCCTGGCTGGCTTCGAGCGAATCGAACATTTTCGTGACCACTTCGAAAGGCCCGCCCAGACTGCCGGCGGCTTGGCTGGCCGGACTGATACGGGATTCGTAGATGTCCGGGCTGCCCGGACTCCAGATCAGTTTCTTGCCGCCGTTGAAGTCGCAGTAGACAATCCGGCCTTGCCCATCGACGGCGATTTGGACCTTCGCGGCAAAGGAGTACCAGGTCGTATCCTTGCCGGCCTTGTTGGTCACCTGCATCCAGTTGACGTTCTCCATGGCCTGCCGGACCTGGGCCATCGTAATCGACGCCACACCGACCGAGCCGGTCAGGGCATACATTCCCGCCATTCCCGCGACGACGATTGCCGCTGCTACCGCGAGTTTTGTCATTGGACTTCTCATGATCATTCTCCTTAGCGTCGGCTCTCGCAGAGCCGGTGTCGTTTCGAATTGTCCTTTCGCCTGCCGGACGCGGGCGAGCACGCGGTCGTGCAGCGCCGGGCTGGCGGCGACGTTGAACTTGTTTCTGATGACTTCCTCGATGCTTCTCATCGGTCCCATTTCTCTACCTCGCCATCCAACATGGACCGCAGCCTTTCCAGGCCGTACCGGTACCGGCTCAGAACGGTGTTGATGGATATCTGTTGCAGCTTCGCGATATCGCGGAACTTCATACCTGCCTTGAGTCGCAGCAACACCACTTCCCGCTGCTCCTCAGGTAACTCGGCGACTGCCTGGGCGAGGAGCTTCGCTTGCTCCGTCAGAATCACGGCCTGTTCGGGGCCCGGCGGTTCGGTGGCGACCCGCGGTTCCGCGTCTCTGCACGCAGGTCTTCGCTGTCGTCTTTGGTAGTCCCGGACGCGGTTGACCACGCTGGTGGCTAAGTAGCCGCTGAGGCTGCCCCAGATCTGGAAACTCCGCCGGGACTGGGCGAAGGCGACGAAGACATCCTGCACGACATCCTCCTCCGCCGCCGTATCGTGGAGCAGACCCAGGGCCAGGGTCAGCATCGAGTCGAGGTACTTCTCATAGATGAGCGTCAACGCCTCGTCGCTGCCCCGTTTGAACTTCCACTTCAGTAGTTGGTCGTCGAACATCGGCTGCCTGCCCGCGCGGTCGCAAGAACGATCATTCTCACCCTATACTACGCCCGGAGGGATGTTTTATTCTACGGCGACGGAGCGGGCGCATAAAGAAGGCCGGGCGAAAAGACCCGGCCGCTGGAAAAGATCGCTTTGTACTGCGGATTGTCTGCTCCTACAAGGGTTCGTAGCCGGCGGGGATTTCAGGCTCGATACCCTCGGCCAACAGGTCCACGTTCCACCGGAACTGGTCCATCGTGCCCGTATGACGGACCTTTCCATCGTCAATACCCTCGATTTTCGCGAGGACGGGGTAGCCGGTCTCCACGCCGACCCATAGCCGCCCTGTAGAGCCGTCCGGGCCCGTCGCTTCGATGCCCTCGCAGAGAACGCCGTCGATCGTCTTTTGGCCCAACGCATGGTGTTCGAGAGAGAGGCAGAGGTTGAGCAGGCCCTGGGGGTCCGTCCAACGGCCCTTGTCTGCCCGCGCTCTCTGGACCTGCTCATCGCTCATTGCCTCCTTGTTGTACTTTTTGGCATCATGGAACAGCGCTATCACGGTCTTCGTATCCGCATTCGTGTAGATCGTACGATACATCTGACCGCCTCGATAATAGTCCGTGCGCGTGACCGCCGCAGAACGCCAGGTGATCCTGTAGCCATTGGGCCAGTCGTCAATCGGATTGCGCAAACCGGTCCCTCCTGACCGGAAGATGACGCCCGGGCTCGCCTCCACATTCTTGGCCACGTCGGCCCAGACTACCCCGGATGTGCCTCCGGTGCCGAGGAACTCCACGATTCCTATACCGAGTACGGCGACGATCACCGCCGCGATACCCAACTTCACCATCGAATTCTTCATGATCATTCTCCTTATGGTCGGCCGGTTGACGGCCGGCTCTGTCTCTTGGGATTGTTCCTGTTCACGCAGGGCGTGAGCGAGCAGTTGGTCCCGCAGCGGTGGGGCGAAGGTGAGATTCAGCTTTGTTCGGATCGTTTCCTCGATGGTTGTTCTCGATCTCATGGTTCCACCTCACCGTTCAACAGGGACCGCAATTTGTCCAAGCCGTAGCGATACCGGCCCAGGACCGTGCCGAGGGACGTTTGCTGCAGCCGGGCGATGTCCCGGAACTTCAGGTTCGCCTTGAGCCGCAGCAGCACCACCTCACGCTGCTCATCCGGAAGCTGGGCGACGGCCTGGTTGAGCCGGGCGGTTTCCTCCGCGAGGATGACCGCCTGCTCGGGTCCTGCCGATTCTACCGAGACGCACAATTCCGCATCTCTCCGGGCCTGCCGCTGTCGTTGCCGGCGGTTATCCCGCACCCGATTCAGGACGCAGGTCGCCAGGTAGCTGCGCAGGCTCCCCTGTGCCCTGAGGTCCTTGGCCGACCGGGCGAAGGAGAGGAACACGTCCTGTACCACGTCCTCGGCCGCGGCCCGCTGGTTCAGCAGGCCCATGGCCAGGGTCAGCATGGAGTCGATATACTTCTCGTAGACCCGCGCCAGGGCGTCCGGGCTGCCGTGTCGGAGCTTCCATTTGAGCCATTCGTCTTCGAGCATTCGCTGTCGCTCACGCCATTTCCAGAATGATCATTCTCATATAATAGCACGTCTGGCCCGGATGCTTTATTATGCCGGGTCGGCGAAATCGCCATTTGCGTTCTTTCTTTTGCCGCCGTGGTAGCCCATCTGACCTCCTCCGCGCAAAAGAAAAGGCCGGACCTCCGCCGGCCCGGCCTCTTGATCCTTCCGAAGGAATTTGCTACCTGGCGAGCGATGCGCGGGCCTCCTTCGCCCATTGGATGACGTTCTCGTAGGTCACATACTCCGGTGCTTTGCCGTCGTCGCTCAGTTCCGCCATGGCTTCGCGGACGAATAGGTCGAATTCCTTCGCCTTGATCTTGTTCTCGGACAGCGGATTCCCTGTCTGCGGCGGCTGCTCCGTGGGCAAGTTGAACCGGCAGAGCATCCGGTAGAAGGGCCGTTCGCTCGATGCGGGCAGAGGCTGACTGGGGACATACAGCGCCCACTCATAGTACCAGCGATCCTTCTTGGTGACGGCCAGGTGCCGCCCGACATACGTGGCTTCGGGCGGGGAAAACGAGTCCAGTCGCACAGTCTTGAGGCCGTAGACGACCATCGGCAGTTTGGGCAACTCGCCTCCGGGCACTACACCCGTGAACAGGTGCCCCTGTTCCTGATAGTAGTCCCCCTGCAAGTCGTCGCTGTGCCAGGCCACGAGGACGGTGCCGTCGTCCAGCATGAAGTTGATCGCCACGCAGACGCGGGCACGGCCCATGCAGTACCAGCCTTGCCCGAGACCTTCTCCCTCGTAGGCGGTCTCCAAGGTGTTTGCGTGTTTGTAATCCTCCGGTGCTTGGAAGGTGAACTGGGATTCGGGAACAACGATATCGCGTTCGATCGTGTCGGCACACCAGCCGAGCCGCCAATTCTCGTCGCCCTTCCTTCCCCAAACGTAGATTCGCCCTACGTCTCCCGTGGCGGGCGCCAGCCAGCACCTCATCTTCGTGAAGGTGTCTGCCTGATGGAGGACCTGGGCCTCGCGTTCCCAGATGTTGTATAGAGTGCCGTGGATGGTCTCCTGACCGACGAGGACGAAGTGTTCGAGTTGTTCTGCCGTGATCTCGTGAAGGTAGCGTTTGATCTCGTCCCGGATTTCGAGGCGCCTTTGCACCACACTGGCCTTGTGGAAGGTGACAGTCCTGCGGGTGTGGTTGATCTCCACGGCGTGCTGTCGGTCGCGAAAACTCTCCATGCGCGTCAGGACCATTTTGCCGTCAGCATTCGGATATTCTCCGCAGAAGGCCCAATGTGTGCGCAGATTCGGCACGTCGATCCAAATCTCCGAGGGGACCACCGTGGCCGGGTGGAATCCCTGCTGGTTCGGATCGGGCGTGTACAACCAACTCGTGGACTGTACGTGCAGCGTCCGGGCGTCTTCCAACAACTGCGGCAAATCGGTCATCCCATAGGCCGTGGTGACGGTGTGGAACGGACCGAGGATATATAGCAAACCGAAGGCCGCCCCGAGAGTTATAACGGCCGCGACCGCCAGTTTTGTGATTGGATTTTTCATAATCGTTCTCCCTTGGAGGATCAGCGTGGCCGCTGATTCGGTTGTCCTTGCGGGTCCGTGCGCGCTCAAAACGATGTCCCGCATACGGTCATACGTCCCATTGCTCGCACGGACGTCCAAATCCTGCCCGATGATGTCTTCGAATCGGTTGTCATTCTTCATGGTCAGATCTCACCATTCAGAAGTGTCCTGAGCTTGTCTATGCCATACCGGTACCGGCCGTGCACCGTGCTGATCGAGGTGTTCTGGAGCTTGGCGATGTCCTTGAGTTTCAGGCCGTTCTTGAGCTTCAGGACGACGACCTCGCGCTGCTCATAAGGTAGTCCGGCCAAGGCCCGGCTGAGCCGCTCGCACCGCTCGCTGTAGACGAGGGATCGATCCGCCTCATCCGGCCCAAAGGCCGTTGTTGCGTACCCGTCCGCGAGGCGTTGCCGGGCTCGCTCGCTGCGCGCCCGGTCCCGGGCCCGGTTGACCACACACGTCGCGAGATACGCCTTGAGACTGCCGCGGAGACCGAAGCCGTCCGCGCCCTGGGCGAACGTGACGAACACATCCTGGACCACATCCTCCGCTTCATGGGGGTCATTCAGGAGGCCCAGCGCGATGCTCAGCAGCAGGTGGACGTACTTCTCGTAGATGCGGGCCAATGCCTCCCGGCTGCCGCGCCGGAATCGCCACTTCAGCAGTTCATCCTCGATCATCGTCAGCTCACAGACCCGGGTCCGCAGGGGCGAATGATCATTCGCCCCTACCCGCTCATATCACGCTCGTGAGCCTCTATTTTACACAATTCGCGCAAAAGAAAAGGCCGGACCCTCCGCAGGGACCGGCCTGAAGTCTATTCACTGTCGATTATCCATGGTCTCTATCGAGGAGCCGGATTGCCGGTGTTCATGCTGTTCGGGTCTTTGATCTCGGTAATGAACCACGTGTTGAACGGACGCATCTCGCGCGAGAACTCCAGCGACGTCTGCTTCGTCAGGTTGGCCAGGATCAAATCGAGCTTCTCCTCGTCGCCGGGCACGGGGACAACCTCCTTGGACGCGATCTTGCGCACGTATATGGCGTCAAAGGAGTCGCAAGTCTGGTACAAGACAGATTCATCGTCAAGCCCCTGAGCCTCCGGGATGATCGGGCGATTGAAGCGATTGCCGACCGTGTCGAGCATCGAAGTGAGGCCGCGTCCGCCGCCCGTCATCCGGCCGGGAGTGGCCCCGGCGAAGAGATAGATTATGTCTTGGCGTTCGGCGCCTTCCACGGGCCGTCTCTCATAGCGGCCCCGGACGACGATGACCTCCCGGTCTACGCTCTGACACTGGAAACGAATGCGCCGGCCCAGCTCTCGCTCCAGGATCTTCTCGAACGCGCCGAGTTTCTGCTCCACCGTAGCGGCGGGGCGGACAACCCAGTCACCACCCAGTTGGAGCCCGAGCAGTTCCGCCGGGCCGTCGCACTCGTACCGTTCGACGCCGAGGTCTATGAGGACAGACCCCAGTCCACACTCATGCATGGCCAAGGCCCATTGGTGCAGCGTACCGTCCCACCGGAACGACATATACAAAGGCGGGGGCGGGTTCTTGGTACCCGAGTAGTAATGCAACTCCTGTGTATAATACTGCCGCTCGGGAATGAAGGGCGTACGGACCCAGCGTAGGATTTCACCCTCCGCCAGCGAATACACCGCATCGAACCGGCTTCGCCAGTCGGCGGGGGAAGTCGCCGGGCCGCTGGTACGCACAGGGGCCAACCCGTGCAGCAAAGTGACGTTGTTGGCGTCCACGACCTCGCCGTGCCACTCCGCACGGACGCCGCTCTCCGACGCGAAGAGGCTGGCCTCCCGATGATACACCCGATCTTCGAGTCGCAGACCTCCGTTGGCCGGGCTGATGTAGATGGCCCGATCCATCAGGTCGAGAATCGTGCTGTACTTCTGAAACCGTTCCCGGAGTTGATTCACGTCGTTCGGGACGCCGGTGGTACTTGCCAGTCTCCCCTCAAGGTCTGCCAGTTCCTTTCGCAAGCCAACCGCTTCCCTTTGGCGGTCATTCCACTGCTGCTCGTCTCCTTCCCCGTCGTGTGTCAATCTGACCGAAGCTGTTTGCTGCTGCCCTATCCCGCTGTGCACGATGAGCCGACTGTCCGTCAGTTCCAGCCAGTCCGGGTACTTGGTCGAGTAGAGTCGCAGGTTGCCCTTTTGCCGGTCCGCACGCAACTCCCCGACGGCGTGCATCGACACGGTCTCCAAGGCGGGCATGGGTGCCATTTTGGCTAAGAGATTGGCGGCGACGAACTTGCTCTCGAATTGTCCCTCCGAAAGGATCATGGCAAGTCCCTTGACATCGTCTGCCGCCGCCATCTCCCGCAGAGCGCGGAGGTCGGGCGAGCGGTTCTTCAACGTGCTGGCGTCGCTCCCGGAATCCGTCCCCGACCCCGGAACCCTTTGTCCAATCAGAACACCAGCGACCAAGCCGACTGCGAGAATGCCGGCCACACCGATTTTCGTTATCCAAGCATTCATAGCGAATCTCCCCAGACCCCGTCGATTCGAGGTCGGATCTGCAAGCTGAGCGCAACTCTGTTCCTTCAGAATTTCTATCCAGAGGGCTCTGTCCGCCTTCGGATGGGCCCTGAAGGACACCGCTTTTATAAGTAGTTCTATCTTGTCTGCCGGTCTCATGTTAGAGTCTCCCATTCAGGATCGACCGCAGTCTCTCGATTCCATGTCGATAGCGACCGCGCACCGTGGTGAGCGGGACGTCCTGAAGCTTGGCGATCTCCCGCAGCTTCAATTGTCCGTTCAGGTGCAGAGCGATGACTTCTCGTTGCCCCTCCGGTAGCCGGGCCAGGGCCCGGGTGACCAGCCGGGACCGCTCGTCGGATAGAATCCGCGTGTCCGGCGGGTCGAAATCCGACTCCAGAGGTAGCTCGTCATCCAGAGGTTGGCTCCCGCGTTTCCGCGCCCGCATCTGGTCACGGACCCGGTTGACCACGCAGGTGGCCAGATACGCTCGCAAACTGCCGTGCAGCCGGAACTTGGAGCCAGACTGGGCGAAGGTAACGAAGACATCGTGCACGACGTCCTCGGCGCCGCCGCCGTCGTTCACCAAGGCCATCGCCAGCGTTAGCAGATAATCGCGGTACTTCTCATAGATGCGCTGCAGCGCGTCTATGCTGCCGGCCTTGAATCTCAGTTTGAGCAGCTCATCTTCCAGCATGCGCGAACGCCGTTACTCTCATCCCAACGATCGTTGTTCCCTATTATCACGACCAAGCCCTGGTCTTGGGCACAAGAATCTCTTCCCTTTTTCAGGCGGGGCGCCTGGTGTTCATTGCTGTTGCATCGCGATCGTGACAGCAGTAGGTTTGGACGCCACGATGAGGAGAGCATCGGCATGGAGAGTAGCGTATGGCTCAAAGGCGGATACGAGATCTGGATGATGTGAACTGGATTCGCGCGTCAGACAAATGGTCGCGGCTGCGCGGCCCGTTGGGGGTAACAGCGTGATGAACCGAGCCGCGCAGCCGCCGCGCGATAACACGGGTCTGACACACTGCAGATGGGCGCATCGGGGTGCCGCCGATTCACCCAGGGTCAGACGCGGGATCCCGCGTCGCTATGGTTTTGGAGTGCTGTCCGGCGCCTTGGGTGCTGCTGCCTTGTCGGGCGGGGCCGGCTTCTTGGGCTCGCTCGCGGGCTGGCGCGTCTCTTCGATGGGGCAGATGTAGTACGGCATGCCGTTGAACTCGAACCTCTTCCAGTTCGACGGCGTCTGGCGAAGCCCTTGATAGGGGTTGATGACGCCCGGCCGCTCTTTGCCGTCGCCCGTGGTGGCCGGGATCAGATCGTTCCTCAATCGCTCTTCCAGGAACTCCACCCGCTGACGCAGGTCCGCAACCTCCTTCCTGAGTTGCTCGATCTGGGTGGACTCCGACGAAGGTGTCGCGGTCCCCGCGTAGAGGAGAGTCGCGCCCACGACGGCACCGGCCATGAGAAGGGGACCCCAAACGCGGCCGGTCGCATTTGAGAACCGAAGTAGACCTGTTCGTTTCATACCGATTCCTTTCTTCCGCAAGTCCGATCGTCATTCTCCAGAATCTCGGTAGTTACCGTCGTCGAGTGCTCAATCATGCGGGGGTTCCGCTTCCTTGGGCGAACCGACGGAGACGAGGACTTTCGTTCCGTTATGCAGGGTAAATCGCTCGCGCGTGAACACGAACGGGCGGCCCTTCACTTCTTTGATCTCGGTGCCGAGGTTTTCTCCTTGGCCGGTCTGCCGCAGCAGGCTGATCTCCGTCCACGCGGCAGCTGGCAAGCTTGTTAGCGGATTGGCCTGGGCCTGGTTCGGATCGTATTGCCCGAGGGTGCTGATTCGTCCGTCCGGCAACGCATACTTGCAGAGATACGTCCTGCTGTCGAGCCGACCGTTCACCTGCGATTCAATTACGCCCACCAATTGGATATTGTCCTGCTGATACAGAAGGGGGATCAGTTCGAGATCGTGTCCCGCAAGCGTTGTGTCGTTCACGTCCGGAAGGACCGTCGTGCCGCCGTGCTGGCGTCCTTTGCTGACAAGCTGGTAGACGCCGCCGGGGCTCTGGCCGGCGACGTGGTGCCGGGCTTCGACGAACGCCCCGATGACGCCTGCGACACAGACCAAAATCGCCGCCGCAATCTTCAAGCAACTCACCCCACACACGGGTAGCACTGGTCTCCTCTTGACCACACTCAGCACGCGCCGTCGCAACTGCCGGCGGTGTGCCTCGGATATGTACCGCGGTACGACTACCCCTTGCAGGTACCGCTCGATTGGTTCTACCTTCTCGCTCATCACTCGGTTCCCATCATTTCGGCAAAACCCCCCAACGCTCCAGGATTTCCTGCAGTTGGGCCAGTCCGCGGTGCAGTTGGGATTTGATTGTGCCTTCTCGTTGACCCGTAATACTGGCAATCTCGGCGATCGTCTTGCCTTCGAAGTACTGCAAGATGATTATCGTGCGATACTTCAGCCGCAACTCCAGCAATGCCTGGTGAAGCAGGCGATACTCCTCGGCCGCCGCCGGACTGGCATCGGCCGATGGGGCCGCGTCTTCCGCCTCGCGCGACACTTGCGCGCCGGCGGTCCTGTCGTACCTGCGCCGGCGGTAGTGCATCCGCACCTCGTTCGTGGCGATCCGATAGAGCCACGCCCGGAACGGGATCTGCTGCCACCGGTACCGTCCCAGGTGCCGAAAGGCCGCGAGGAAGACGTTCGATGTCAGGTCCTCGGTGACGCAGCGATCCAGCGTGCTGTGATAGATATAGCCGAAGACCTCGCTATAGTACTTGTCATAGAGCCGACCGGCGGCTTCCGGGTCCTGCTGGGCTGCGTAAACCAGCGTCTGATCGTCATCGACGATCGCGGATTCGGATCCCAATCCGTACTCGATCGCATCATCCGCCATGACTACGCTCCGGAGCCGGTCTTTACCTATCATAATGCACAAATCCGCCCCAGGTTGCATTTCCTCCATAAAATTGTAGGAATAAGTCGGACATGGTTCTGCCGCCTACCCCGATGGGCCTCTTCCCGAAAACCTGAAAAAGTGGGATCTCTCGCGATCATTTGCGGTCCCGAACGACAGTACCTGATGGATACAGGAATCTGCTTACGGCAACTTCCTCGCCACGCGCGTGGTCCTGGTCCTGGCCGGCGTCGCCCTCTTGTTCTGGGCGGCCAGACGACGACCTTGCTGACTCGCGCCACGTGACAAGTTCCTTGGCCGACGGAGTTGAGACCAAGCCACCTGTCCCCTGTTGTCGTACACCATTTGTCCCAATGTCGGGGATGATGGACATGCGTTGTCGTCCGTTGGTAGGGGCGAATAATCATTCGCCCCTATGGCGTTGACGTGTCCGGGGCCATCTGAAAAGGTATTTAAGACTACACAACTCTTGTTTTCGGCGGTCTGCGAAGCGCGCAAGAGAAGGCCAGGCTTGCGTCGAGCCTGGCCCTGATTCTCACGCGTGGTGAGCCGGTCGGCTAATCGTCGACCTGCCACCAGTCGTTGTCGAAGTAGTGCCACTGGGGGCTGGTGATCACCATGGATCTCTCGCTCTTGTGGCGGACACACTGGGCCTGGGCGTGCTTGCCGTCTTCGCTGAGCGTCACCGCCCGCACGTAGAATTTGCCGGAGCCGTTGAGTCCACTCATGCTGAGCAATCGCTGCGTGAGCTCCTGCGGGCTGGCCACCCCGCCGAGTCCCTGGCGGAGCCGCTCCAGGTCCGCTTCGTTGCCGCCGAAGCGCAGGGGATCGTAGGACTCCTGACCTTTGACGAGCTTGTACATGTAATCGAGATTGAAGTTGGCGATCCAGGCGGCGACGTCGCCGGCTTCGAGGGCCGCCACCATCGCGCTGATCCGCTCCTTCAACCGGGCCGGCAGCTTCGCGTCCTGGCTGAAGTCGTACGGAGCCGCGTCCATCGCGACAACGATCTTCTGTCTTTCGGTCAGGGTGCTCGCTCCCTTGGCGTTGCGAACTTCGACGGAGCCTTCCGTGACCTTCACGGAGAGCAGCTTCACCGGCTGCTTCGTGTCCTCGGCCACGCCCTCCACGATGTCCATCGTGAACTGTGTGCCGAGGGCCTTCACCTGGCCGTAGGGGCTCATGACGATGAACTCGCCCTTGCCCTTGGCAACGGTGACGTCGATCTGCCCGGCGAGGTGCTCGAAGCCCCTCTTGCCCGCCTCCGCGAGCGTGCGGATCGTGGCGCCCGCGGCGAGCTTCACACTGGAGCCGTCGGCGAACTGGTGGGTCATCGGACCTGCCAGCGTCTGCTGGGCCACCGTCTCGATGACAGCGGTCTGGGGGTTGGTATTGTGGGTCAATTGAGTGATTCCAACGATGGCAGCCAGCGCGATCACGGCGGCCGCTGCGAATTTGACTGTTGTGGCGTTCATAATGATTCTCCTGATCCAAGGCGGGCGCTGCCTCTGCGGCGTCCGCGTGGTGAGCTTTTCGACGGCCTCGGGGTGATTCGCGATCCACTTCTGGAAATCGGGCTGCGTATCGTCCGAGTGAAGGGCCTGGTTCAATGCTTCATCCAGCCATTGGTCGTCATTTACGCGTCCCATGATTCACTCCCGAAACCACTGCGTTCCAACCATTCTGCGATCTTACGTTTGGCTCGTGTGAGCCGGCCGTTGACGGCCGCCGGGGTCAGGTCCAGGACCTGCGAGATCCGGGCCTGCGAGAACCCGTTGAAGTATCTCATCACGATTAATTCTCTCTCGTCGGTCGGCAACTGCCAGACGGCCCGCCGCACCGCGTCCCATTGTTCCTGCCGCTGTAGGTGATCCACGGGTTCGGCCTCTCGTGGCGAGGGCGTCTCGCCCTTGCGTCGCGAGGCCATCTTGGGGACCCCAAACGCGATATATCGCGTTTGGGAACCCTCGGCCTCGCCTGTCTCGACCGCGACCCGCGTATCACCTGAAGTGCAAGGGCAAGATGCCCTCGCCACGGCGGCTGGGCTACACGCAAGTGGGGCGGCTCGACTCTTGACCCGCAGCATCTGCCGGCATACGTTCCGGCAGATCCCGCCGAGCCAGGCCCCGAACTTTTCCCGGTCCCGCAACGACCCCAGGTCCCGGCAGGCCACGGCGAAAACTTCCTGTGCTGCATCTTCCGCCGCATGCTTGTCGCCCAACTGGGCATAGGCCAAGGCCACAAGGGGATTGTGATACCGTTGGTAAAGAGCGCCGAAGCTGTCCAGCCGGCCGTGCTGAGCTGCCTCGACCAATTCCGCATCATTTGATTCCAGAGACTCGATTCTCATGGTCCAACCTGCCGCTTTCCACCGGTGTGCTGATATCAGCGTCAGCGTTCGTATATATGTGTACCCAACCGCCCAAAATGAGCGCGGAAAATCACAAAAACCTCTCCGGGCCATTATACCGGTCCCTCCAGGGAATTGGCTTTGTTTCGCACGCTCGGCCCCCACGGGAACGCCGATCTCCGGATCGGCATAGCGGGGCAAATTGGCTTTGTTTTCCACGGTGCCAAGACTCGCGTGAATCTGCATAACTGCTTTTCCATCAAGCACTTGGCTTCTATTCTGTTCACGCCAAATTGGCTTTGTTTCGCACGAAAGTCCGGAGGCAGGGGTCGGGTGCCGGGTCCAGGATCGCCGACCGCTGACCGCGACCCCTCCGCAAATTGGCTTTGTTTTGCGCGAATGCCCACTCGCCGTGGCGCCGGAGATCGCCTCTTCGTAGGTCGTGCGTCCCGCACGACAGATGTCATTGCGAGTGCAGCGCGGCAATCTCGGGTGAGCGGGACCGCTCGCCCTGTGCAGACGTGCGACCCGCTCGCGAAGCCAGAGTGGCTTTGTTTTTTCAGGAGCCGTATCCGCATATTCTTCTCCTAACCCTCGTGTAGAGCCACAGTTAGCGTCTGTTTACGCGTCCTGCAAATTGGGTTTGTTTCGCACAATTCGTCCTCTGCCTGGTACCTGCTGCCTGCTGCCTTCTCCCTCCTAGTTGGCTTTGTTCATACAGCGGTCCTCCAACAGACCACTGGCTACCGACTGCCGGCTACCGCCATTTGGCTTTGTTTCGCACGCTTCGCTCGGACGCGCTCTTCGAGATCCTCTTTCCTCTCTCCGGGGTCTCCGTGGCCTCCGTGGTTCAAGATTTCTTATTCTCTTCTTACCCCGGAGACCCCGGAGGACACGGAGAAAGGAGAAGCGCGGGAGGGAAGGTTTTCCATACCATCCTTCTTCGTGTCTCGGTGTCATGACCAACTCTCCCGATCCTCGCTTTACGACTTGTCATTTACCATTAACTAATATATAGTTAATTATATATTATACATTTATCCTGGGAGGGTGTCGAGAGAGATCTTGCCAGAAAGAAGAAATTTCTTGACATGGGTAACAATTGAGTACACAATTTAGTATACGAGTGGGTACACACTCTAAAGGACAGAATTATGAGATTTGTCAGCATTCGCGATTTGCGCGAGAAATCCGGCGAGGTCTGGAAGACGCTTCCCGGCGAAGGCGAAATGGTCATTACCAGCAATGGCCGGCCCATCGCTATTCTCGCGGCGGTCAACGAATCGAATCTGGAAGAATCCCTCTCCGCCTTCCGCCGGGCCCGTGCCGTGGAAGTGGTGGCGAGCCTGCAGCGACGGTCGGTGGAGCAAGGAACCGAAGGTATCTCGATGGACGAGATCGATGCCGAGATCAAGGAGGTGCGCCGAAAGCGGTCCCAATGAAGATCGTTCTTGACACGAACGTTCTGGTTGCCGGCCTATTGTCTCCGTTCGGGCCATGCGCCCAGATCGTACGCATGGTTTCGTCCGGCGATCTGACCTTGTGCCTCGACGCCCGCCTCTTGTCTGAATATGACGAAGTCCTCCGTCGTCCCAAGTTCGGGTTCCGGATCGATAAAGTCACGGCTCTTCTGGACCACATCGAGCACAGCGGTACCCTCGTAGCTTCCTCCCCCTTGCCCGATCCGCTGCCGGACCCAGGCGACCAGCCCTTTCTTGAAGTCGCCCTTGCCGGTGAGGCGGCATGCCTGGTCACCGGGAATCACGCGCATTTTCCCGCCCGGCAGTGCCAGGGAACCAAGGTCCTTTCTCGCAGCGAGTTCCTGACGTTCTACCGGAAGCAACAGAAAACCGAACCCTGACAACCGGGAACCGGCCATCAGCCTAATAAGTAAGATGTCCCCGGAATTCTGCCCCGATGGAGGACATTGACGCCGAAATCAAGGAGGTGCGCCGAAAGCGGCCCCGATGAAGATCGTCCTGGGCACGGGCTGCCCGGATATGATGAAGTCCTCCGTCGTCCCAAATTCGGACTCCAGATTGACAAAGTCGCTGCATACCAAGGTGCTTTCTCCCAGTGAGTTCCTGACCTTCCATCGGAAGCAACGGAAAACCGACCCATGATAACCGGGAAGCGATTATCAATTTTCCCTTGTACGCTCCTGCCGCGTCTGCCATAATATTCTCCAGAGTAGCACCCCTGATGAAGCTGCGACAATGAGATTGGATCCCTACGTGGGCCGGACAGATGCGGTGAAGTCGAAATGAGGCAGATGTCCGCTGAGGCGCGATGGCTAAGGGAAAACCGGACAGGCTGAGGGTAAGTAGATGACTGTCCCCGTGGGTGCAGCGAAATTCGCAGCGCAGACGGCGACGCTGATTTGCAGTGTTAGGGGCCGAGGTCAGAATGCGGAGAGGAATATTCACACTACCTTCACGGACGCAGTGGAGGAGGTGGTCGCTCCCCAGTAAGCTTACCGCCATCGGTGCCTACGTTGGCGTGATTGCATTGCTTCTGAGTATCGTCCTCGCCGTCTTCTCTCGTTTCGAGCGTCTGCCTCTTTTGACGTCCGCTGAGAAGGACGAATTTGCGTCCACCGTCCGCACGAAGGCTGCTGCCTTCTACTTCGACCCAATAGGCGCGCCCCTCTCCAGCTTGGCGGAACTCGAAGCCCTCAAGCGTCGTGTAGAAAAGAACCCGCGCTATGAGAGGGAGTTGCCAGGTGAGACATCGCTGCTCTACCGCTTCTACGCTGGAGCTATGCTTCTTCAGGCGATGCAGTGGAAAACCTCGTTCGGTCCCTACCTCAGGGAAGCGGGCACCTGCCTGAAGAAGAGCCGGAGGCTTTACCAAAGCATCTGGGAGAAACCTCGCGAGAGAGCCACGTATGAGTTCTTTGTGGTAACCGCCGGAACGACCTCAGACGATCTTCCTATGGAAGAACTCATCAGATCCTTGTTCAGCATCTTCCTGCTCGGATCCGACGAAGCGCAGGTTCAGGAGAGAGCTCATCCAACCATTGAGCTTCTGAAGACGATGGCCGGCAGCAGGTCGGTGAGAGACTTGAAGTTCTTTCTCAACTTCAAGGGTTCTGCGGCCAAGTTCAACTACGACGTTCTTCTCAGCCATCTAAAGCTGATTGTCGAGGGACAGGGCGGCAGGCTCACCGGCCCGTCCGTTCTGCCTACTGGTGACGGCCATACGCTCATTACCTACACGGTGTCACCTGTAGGAAAGCCGGAGCAGGCACTCCAGTGGGTCGTGGATGCCGAATCGGGACTTATCGAGCCGAGAAACCCCTATTCATCAGAGTTGCACAAAGTTGTCAGCAGCGGGGACTGACGGTCTCACATTGCTTCGGATATCAGAATTTGAGAATTTCAGGGTCAGCTAATGTGAAAGGCAGAACCTCCTCGCTGCGGGGACATCTATGAATGGTGGAATTCGGGGCCAGCCTTTGAGCCGGCCGGGCTTTGGTGTGACGAGCGTTTCTCTCAGGTATCCAGAACGGTGTGCGTGGCACGGCCTACGGCGATCCCCCTGATTTGGTGGACGGTGTGCACAGGGCATCGTCCCGGGATTGGGCAACTCGTGGCGAGGCCATCTTGCCCTTGCTCTTCGGGTGCGACGGATGCGTCTTGCCCGTGCAACGCGAGGCCAGGATGGCCTCACCACGCAAGGGCGGGACGCCCTCGCCACATCGCGTAGCTCACGCCGCTGGACGCACGACGCAACCGACAGGGGTTGCGCAACTGCAACCGATCCCTGCGTCCTTCGCCTTTACCCACCACATCAGAGTAGCCGGCGGAATAGGTTGATTCCGATGGGCGAAGCGGCATACTGGAGGAGAGAATACATCCGGTCGGTCAAGCAGGGAAGGGGACATCGCCATGCACAAGCACCGGGGATTCACGCTGATCGAGTTGCTGGTTGTCATCAGTATCATCGCTCTGCTGATGGCTATTCTGATGCCGACCCTGGGCCGGGCGCGGAATCAGGCGCGGGCGGTGACCTGCCAGTCGAGTCTGCACCAGTGGACGTTGATCTGGTCCATGTTCACGAGCGACCGGGGCGGCTATTTTCACGCGGGTGCGGGTGGCGAAAGCCAGTCGGGCGAGGGCCGTTGGCCCACCGTGCTGCGGACGGAGTACAAGAATCTGGACATGCGGCTGTGTCCCATGGCGACCAAGCCGCTCTCAGCGGGTGGACGCAACCCGTTCGCCGCCTGGGGCGTCTTCTCCGATGGCGAGCTCGGCAGCTATGGCTTCAACGAGTGGCTTTGCAGCCGGACCACCAGCAGCAGCAACGCCCAGAACTACTGGAAGCACGTCAACGTCAAGCCCGCGGACAACATCCCCATGTTTCTCGATTGCTTCTGGTACGACGTCTGGGCGTTTGCGACGGACCAGCCGCCGGCCTATGACGGGGCCACGGAGGGCCTGGCGGGCAACAACGAGATGCGGCGGGTCTGTCTCAACCGCCACAGCGGAGCCGTCAACGGCGCGTTCCTCGACTCGTCGATCCGCCGGATCGATCTGAAGCAGTTGTGGACCTTGAAGTGGAATCGCACGTTCAATCCCAACGGCGCCTGGACCCGCCGGGGTGGCTGTCAGCCGGAAGACTGGCCCGAGTGGATGCGCGGACTTAAAGACTACTGATGGTCCCTACTGGAGCTTTTTCGGATCGAGCAGACGCGCGCCATGGTGGACCGTCAATACTTCGACAGCCTCGCTGCGCCGGCGGTAGATAATACGGTAACTGCCGAGGATGACCTCGCGGATGCTCTTTTCGCCGATCTCGGGAACGATCCGACCGGATTCCGGGAAATCAATTAACTGATCAACGGTTTGCAGGATGTCTGCCACGAGAAGCCCCGCGAAATGCGGGGAGTCGCGTGCGATGAATTCGGCAACGGCCCCCAAATCGTCGGCTGCCTGAGGAGTCCACCTCACTTGAGCCATTTGGCCATTCGCTCCTTGACCTTCTCGTGAGGGATCAACTCGCCCGCGTCAGCCTGCTGGATACCTCTCTCGATCTTGGCCAGGAGGAACAGACGCTCCATGGCATCCTCCAGGGAGGCGTCGTCGGGCAGAGCTTGCACCGCCTGAATAGCTTTCTCTTTTGTCGTCATACCCTTAGTATATCGGAACGGGCCGCCCGCTTCAACGGATACTTGAGAGAGTAGCTGGGGTGAATGCAGGGCCTCGAAGCGGCCCCGCTTCGGAGTGTCGCCGTGTTCGGCGACGGGCGGCATGCGTCGTCTCAATAATCCTTGAACCTTCTCATCCACGCCGGCCAGTCGCTCGGCTCGCAGCCGCCGGCGGTGGTCCAGGGACCGTGGGTGTCGTATTCGCGATGCCACTTGAATGTCCACAACTCCTTCAGCCCAATTTTGCGGGTCGAGAAGTCCAGAAAGAGGCCGTTCACAAAACCGTCGTGCCGGTTGAGGCAGTAACGCACCATGCGCCCGTCGCCGCCTTCCGCCCAGCCCTGGCCGTCGTAGAGCGGCGGACTGTCTTTGGAGTCCACGACGCCGTTATAGCGCTGGGCCCCCAGGAACAGGGGCACATACGCCGCGCCCGCTACCGTCGGCCCGCGCCAGTACCAGGAGGCCGCCCCGCGCGGCTCCCGCCCCGGCTGGACATCCGCGCAGTAGCCGTTCATCCCGTAGCTGCCCTTCATCGGCTTGGCCCAGTGCGACTCGTTCATGTAGCCCCAGGCCATGGTCACGCCGACCGCCGTCCCCTCGGCCCCCTCACTGGCGCCATTCTTGTCGACCCATGGCTTCGTCGCGTTCGGACAGCAGGTCAGCTCATCATCCCATTTGTAGTAGTTCCCCAGGGCGCTGACCCACCGATTCTCCCGCGGCAGGGCCGTATGGTCCTGCATGAACCGGCCGTTGTAGTCCTCGGCATACATCGCGAAGAACAGGCCCCATTGCTTGAGCCGGTGCAGGCACGCCACGCCTCTGGCCTGTTTCCTCACCCGCTGCAACGTCGGCATCAGCACGGCCATCAGCAGGGCGATGATGGCGATGACCACCAGAAGCTCGATTAACGTGAAACCCTGTCGCTTGCTCATTCGGTGGCGCCTCTCCTATTCACAGAGGAAGACACGCTCAAACGATCTGTTCGCCATGCTCAGGACGCGGAGGACCCGTTTTGAGTTTTCTTCCTTTTCAGTCATTGGAGTTTGTTTGGGATTTGGGATTTGGCACTTGGGATTTCGGGGGACGGCTTGACGGTCGCCGGAGGAGAGGTCTACCGGTGGGGCAAGCCCCACCCTACAGTTGCTCAGCGCCGCCCCTACCGTCCACCTCCGTTCCTCTCCCAGATGTCGCGCCGGACCACCCACATGCCCGGCTGATAGGGCTTGATCGTGGCATGTTCCGGGATCCAGACCTTGCTCTTGTGCCGGCTTTCGACGTGGCCGTCGTAGAAGGCGAGATTGACGGCTTCAATGTGGCGGTACATGGTCGGGCCGCCGCAGCCCGCCTGCTTGTACTGATTGACGGCGCCCAACTGGCCCAGCACGTCCCAGCCGTGGAGGTAGTCGGCGCCCTTCCACTTGCTCCACCAGTCGTGCGCCTCGTTGAATTGCAGTTTCTCGGCGGGGTGCGGGATGGTGGACATTTTGTGCCCCAATACGCTCATGGCCAGGGTGGCCTCCCAGGAGGGCGAGCCGATGGAGGGGTACCAGTCTTCGATATTGTAGCCGTAGCTGACTAAGGTGCCGGTCGTCGTGCCCTGTTCGACGTTGTAGGCGTGAGCCCAGGCCTTCTGCTGGTCGCTGGGGCACTTGTATTTCGCGGGCGTCTGGACGGTCGAGAGGCCCGGCTCCGTGCCTTCGTAGCCGATGTATTTGCGGAACTGGCGATTGCTCGTCCACAGGGTCGTGCTGGAGCCGACCGTGAACCGGCAGGGTACGGTCCAGTCGTCGTTGTTGGAGACGTACACGCCGTTGGCGACTGCCAGACTGCGGAGGTTCGCGGCGCATTTCATTTTGCGTCCCTGGTCCCGCGCCAGGTTCAGGGCCGGCAGGAGCACGGCCATCAGGATGGCAATGACCGCGATGACGACGAGCAACTCAATCAGAGTGAAGGCCGGACGTTTCATCGTTTGACCTCTTCCGACAGATCATGCTTACCACTGCCACCACGCCGAATCCGAGACGCCCTGACGCATCCCCCGGTGCGTCTCGGTACGCCACCAGTCTCATGGTACTCAATTCTGCGCGCGGTTTCAAGGGCACTACGGATCAACCGAGATACGAAGAAGAACGGCACTGAAAGCCTTCCGTCTGGTCCTACTCTCATGCTATTGGCCCCAAGCGCAAAATCTCCCCGCACGCCCGCTCCGGGCGTGCTCGACCCACTCCTACCGTCGGCCTCCCGCCGACCGACCCTGTTCCTATATCGCTGACGCTTGCCGCCGCCGGATGGACGCGCAGCCTGCCTTTCCTCATATCGCATATCCTCTTTCTGCTCTCTGCCCAGCGAAGCATAGCACTGTACTGGGCAATCTGCGAGATTCTCCGCACTGGGCAAATGTCGCGACGTATTGGCTTTCAAGAGTGAAAAACGATTGGATTGCTCGAAAACACCTGTTCAGTCCAGGTGTATGCGAAAGGATGGGGTATGAAGACGTTGCGGAAGCATCCGGGGATATTGATGACCGCAGGGATTCTGGTATTGGCGCTCGGCGCGGTGGTCGGCACAGTGGGGCTGACCGCCGCCGAGCCGCCCAGGCTGGTCGTGGCGGCCGGTCCGGGCGGGACCGCTCCCACGCCCCAAGCGGTAGATATGTTTCTCAAGATCGAAGGCGTGGACGGCGAGTCCACGAACGCCGCCCACAAGGGCTGGATTGAGATCCAGTCCTGGAGTTGGGGAGCCTCGCAGGCCGGTAGCGGTGGCGGCGGCGCCGGTGGGGCGGCCGGCCGGGAGCTCAAAGGCCATGTCACGCTGATCAAGAGGATCGACAAGACCTCGCCGCTGCTATTCAAGCGGTGCAGCGACGGCACGGTCCTGGCGCTCGCGACGGTCGAGCTGGCCCGCCTTGGCGGCCCGACCTACCTAAAGTATGAGTTGAAAGAGGTGTTCGTCAGCTCGATTGCACACGGAGACGTGGATGGTGACGGCGTTCCGGAGGAAACGATCACGCTGAGCTTCGCGGCGACCAAGTTGACCTATACGCAGCTCGACGCCTCCGGCAAGGCCGTCGGCCAGACTTCGGCCGAGGGTGGGAGTGTACCGGTGATCCGTTAGCCGTTCGGCAGTTCACCCCGCCGGCACACTGGGCAAGACGTTGCGGAGATTCTCCCGCAACGTCTTGCTTATTGGATTTCGAGCCTTCAGTGTCGGCTCGGCCGGCGTCTGGAGGACTTCTTGGGTCTGTCGATCTTCGCGCGGAACATCTCGTAGTGGCGTTTGATCCGCGCGACGTATTCGGAGTCCTTGAGAAGGACAGTGCGGACGAACGCCACGAGGGCAGGGGCCAGTTCCGTGGCGGGGCTGAGGGCGTTCAGCACGGGCCCTTTCAGTTCGACCGCATCGGCCCGATCGCCGTATTGGAACCATCTCCTATAGAAATCAAGGTCCTCCCATCCCCAAGCGATAACCGCCTGAGCGTCTTTCCTGAAGGAGCAGACCACGTGCAAAAAGACGCGGCGGCAGTCGCATCCGGGCTCGTCGCAAAACATCTCCAGAAAGCCGTACTCACCGGGCGGAAGGCCGAGATTGGAGCCGGGCAGGATCGTGATGGATCGCGTCTCTTGCTCTGCCAACTCCGGAAAGTAATCGTGAAACAGAACGTAGGACATGTTGCCTCCCGGACCTGATCACGGACCGGTTACCCCCTTGCTCCGGCGTCCGGAGCGAGCGGATAGCGGACCTGGAAAGTGGTGCCTTGCTCGGGCGTGCTGGTGAACGAGACGTGGCCCTGGAGATAGCGCTCGGTCAGCAACTTGATGCCGTAGGTACCCAGGCCCCGGCCGGCTCCCTTGGTGGAGAAGGAGCGCTGGAAGACCTGAAGCTGGACCTCGCGCGGCATGGCGCCGGGGTTGTGGACCCAGAATTCGACGGCCCCGTCCCGTGCCGCAGAGCCCACCGTCACGGTCTCCCCGGATCGGCAGGCCTCCAGGGCGTTCTTGATCAGGTTGCACAGGACGCGCGACAGCAGGGCGCGGTCGGCGACCAGGGCGATGTCCTCCGCGTCCCCGTGGACGTCCAGTTGCCGGCCGTGCGAGGCCAGATGCTGGCGGTAGAGCCGGACGGCATCGCGCAGCAGTTGTAGCGAGCCCAGAGGCTCGGGCGCCGGGACCAGTCCGCCGCTCTCAGCCCGGAGCAGAGTCCTCTGCCCGTCGATCTCTTCGAGCAGCTCCCGGCTCAGCCGGCCGATGGCGTCAACGATTTCCGCGCCGTTGTCGGAATTGCCGCGTCGGAGAAGCTCGGCGTACCACTGCAGGCCGGAGGCCACGTTGCCGACATCGTGCAGAAAGACGTGTTCCAGCGCCTGGCGGCGCTTCTCGTGGCTAATGTCCAGGGCCGCGAAGATCGTGAATTTCTCGCCGTCTATGGTCGCCGGGGTCGTCCAGATCCGCAGGTCCAAGGCTTGCCCGCCGGCCCGCAGGAGGCGGCATTCCTCGACTCTGTCCCTGCCGCCCAAACTGGTGAGCATCGCATGGACCGCCCCGCAAAAGCTGCAAGACTCCGTGGTGCCGCAGCCGCCGTGCTCTTCGAAGGCGTGAACGCAGCCGAGGACTTCGCCGGGCCGTTGGCCGAGCACACCGGCTTGCCGCTGCTCAGGCGACAGGAGTTCCAGGAACCGCTCGTTGGCGAAGACGATCTGCCGGTGCTCGTTGACGGCCAGCAGGATGCACGGCACGACATCGGGCAGTATGCCCAGGAGCTTCTTGCCGGCGAAGAGCTTCGCCTGGCGTGCAACGTCCTCGGCCGAAGCCCGCTCGGCCGGAGCGGACTTCGGCGCGAGCGCCCTTGACCCTGTTTGGTCCGCCTTTCCCAAAATCGTGGCCTCCACGAGCCCAATACCGCCGTATCCAACCACATCCCCAGACCTCACGCGACCTATTGTGGCAAGACTGGTCGGGGAAATCAAGGGGAGACTCTATCACTGTGTGACTGGCGCTGGCGGCTTTGGGCCTCCGCGTAGGGCGAGCGTTCCTGCTCGCCACCCGGGTCGTGCGTCTTCGCACGACACCGCAGCATGGGGTTAGGTTCCCAGACACAATAAATCGCGTTTGGGGGCCCCCGCGAGTGGCCATGAATTCAAGATCACAGACAAGGCGCCCGTCCGATCACTTGCCCGAGAACTCGAAGGCGCCGAGATCCGGCCCGGCGCCGAGGTAGGGCAAGCCCACGTCAGTGCCGGCATCGATGAGGTGGCTGCCCGGGGCGAGGCGCAAGCCGATTCCGGGCAGGCTGCCGTCGGCGTTCCGCGGCGCCGTGCCGGCCGCGAAAAGCGTGTCCTTGTCGAGGCTCTCGAAATCTGCCGCGGAGACACCGATCCCGTTCCAGGTATTGAAGGTGTGGTTGACGGGGCCCTTGAAGCTGGTCACGCCGCTGCCGTCCAGGTCGAAAGCGATGGTGTTGGTGACGGTGTGGGGCATTCTGTCGTCGAGGCTGATCTGCACGGGATTGCCGTCTTTGGCGTTGTTGACCAGGGTGGCGTTGCGGATGATGACCCCGCCGGGATGGCCGTTGCCATTATCGTCGATGCCAAAGGCCTTATTGCCCCACGCGACGACCCGGTTGAGGACAAGCTGCCCTGCCGACGCCCCGAGTTTGAAGCCCAGTCCATCGCCGCCCCAGCTTCCCTTCGTCTGCGCCGCCCATTCGGGGCGCTTGAAGCCGTTGTCGAAGGACCAGCAGTCCTCCACCAATACGCCCGGTGCGGCGTGCCAGAAATCGAAACCGTCGTCCGCATTGCTCCACGCCCGCAGCCCGCGAAAGACATTGCCCGGCCCGAGCGTGTCGAACTTGGCCGCGAAGCCGTCGGCATCCTCGCCGTTCGACTGCGGGTCGAAGTTGCGGTAGGAGTCGCAGTTGAGGACCAGATTATGGCTGGGAGCCAGCCCCTCCTTGCCGGTGATCTCCAGCCCGCTGGCTTTGTTGTAGCGCAGGGTGAGCTGCTCGAAGGTGTTGTGGGACCCGTAGACGCGTACGCCGTAGTAGGGTGCATTCTGGATGGTCAGACCCTTGAGGTGCCACCAGTCCCCGCCGGCGCCGAAGTGGATACCGACGGCCTCGTTCACCGTCCCCACGTCCCCGTCGCGCGGTTGAGGAGGGGGGAGGGGATTGCTGCTGAAGTCGAGGATGGGCGCTTCGCCGGCCAGGGCCCAGAGCTTGATCGGGCTGTCCGGCGTGCCGGCCTTGACGATCGGCAGCCGGTGATCCAGCAGGTAGGTGCCGCCGCGCGCATAGATGGTATCGCCCGGCGCGGCGACCCGGATCGCGTGGTCGAAGGTGCCAAAGGGGCGGTCGAGCGAGCCGGGGTTGCCGTCGCTGCCGTTGGGGTCCACGTAATAGGTGCCGCCGGCCCGAGCGAAGTCCGCCACAGACAGAGCAAAGACAGCGCCAACGACCAAGAGCCGCCGAACACGAGTCGCGGAAACGGCAGGATGCTCTTTGGTGATGTCATCTGGAATCATAGGGGCAGTCCTCCTGAGACACTCGTGTATGATTCAAGCCCCTATGATACCGAAACCAAACCGCGAATTCAACGGTTATCGCGGTGACCATTCACGGGAAACGGCAGAGGAATCCTCGTGAAGGAGACCGAGGCAGCCTTCTATCGCACGGCGGCCGGCTGCAGGGCGTCGATCTTGGCAGCCATGATGAAGTCGTTCTCGTGCAGGCCGTCGATCTTGTGGGTCCACAGTTGAATCCTCACTTTGCCATAGCTCAGGTAGATATCCGGGTGATGGCCCTGCTCCTCGGCTAATTCGCCGACCTCGTTGACGAAGTCGAGGGCCTGACGGAAATCCTCAAAAGTGAACTCCCGCTCCAGATGGTGCTCGTCCACCACGCGCCAGTCGGGGTCCAACTCTTTGGCTCTCTTCTCGATTTCCTCGCCCTTGAGCGGGTCGGCGCCCTTGGCACAGGGCAAACAGCGCTTGTCCGCTAATCCGGCCATAAGTCTGCTCCTTCGACTCGACGTGAGTTTCCACCGCCGTCAGCACCAGCATCGCCTCTCTCTCGTCCGGCGGAAAACCCGGAAATCCCGCATCTCCTCTGGGCCAATCTCTGATACCCCGTTGCCCTACCGCGGGTTCATGGCGTCCCACGTCAGGCGTGTGGTCCCTGGGTCCCATAAGCAAGGGTTGGGGCGAGGAGTGCCTCGATTCTCCCGTGCGCCGGCGGCCCCCGTGGGCAAGGGACTGAATCAACGGGCTGCGGCCGCCGATAAAGCAGTGTAGATTGCGCCACCCCAGAGACTGCCGATATCCGTGCGTATCCGTCGGCATTCTTGGGCGGGAGGCAAAGGGACTGGGATGATGACGGGGAATGTGCTTCTTGTCAACCTGCCTCTGGCGGAGATGTCCACGACGCCTTTCTTCGTGATGCCGCCGGGGTTGTTGTCGGTCGCCGCCTATTTGCGGGAGAAGGGCGAAGCGGTGGAGTGTGTGGATCTCAACGTTCTCCACCGCCAGAGGACCGCCAGGGAAGTGACGCAGGCGCTGGTGGACCTGCTGAAGGGTACGCCGCCGAGGCTGGTCGGCGTCAGCGTTATGGTGGCCGGGCAGTTTCGGCGGGCGCGCCAGGTGTGCGCATCGGTCAAACAAGCGGTGCCGGAGGCCCTGACGGTGGTGGGCGGGGCGCACGTGTCCCAATTCCCTGCCGAGATCCTCAAGAATTGCCCCGAGATCGACTTCGTCGTCCTGGGCGAAGGCGAGGAGCAGGCCTATGCGTGCGTGCAATTCGCGAAGACGAGGAAGCACCCTCCCATCTGGCCGGATGGCATCGCCTATCGTTCGGGGAACGGGGGAATTACCGTCGTGCCCAAGACGCGGCACCTGCTCGAGGTGGATCGTCTGCCCTGGCCCGCGTATGACTTGTTGCATTTCGACGATTACCGGCACGACACCCGCACCTGGCACAATCCCTATCACGTCGATCTGAGCCTGCGGGTGCCGATCATCACCAGCCGGGGGTGCCCCAACCTCTGCAACTTCTGTTCCGTGGCCCAGTGCATGGGGCTTAAGTACCGGGCCATGACTGCCGCTCACGTGGTGGACCTCATGCACAGGCTCTACCAGGAGCATAGGGTCCGGTATTTCGCCATTTTCGATGCCAATTTTGCCCAAGACACCGCTCGCGTTCTGGAGATCTGCCGCGAGATCACCCGACACAGCCTGAACCTCTTCCTCGACTTGCCGACGGGGCTGCCAATCAATGCCACGGCTCCCCTGATGATCGATGCCTTGGCGGAAGCCGGGTTGATCCGCACCTGCATCTCGGTGGAGACCGGCGACGAGTTCGTCCGCAATGCCGTCATGCGCAAGGGAGTGGACCAAGACGAAATCTTCCAAGTGGTGGCTTCCCTCCGGCGTCATCCGCAGATCTTCCTTTTGACGGATTTCGTCATCGGCATGCCGGAAGACACACCGGAAAGCTTGGAGGCGTCCTGCCGATTGATTGAGGATCTGGATACGGATGATATCACGCTGTCCGTTGCGACACCTTACCCGGGGACCCCACTCTTCGAGCAATGCGTGCGGGACGGGTTGTTGCTGCCGGATGTCGTTTGCGAGCGTCTGTATGAGTCGGATTGGTATTCGCACGCCAACGTCAACCGATTTCATATCCAGCCGTACGATTTGGATCTGGACACCTTGAGCGCCTACCGGGACCGAATTCTGGCGCTGCGTCAGGGGAAGATGGCTGCTTACAGGCAGCGCATGCAGACGCATTTCGGCGTTGCCCCCGAATCGATGAGGGTCAGTTATGGCATGACCGTCGGACCCGCGACGCGCGGAGGAACTCCGGCGGCCGCGCCGGGCGCGAACGCCCGCACCGCCGCCGGAAGGAAGTGAACCTATGGAAAAAGTCTATCTGAGAGCGCTGGAACCATCGGACGTCGAAAGGACGCAGAAGTGGCATAATGACCCTGAGCTGTACGAGACGCTCGTCAGTCCTTTTCGCTACGTCAGTCACGCCGCGGAAGAGGAGTGGATCCACGGAAAGGCGGGCTACTCGCAGACCGAGATTCGGTTGGCGATCTGTCTCCCAGAAGGCGATCGGCATATTGGGAACGTCTATTTGACGGAGATTGACTGGATCTCGCGTCACGCCTGCGTCGGCATCTTCATTGGCGAGGCTCAGTACCGGTCGAACGGTTACGGCGCGCAGGCCCTGCGCCTTCTTCTGCACCATGCGTTTCACGATCTGGGTCTGCACCGGGTATACCTGATCGTCCTGGACGACAATCCTCGGGCGATCGCGCTGTACGAGAAGTGCGGGTTTGTGGTCGAAGGGAGACTGCGCCAGCACGATTTCAAACAGGGACGGTTCAAAGACCTGATCTTCATGGGCCTCTGCGTGGACGATCCCGGCGGGATCTGGACCAGGCCGCAGGCGGCTGCGGAACAAGCCCGGTCCGCAACCGGAGGGCTCGCCCACGAAGGCCGGGTATCGGGGAGTACATGTTCCAGCGAAAACTGACGACCGTGCTCGCCGGGCCCGCGCGCGAAAGTGCGGTGACCGGGTATCTGCACCCCGCCCATACGGACTCCCTGGCGGAGTTCGGCGCCCCGCGGGAGTTGCCGTACTGTGGTGGCTGGCTCCTGGAGCGTCAGATCCCCGGCACGGAAGCCCGGGACGCCATGGGGGGCTACCCCTTGTTTGCCTGCCGCGACTGGTCCGCGCTGCCCACGGACCTGGAGGATCTGGAGGGCGAACTGGTGAGCGTCTCGCTCGTCCCCGATCCCTTCGGCTCCTGCGACCGAGCTCTGCTCGACGCGTGCTTCGACGTCGTCCTCCCGTTCAAGCAGCATTTCGTGGCCGATCTCTGGGAGCCGCTGGAAGCCATCGCGTCGAAACACCATCGCCGGTACGCCCTCAAGGCCCTGGAAGAAGTCAAAGTCACGGTTTGTCCGGAGCCGCCGGAACTGCTGGAGGAGTGGCTTTCTCTCTACGGCGCCCTGACCGAGAGGCACGGGATCACCGGGATCCGTGCCTTCTCGCGGACCGCGTTCGAGAAACAACTGGCGATTCCCGGCCTGACCGCCCTGCGGGCCGAGCGTCAGGGCCGGGCGGTGGCCGCCAACCTGTTCTTCGTTCAGGGGGAAACGGTCTACGATCATCTCACGGCCGCGAGCCGGGAGGGGTACGAGTGTCGTGCCTCCTATGCCCTGAAATGGTGTGCGCTGCAACACTTCGCCGGTAAGGTCCGCTGGATCGACTGGGGCGGCGGCACCGGCGCCACCATGGATGCCTCCGATGGCCTGACAGTATTCAAACGCGGCTGGGCCCAAACCACGCGCCCGGTCTATTTCTGCGGCAGAATCCTGGACGAGAAGAGATATGACGCGATCACGCGCGCCAAGAACCGCGAACACAGTGACTGGTTCCCCGCCTACCGCGACGGCGAGTTCGCGTAGAACGCGCTGTGCCCGCCGATCCGTAGGATCGTGACCAATCCTCTTGACCTCGTCGAGGAAAGGGATCTTCTTCAAGATCCTGACTCGGATCGCGATGGTTTTCGATGCCGCGCGTCTGTGACCAGCCGAAAGAGATGGCGATTCCGGCGGCCATCTGCTGCAATCTGCTCGCATGAGGCTCACATACTGCCCCTGACAAAGGCTAAGCCGGGATAGGCGACCGACTTACAGCTTATCCCGGTAGGTTGTTGTGCGGTCGGGTGGCACGGACAAACTTGTTTGTCCGTGGTCCTATCGACAGGTCCAGTCCGGCAGGGAGGCGCCGACAAACGAGTTGGGCTCGCCCCAAGTCCTTGAGGTTTCGTGGCGAGGGCGTCCCGCCCTTGCGTCGCGCGGCCATCTTGGCCGCGCTGGACTGGAGCACGACGCGTCAACGCACCTGGAAAACAAGGGCAAGATGCCCTCGCCGCATCCCACCCGCGCCCCCGTGATCGCAAGGGTCTGAGACGCTGCCAACGAGTTGATCGGTGCCACCCAGAGCCCTGCCGGGATGGGCGCTCAGAGCGACCGACCTTAGCTTCTGAGCAGGTCATTGTCTTTTTACGGCATCCCGAGACCGCCTGTAGGTTAGCCGTCCCCGGCTGACGGTTCTTGAGTGCGTCCGTTGCTCAAGGACTCGGGCTCAAGAACGACCCCCGGGGGGCGGGGGTCCTACATAATCCATCCGCTATTATGATCCGTCCGGTATGGGGGGACGGGCAAGGGCCTGGTAGACCCGGTGACACCCAGATGGCGCGAGGGAAGCAACGCCGGGCCGCCACCGGATGCCGGCCGCACCCACGTGGGGTGGATTCTCACTCCATGCGGTGAGTCCATGAGTCTGAGCGGAAGCGCCAGAAGGGCTGCGGGACCAGATCGGCAGCCCTGTGGTACTTCTCACGCTTGCCTGTTCTTGGGGGACCACCTCAAAAGACAATTGGCAAACCCCAGGCCAAGAGCACCCAAAAGCACCGCACCGGGGAGCGGAACCGGCTCCGCGCTGACTCGCACCCATTCCATCTGCGATCGCCCGTTGACGTTACCTAGATCGAAATAAGTGAAGGACGTCAGATGCGAATCACGTACGAAATTCGGATACACGTTCGATCCGTCCAGATAGAATGACCACCATCCTCCCGCATCTCTTGCCCACTTGAAATCGTGCCATCCGCTGACGCCATAATCAAAGATTCGCTCGATGCCATCGTAGAGAATTACGAACCGTGCCCTGCGTTCGTACGAGTATCCCCCATACAGGGCTCCCGTCGGATAGTCCGCTTCTGCCCACAGGATCATGTCTGAATCAACCCCCCCCCTGAGGTAGCACGCATCTCGAATGAGACTTCCATGGCGTCGGTCACACTCAGCCCATGCGTAATGGCGGCCACCTGTGGCCAGATTCCGGCGATAGCAGAACCTTGCGGAGAGCTGACCACCGACGGGGGAATAACGATGGGACTCAAACAGTGATTACCCACCGTCCAACCGTCGTAGTTCCCGTCGTCGAAGTTGTCGTACAAGGCGACGGACAGCTCACCCAGACCCATCGTCGGACACAGAACAGATAGGATGGCGACAAGGGTAGCGACTTTGAAGATTCCGCTGCTTTTCATACTTCTCTCCTCCACAAATTAGAGTCTGCCCTCCGCACCGGGCGGTTACACACCGCCTGCGTGGACGCACAGTTCTGACTCCGGCCTCGTTTGGCGGTCCTTGCCTGCTTCGTGATGACCTCCGGCACTTTCATCCGTAGTGCACCACCGATTATATGGGGGGGGGTACGCTGTCAAGCAAGAAAAATGCAGAATTATCGGGCTTGCGGACCTTCTTCTTCGATCGGTCCAGAGACTTCGGACGGCGTGCGGGGCCAACCACGGAATTAAGTGCGACTCGCCCAGCGGTTGACCGGTTGCGACCGCATCCGTAGAATACGCATATGTCAGAAGGTGTAATGAAGCTTTCGAATGAGTTGAGAGATCGCATCAGCGAAGCGCTGAAGCCGCTGCAGCCGGAAGCAGTGATCCTGTTTGGCAGTTACGCCTGGGGGCAGCCGACGGAGGACAGCGATATCGATCTGTACGTTGTGACGCAAGACGACTTCATGCCAGCCACCTGGCGACAGAGACGCGATGTCGTCCGCGGTGTGTCCAACCGAATTCTTGACCTCCGGATGCGCTACCCCATCGATCTACTGGTGCACACCAAACCCATGCACCGGGAATTCATCGCCCGAAACAGCAGCTTCGCGCGCCAGATCATGAGCGAGGGGAGGCGGCTGCTGTGAAGAAGGCAACGGCCGAGTGGCTCAAATCTGCGGAAATGGACCTCGAGAATGTCGCCCAGATTATCCATCTGGAACACCTGACGCCTGTGGCGGCCTTTCATGCGCAGCAATGTGTGGAGAAGTGCCTCAAGGCCGTCCTCGAAGAGCACTCGAAGAAGGTGCCGAAGGATCACTCGACGCTGAGGCTCTACGGGTTGATCCGAGACCTCATCACGCTGGAGGTGGATACGGGGGTTCTGACGGACTTGGATGACCTCTACATCGAATCCAGGTATCCCGGGGAACTGGGTCTGCTCCCGACCGGCAAGCCAACACTCGCGGAAGCAAGGGAGTTCTTTGAGGCCGCCAGACGCATCTATGACCAGATCGGACGGGCCTTCACTGACGACAACGGCTCGTGATCCGTCGGATTTCCCAATCGGAATTGCGGTCCCCGGGCTTGCCTATTCTCAGGCGGGGCGTTTGTCGACCACGCGGGGCGTGCCTTCGGGGAGGGTGTGCAGGGACTTGGGCTCGACGAGCGTGACCTTGGGCTCGACATCGAGGGCGGCTTGGAGGCGTTTGGCCACCTGGAGCCGCAGGGTCTCGATCGTCTTGACCTCGTCGAGGAAGGGGATCTTGTCCGAGATTTCGACGCGGACTTCGATCGTTTCGACGCCGCGGTCCTGGTCGAGGATGATCTGGAAGTAGGGGCTGACGCCGTCGATGCCCGCGAGGATCTCTTCGATCTGGGAGGGGAAGAAGCCCACGCCCTGGAAGAGGATCAAGTCGTCGGTCCGGCCCATGACACGGGCCATGCGGACGAAGGTCCGGCCGCAGGGGCAGGCCTCGGCGCAGAGCCGCGTAATGTCCCCGGTGCGGTAGCGGACGAGCGGGAAGCCCTCTTTGGTGATCGTCGTCAGGACCAGCTCGCCTTCTTCGCCGGCGGCGACCGGCTCCGTGCTCTGCGGGTCGATCACCTCCACGATGAAATGGTCCTCATTGATGTGCAGGCCCTGGTGCAGGTGACATTCGCCGGCGACGCCCGGCCCCAGGACCTCCGTCGGACCGTAGGTGTCCGTCGACGTGAGGCGCAATTGCTGCTCCACCTGCCGGCGGACCGCCTCGCTCCAGCGCTCGCCGCCGAAGAGGCCCAGCCGCAGGTGCAGCCGCTCCAGGTGAACCTGCACCTCGTCCAGACTGGCGGCGATGGTCAGGGCATGGCTCGGAGTCGAGATCAGGACCGTGGTCTTGAAGTCCCGCATGACGACGATCTGCTTGGCAACGCTGGTCGCCAACGAGGCAGGAATCACCGAAGCCCCGAGCCGCTCTGCGCCCTGGTGAAAACCGAATCCGTCCGCGACCAGGCTGTAGTGCAGGGCGATCTGGACGACGTCGTGCTCCGTCACTCCGGCGGCCGCCAGCAGACGGGCGGCGCACTCCCGCCAACTGCGCAGGTCGTTCTGCGTGTAGCCGACGACGATAGGCTTTCCGGTCGTGCCGGAAGTGGTGTGAATGCGGATGATATCCCGCAACGGGACCGCGAACATGTCGTAGGGATAGCTCTTTTGCAGGTCCTCTTTCGTCGTGAAGGGCAGGTCCCGCAGGGCCCGCAGATCCTTGAGCCTTTCGAGATTGACCTTGTGGGCATCGAAGGCGGCGCGATAAAAGGCGACGCTGCGGTAGACGCGGTTGAGCGTGGCCTGCAGCCGCTCGAGCTGAATCTGCTCCAGCTCCTCGCGGACCATCATCTCGCATTTCGGATTGTAGGGGAGCGCGTGGTTGTTCATAGACTCCTCATCCACTCAAACGGATCATTTGCCCGGGCACGTCCAACCGGGGACTCTGTCCCCGGGCCCCTGAGATCTTCCGCCTTTTGCCAATAGCAGGACCGTGGGGGTAGCGGGCCTCTCTCACCGGTGCTACGCGGGATCTTTTTGCCTACCATGCTATTGGTCTAAAGCGACAAATGCCAGGGGTTTGGGGACAGTGTCCCCAAGCCCACGGACAAACGAGTCTGTCCATGCCGCCTGGCACGCTCATACGTTCAGATCCAAACACAGGTGAGCTACTCATCGATGGATCGATACTCTTTCCCCAGATACGCCCGCTGGACCTCCGGACTGTCACAAAGTTGTCGGGCGGTGCCCTGGAGGACGATCTGACCTGTTTCGATCACGTAACCGCGATCCGCCACGGCTAAGGCCGCGCGGGCGTTTTGCTCGACCAGCAGAATCGTCAGGCCGTGGCGTTTGAGACTGACGATGGTCCTGTAGATGTCCTTCACGACCAGCGGGGCGACGCCCAGCGACGGCTCATCCATCATCAGCAGTCGCGGCCGGGACATCAGGGCCCGGCCGATGGCCAGCATCTGCTGCTGACCGCCCGAGAGCGTGCCGGCAAGCTGGTTCGAGCGCTCTTGGAGAATGCCGAAAAGCTGGTATACCTGCGCAAGAGTCTCGTCGAGGCTCGGGCTCTTGTCGCGGCGCAGCCATTTCTTCCAGGGACGGGAAGCGCGGGCCGCGCTGTAGCCTCCGAGAACGAGATTCTCTTGCACCGTCAGCGTGCTGAAGACGTGCCGGCCCTCGGGGACGAGGCTGCAGCCACGCCGGACGATCCGCTCCGCCGGCTCGTGGTGGATCTGGTGTTTGTCCAGTTCGACCGCGCCGGACCGGGCTTTGAGAATGCCCGCGATGGTCTTGAGCAGGGTGGTCTTTCCCGCTCCGTTGGCCCCGATGACGGCGACGGCCTCGCCCGGCGCGACGTGCAGCGAGATCCCCTTGAGGACCCGCAATTCCCCGTATCCGGACTCCAGATTGAGGATCTTAAGCATGTTCATCCCCCAGGTAGACCCGGATGACCTCGGGATTCCGCTGGATCGCCGCGGGCGGACCTTCCGCGATCTTCTGACCCTGGTCCAGGACGACCACCTCGTCTGAAATGTTCATCACTAAGGACATGTCGTGCTCGACGACCAGGCAGGTGACGCCCTTGTCGCGGATCTTGAGAATAAGCTGCGATAGCTCCTGGGTCTCGTAGATGTTCAGGCCCGCCGCGGGCTCATCGAGCAACAGCAGGGAAGGCTCGGTAGCCAAGGCCCGCGCGAACTCCACCAGCCGCTGGCGGCCGAAGGAGAGGTTGCTGGCGGTCTCGGCGGTGTGGGCGGAGAGGTTCAGCTCGTCCAGGATCGCCCGCGCTTTTTCCTCCGTATGGCGATGCTCCCGCCACGTCCAGGGCATATTGAACATCCCGGCGAGAAAGCCGGACCGGGTGCGCGTATGCCGGCCCATCATCACGTTTTCCAGAACCGTCATGTGCGGGAAGAGCTTCGTCGTCTGGAAAGTTCGTGCGATGCCCAGAGCAGCGATGGTATGGGGCTTGCGGCCCGTGATCGGTCGGTCGCGGAAGAGGATCTGACCCTGATGCGGCGCGAGCGTCCCGGCAATCAGATTGAAGAGCGTGGTCTTGCCGGCCCCGTTCGGGCCGATCACCGCCTTGATCGCGCCGGCGGGCACGGTGAAGCTCACGTCCTTGACCGCACGAACGCCGCCGAAGGAACGGTGGAGATTTCGCGCCGAGAGAAGGACGTTAGCCATGACGCCTCCTCAGAGAAGGGGGCAGTGAGGAGGAAATTCCAAATTCCAAATTCCAAATCCCAAACAAATCCAAAATCCCAAGCACCAATGACCAAAACCGAAAGCTCGCAACGGGGCTCCCGCGCGGCGACAACGTTTGGGTTATTGGAATTTGGTGCTTTGCATTTGTTTGGGATTTGGGATTTGGGATTTGGGATTTTCCGTCTCTACCCATGTGACCTCCTCGACAGCAAAGCCGTCATTGCTCGCAGCCTGTGTACGCGCAGCAGCCCCTGGGGCGCGAAGATCATCATGAAGATCAGGATGGCCCCAAAGACCGTGTCATCGTAGGAGCCGAAGACGCCGCGTAGGGAGAGGAAGTTCAGGAGGATGCCCATACTCATCGCCCCCCAGAGGTTCGCCATGCCGCCTACCGCGACGATGGCGACATAGCGCACGGACTTCATGACGCTCGCTTCGGCCGGCCCGATGCTGCCGTTATAGTGGGTCAGCAGGACACCGCCCATCGCGGCGAATAGCGCGCTCAAGATGAAAACCGCGAGCTTATAGCGATAGGTGTTGACGCCGAGGGAGTGGGCGGCTTCTTCATTCTCGTGGATGGAGCGCAGCGCCCGCCCGACCCGGGAGTGGACCAGGTTGAGGGCCAGGACCATCGCGATCAGCACGGCTCCCCAGGCGATGTAGTAGTTCTGGACGCGGAAAGCGGCGCGACCGTTGACCTGTAGACCGTCGAACAGGTGGAAAGGCGGGACGTTCGAGACGCCATCCGCCCGACCGAGGACCGGCGTGCCCAAAGCGATCCGATAGACGATCAGGCCGAAGCCGAGCGTGGCCATCGCCAGGTAATGGCCCTTGAGCTGGATGACCGAGGCCCCGATGGCCAGAGCGATTACACCCGTCAGCAGCAGGGCCGCGGCGCAGGCTGCCCACGGCGTAAACGAGAGAATGTCGCTGCCGTAGAGGTCCTTCCATTGCATCGTCAGGCCGAGAGATTGGCACAGGGCGACCAGCCGCGTGTTGCCATCAGGGGTCAGATTGTAGGTCGTCAGGACCGCCGCCGTGTAGCCGCCGATGGCGAAGAAGCCCGCATGGCCCAGCGAGGCCTGGCCCGCGTAGCCCATGAGCAGGCACAAGCCGATCACGACGAGCGCATAATAGGCCGACATCGTGATTTGTGTCATGTAGTAGGTGGCGTCGGTGGCCGCCAGCGCGAGGTGCAACAGCACAAACAATACCGCCGTGGCAAGCACCGGGTAATACATCCGCAGCCGCATTATGCTGTCCTCAAGGCACTGGTCTCGCGTCGGGCAAACAGGCCGCTGGGCCGGAACACCAGGATCAGCAGCAGGACCACGATCGAGACGGCTTCTTTGTACGCCGAGGACTGGCTCGTGACCAGGGCTTCCAGCAGGCCGAGGAGCAGGCCCGCCGCCACCGCTCCCATGCTGTTGCCCAGACCGCCCAGGATGGCCACGGTGAAGCCTTTGATCGCCAAGGGGGCGCCCATGTCGTACTGGGTCTGCGTCACGGGCGAGATCACGCAACCGGCCAAGGCTCCGATGCCGGCGGAGAGCATAAAGGACAGCGTCACCATCCGACGGTCGTTGATGCCGCACAGGCGAGCCGCCATCCGGTCGTCGGCGCAGGCCCGCATGGCCCGGCCGGTCAGAGTAAAGCGAAAGAAAAGCGTCAACGCCGCGACGATCACAGCGCTGACGCCGAGAACCCAGAAAACCTGCAACGAGACGCCGGCGCCCAAGAGGGTGACGGTCGAGACCGCCGAGCCGGTGAAATACGGCATCGAGCGGACCGTCTCATCCCAGATGTGAAGCATCGCCTCGCGGATCACGATGGACAGACCAATCGTGATCACGATCAGCCGCAGGACCGGGGCGTCTTTCACGGGCCGGAGGAAGACCATCTCGATCAGCCCGCCGAGCAGGGTCGTCACCAGCACCGCCCCGGCAATCGCAACCGGCAGCGGCACGAAGTGCGACAGGCTGATCGCCGTCATCGCTCCCACGATCAGGAACTCCCCCTGGGCGAAGTTGATGATCCCCGTGCACGAGTAGATGATATTGAACCCGATCGCCACGATCGCATAGATGCTGCCGACCGTGATGCCCGAGAGACCGTATTGCACTACCTGGGAGAGATTCATTCCAGCTCAATTCCGGTGTTCGCCCCTGCCCGGCAGCGCCGCTGCGCCAGAAAGGCAATCCCTCAGCAGGGATTCGGGTGGCAGCCTCCAGCGCAGCTTGGGGATGGCTTCACGTATCTGTGCCCGCCATCCCCAAGGCCTGCGGCCTTGAGGCTGCCACCCAGACGTTGACCTTGCATTGCCTGAGGATCAACAAGCACACGTACTACTTCTTCGGCTTATTATAGACCGCGAACTTGCCGTTCTTCACGGTCAGCATCTCGAAAGCGTTCTTGTCGAGACCGTTGTGGTCCGTGGCGGTGAAGTTGAAGATGCCGCCGGTTCCGGCGAGGCCCTTGATCCCCTCGATGGCGGCCCGGACCGCCTCCGGCTCGGTGCTGCCGGCCTTCTTGATGGCCTCGGTCAGGATCAGCAGCGCATCGTAGGCGTGGCCGCCGAACGTGCTGGCGTCTTCCTTATACTGCTTCTCGTAGTCCCGCTTGTAGCTCGTCAGGACTCTCTTCTGCGGGTTGCTGCCGGGCAGGGACTCCGCAATGAGCAGTCGGCCGCACGGGAAGATCGTGCCTTCCGCGGCCTCGCCACCGGCGATGACGTACTTGATGTTGCCGAAGCCGTGGCTCTGGAACAGCGGCACATTCAGGCCGATCTGCTTCATATTCTTGGCGACCAGGCTCTGGGCGGGCACGATGGACCAGTTGACGACCGCTTGGACGTTGGCCCCCTTGACCTTCGTCAGGATGCCCGTCAGGTCGGTCTCCGCCTTGTCGTACACCTCGGAGGTCGCGATGGTCATGCCGTACTCGCCGGCCAACGCGGCCAGTTGCTTGCCGCCGGCGACGCCGAAGCCGTCATTGCTCGCGACCACGCCGATCTTGCTGATGCCCAGCTCCTTCATTGTCTCGTAGATCCGCCGGACCGCATCGCTATCCTTCTGCGGGGTCTTGAACACGTAGCTGGCCATGGGGTTGACGATGTCCTCCGCCGCGGCGCACGACAGCAGGATCGTCTTGCCTTCCTGGCAGATATTCTTGATGCCCATCGTCTCGCCGCTCGTGGACGGGCCGATAATCGCCAGGACTTTCTCCTCGTCGATGAGCTGCTTGGCCAGCGAGATGGCCTGCGCCGGTGTGGCGGCGGAGTCCTTCACGATGAGCTGGATCTGCCGGCCGTTGATCCCGCCCGCCTTGTTGAGGTTCTCCACGAACGCCTCCGCGGTCCGGGCCTCCGGGGCCCCCAGAAACGCTGCTGGGCCCGTCACCGCGAAGATCGCGCCGACCTTGATCGGGGCCCCGGCGGGTTGTTGGGCCTTCTTCTTCCGGTTGCCGAAAATCGGGGCGCTCAAAGCCACGCTCACAATGAGCAGGCTCACGATCACTGCCATCCACCGTCTTGCCATGTTGTCCTTCCTTTCCGACCCACAAGGGTCAAAGTCCACGAAATGGTTCTTCTCTTTCGTCACAATCGAATCGGGCGATCCTGTCCCTGGCCTGCCCCATGTCCCATGGGGGGAATATCCAATGGATCTAACGGGCCCGGCACGGGCGAATGATTCTTCGCCCCTACCCAACCACTCGCGGAATCCCCGGATGCACACGCATCGCACAGGCTCCGTACCAGTCCCTCAAAGTACCGTTTCGGCTTTATCGCGTCAAGTCCGTAGGGTGCGTACTACGCACCGTGCTCTTGTCATCTCGAAGGAGCCGGGCGTGGCGGGGGATGGAGAGCGGCGGATGCACACGTGTGGGATAGGGCTTGCTCCACCGGTTCCTGCTCTTGGGTTTTTGTGAATTTGTCGCCCGGCGCAGGTTTTCCTTTGATCTGTCTGACCGGGTCGCCCAGAATATCCCTCCGGAGGCGATGGGCTTGATGAGGTGACCTGCCGCGGTCCGAGGCAGGAGAGATGGTAGTCGCGTGGGTAGCTCGGGAGATCCAAACATGAGAAACCGCATCAAGATCGTCATCTGTCTGACGCTGTTCACGATCCTGGGAGGGCCGGCGCTGGCGCCGGGCGAGCCGGAGTTTGGCACGGTCCAGCTCCCCAAGGACATGACCATCGACCTCCGTTGTTCGTTCGTGGGGACGGGTGACCCGGTGGTCCTGCCGCAGGGCGGGTACACCCTTTATCGCTGGAGCCTCCGCCGCACGGACGGGCAAGGCATTCCCTGGACGTGCGACGGATACGTCCCGGACGACAAGAACCTCCTCCAGGTAGTCAAGGACCGTCAGACGGAACTGCCGGTCGGGGAGCCGTTCGTCTCCACCTTGACGGCGACCAGGCGCGGATCGGACTTCGTGTTCAACCATCGTCTGGACGGACGACTGGGCGAGAAAGTCTCGATCTACAGAGACGGCCAGCAGGCGCCCGAGCCGAAGCTGCGGATCAAGAACGCGGACGGATCGTACGAGCAGTCCCTGCCGTTCAGAACCTACAGTTCCAGCGGCGGCGGGGGCCTGTTTGGCGGTGGCTGAAGTTCCTCCGGCTGCGTGCTCTCGTGGCGAGAGCCAAATGATGTCGCGGGTCCGTTCACGGTCACGTCGGAAGTGCCGGGTCCTTTCCAGGTGAATTGTCCGTCCTACGATCTGGCTGCTCTGGCCACGGTGGTCGAGGACGCGGAGGAGAAAAAGAGTTGGTTCGAGAACCTGGACGCAGATCCTCGCGCCCTGGGGGCCCTGGTAGGCGTGTGCTTCGGCACCGGGATCACGGCCTGGCTGACCCGGAGGAAGTGGCCCTGTGCGACGGTCTTGCTCTACACGGGTTGGCTCGCGGCCGTCTTTGCTCCTGTGGTGCTGTCTCTCGGCTGGATGTGGGGCCGGCCTGAGGGAGGACTTCGGGAGGCGGCGGGCGCCCTTTCGTGGCTGTACCTCGAGGGTTGGCCGTTCTGGATCTTCTGCGGCATCCTGGTTCTCAGTCAGATCCTGCTGTTGGCGGTGCCCATTCGGATCGTCAAGGAGCGGCCCATCCCCCGGCGGAGCATCTGGGCGACCGCGATTGCGGCCGCCACGCTGTTCGCGCTGGTCGTCTTGGGCATCGTCGCCTCGGCCGGAGCGGCCCTCTGGGGCGATGACATCCTGGAGAGTTTCAAATTCCCGGTCCTCTTTATCCTGTTCACGTGGGCCTTGTGGGCCTGGGTGTTCCGCGGTTTCGCGCACGCGACCGATCCCCGCGCCTACCTGCGCCGCCTCATGAAATGGCTGCTGGCCGGGTCGGTCCTGGAGTTGCTCGTGGCGGTGCCCAGCCACATTGTGGTTCGGCAGAAAGAGGTCTGCTGTGCCCACGGTCTGACGGCGCTCGGAATGGCCACCGGCCTGGTCGTGATCCTGATGTCCTTCGGCCCCGGCCTGTACTTCCTTTACGCCGAACGGATCCGAAGCAAAGCGAATGGTACCGAAAAGGCGCGCGCCCGCGAGGCGTAGGGTGTGCCATGTACGCGTTCGCCATGGGACGGTCACACGCCTATGTTTCCGTGCGGGCCAAGGGCCTTCTAACATGGCTATGGCCGACGTAGGACCTCCTGCCCTTCGATGCAGAAAGTGGGCACGACACATGCTCCGAGGTTGCTCTCGTCGTCCCTGCGGGACGATAGTCTATTTCAATCCGACCACGACGAACAGCAGTTCGGCGTCTTCTTCGGCTTTGAGGCGCACTCTGGGCTCGCCGACGATCATGGCGCCGTCCAAGTGGTGCAGGGTCTCGTCCTTAATGGTAATGTCGCCTCCTTCGACCACGTACAGGTAGCCGCCGTGATCTTTGGGGAATTTGTAGGTCACGGCCTCGGCCCGCTGGAGAAAGCAGGAGTAGACTTTGGCATCGGAGGCGATGGGCAGGCTGTCCAGGTCGTCGTTCGCGACCAAGGGCAGCAGGCGGTTGGTCCGCTCCTCCCTTTCGACCTCCTTCTGCTGGACGGCGGGTTTGAGGCCCTTCATGTGGGGCACGAACCACATCTGGATGAAGCGCATGGACTGGTCCGGCCGGTTGTTGATCTCGGAGTGGAACATCCCCTTGCCCACGGTGGTGTGCTGGACCCAGCCTTTCTGGAGAATGCCGCCTGCGCCATGCTCGTCGGCGTGCCGGAACTCGCCCTCGGCACAGTACGTCACCACTTCGATCTCGCGGTGGCGATGCAGCGGCCAGACGGCCCCCGGCGAGAGCGTGTCGTCGTTGAAAACCCGCAGGGTGCCGAAGTGGATGTAATGAGAATCGCAGTACTCACCGAAAGAGAAGTGCCACCGGCCGTGGAAGGTTCCATTCTCGATCTGGCCTTGTACCTGGTAGATATCCTCAGCCTTGCGTACAGTAACCATCTGTTTGCTCCCGAACGCAAGTCCCAACTCCCTGGGGCCCAGCCACGCCCTCCAGCATAACAACGGCCATCCCCCAGCCAATAAGGAAAAAGCATTCCCTGGATTGGGGGCTATTGAGGCTTCATCGCCGTCCGATAAGGCAATTCACAACGGAGTTGTGACTTCCCCACTGGAGGTCAAGAGCGCCATTCACGTGTTTGCTGTTGCGAACAGGGAAATCCCGCCACTGCGTTCCTTCCTGTGAATTGGGGCGTTGGCAAGATGCGAAAAGTGCATAAACCTTGATATTTACGCCGATTACATGGGCATGGGGTGACTGTCACATGAGAGTTTGTCAAAAAAACAGAAGAAAAAGTGGGAAGAAGTGTTGACATTGTGGGGGTGAATGGTAAAATTCCCCTGCATAAGATGACCCAGTGGGACAGATGCCATGCTGTTGTTAACAGGTGAGTACCAGCACGTAGTCGATGACAAGGGCCGCGTGCTCGTCTCCAACAAGCTGCGGAACCAGATCGACGCCGAAGAGCACGGCGCGAATTTCTACCTGGTCCTCGGTGCCAACGGCATCCTGTGTCTGTACCCGGAGAAGGACTTCGAGCGGCTCGTGCTGTCGGTCGCGCCGGGCGCGACGGCCCCGGATGAGGCGGTCGCCTTCGAGCGCATCAGCTTCGCCATGTCGAGCAAGGTCGAGCTGGACAACCAGGGCCGGCTGCTGCTGAACGAAAGACTCCGCAAGCGGGCCGGTCTCAAGGAGGATATCACGCTCGTGGGTGTGAGGGATCACATCGAGCTCTGGAATACGCAGGATTGGGAGCAATACCTGGGCGACCACATGCCCCAGTATCAACAGCAGATGACCCAGGCACGCCAGTTTGTTATGCAGCAGCAGACCAAGGAATTGTGATGCTGCGTGGGAGGCACTGTGACACGGATGGACAACCTTCGAATTGTGAATGAGACGTTGGCGGGCGACAGACCCGTGGACGAACAGACGCAGGCCGCCGTGGCGATCCTCGCCGAGCGGCTGGAACGGCTCAAACAGAGCAGCCGTCTGTTCGCCGGCATCACGTTTTCGCCGCACGTGAAGAAGCTCAAGCGGCAGGCGGAAGCGTTGGTGATGGGCTAAGGAGGGCCCAGCCCGTCCCTCAGGCTTGCGAGCGCTGCCGGCCCGAGGGACGGTGAAGCTGACTTTGATGGTTCCGTTTTCGCGGGTGTAGCACGTCCCCCCCGCGCGGGCGGGAACGGTCGAGCCGAGGCAGCGGTGGATGAGACAAGCGTAGAACATGTTCCGGTGCTTGCCGGACCGTTGGCCGAACAGATAAGCTGTCCGCAGGATGGGGTGATGGTCGACGTGACCGTTGGACACGGAGGTCACAGCTTTCTGTTCGGCAAGCGGCTGGGTCCGGCGGGGACGCTGATCGGGTTGGATCTCGACAGCAAGTCCCTGGAGCGAGCCCGGCAGCGGTTGGCGGAGGTTCCCTGCAAGGTCATTCTCCTCAAGTCCAATTTCTCCCAGGTCGCGGATCGTCTCGCCGAGCTGGGCCTCAAGGAAGTGGACTTTCTCCTGGCGGATCTGGGGCTGTGCTCGTCACAACTTTCCGACCGTGAAATGGGGCTGAGTTTTCGCACGGATATGCCGTTAGACATGAGAATTGACGCAAGCTTGGAGGTCACGGCGGCCGATATAATCAACGACTCCGACGGAAAATCGCTGGCAGACCTGATCTTTGAATATGGACAGGATCGTGCGTCGCGGCGGATCGCGCGGTACATCGTGCAGGCTCGGCAGCGGGAGCCGATCACGACCACCGGGCAGTTGGCCGCGGTCGTGGCGAGTGCTCTGTGGACGCCCGGCGGCAAGCACAAGGCGCGACATCCGGCGACGCGAACGTTTCAGGCCCTGCGGATTGCCGTCAACCACGAGTTGGACAATCTGCAGGACTTGCTTTTGGCGGCGCCGGGGTTCTTGAGAAAGGACGGCTTCATCGCCATTATCAGTTATCACAGTCTGGAAGACGGCTTGGTGAAGCGGGACTTCAAGGCCCGGGAGCGCGACGGCGTTTACCACCTCCGGACGAAAAAGCCCCTCACGCCCAGCCGGGAAGAGATCGCGGCCAATCACAGGGCCCGCAGCGCCAAGCTGAGGATTGCACAAAAGACCTGAGGCCATCAGGCCCAGGATAGGACGACCCACGCAGGGACGAAGAAAACGTGAGAACGGAGTAGAACCATGACGTCGGACGCAAAGATCGGCTTGCTCTTGGGACTGGTATTCATATTCGTGATCGCTTTCGTCATCAATGGCCTGCCCTCGTTGCGACCGCCGATCAGCAGAGTGGACGCCGTCACGACCGTGCTGCCGGACGAAGATTTCAAGGGGGTGGTCGGACATGCCGACCGCGCGGTTGACAGTTGGAACGACATGATCGATCAGCAGAAGGCGAATGTGGCGCCGGCCCCGGTGGTTGAGACGCCGAGGTCCATCGTGCAGGAGCTGCCACCCAGCCCGACGGCGCAGACACCGTTGCTTCCGACGCAACCGCCGCAGACGGCTAACAGCGAGGGCATCCGCCTCAGCATTCCGCTGGGGGATCTGCTCAATCGACTTACCCCGACGATTCAGAATGATCAGGTCAACACCATCAACATGGAGCTGCCCAAGCCGGTCCCTGCAGCGCCTGCTGCCGGTGGACATCCGTCCGTGGCGGCGGCCGCGCAAACCCGGTCGGAAACGACACCCGTGCCCGGGCCGGTAGAGACACCCGGGAATGTCGTATCCCGCGATCTGCCCAAGCCCGCAACCGTTGCTGACAAGCCGCCCATCCTTCCGGGCAGCAAGTCCTACGTGGTGGTCGAGGGCGACACGCTGCCGGCGATTGCCAAGAAGATGTACGGTCCCGAGGAAGGCAACCGCATGGTCAATATCGAGCGTATCTTCCAGGCCAATCTGGGGATTCTGAAGTCTCCCAGTCTGGTCGTCGTGGGACAGAAGCTCATCATCCCGCCGTTGCCAAGGCCGGCCGGCGCGGCCGCACCCGCCCCGGCGCCCACGCCTGTGGCCCGGACCGCCACGCCCGCCGAGGTTCTGCCGCCGGCTCTTTTCGAGAAGCCCAGGCCCTCCTCCGAGTCCACGACGATCTCAGACAAGGTGAAGTCTCTGCTCCATCGCGCCCCCGCGACCCTGCCGGCCCCTCTGCCGGAAGGCCGCGTGTATACCGTCCAGGATGGGGACAATCTGTGGAAAATCGCGGCCACGCAGCTCGGCGCCGGCTCGCGCTGGGACGAGATTCACAAGCTCAATTCCGATGTCCTGCCCAGCCAGGATTCCCTGAAAGTGGGGATGCGGCTGCGTCTGCCCGCGAAGTAAGAAGCACCCGCTCCGGCGTGACTCGTGCTCAACTTGGCATCGGCAAGGGACGGGGATATGAGCTCTCGTTTCTGTTTTATCCTGGTGGTGTTCTTCTTCGCCGCCACGCTCATCGTGGCCGTCTACCTGCGCGGGGCGGACAAGTGGACGTTCTACCAAATCCAGACGTGCAAGATCGAGCGGGGTCGGTTGCAGCAGGAACTCTGGCAGAAGCAGCTTCGCGTGGAGAGCTTGATCAACCCGGCCGCGATCTCGCGCCGGCGCGGCGAGTGAGAGCTGATCCTGCCCGCCGGAGATCCAGGATTTGCGAACTATGAACCGTGAATCATGAGTCCCAAATTCCCGGGCGCATTGGGTAACACATGCAACTCGACAATCCCGGTAACAATGCTCGTGGCAGCGCCACGGCCTGGGCCGTAGGCGACCGGCGACAGCTTACGAGGATTGTCGTCTTCATGTCCCTCGTGGTCCTCGCGTTCCTGGGCCTGGCGGCGCGCTGCTTCTACCTGCAGTACTATCTGGCCGATCGCTTTGCGGAAAAAAGCCTGATTCAGCAGCGGGCCTATCTGCCTCTGGAGCCGCAGCGGGGGGCGATCCTGGACGGGCGCGGGCGCGTGTTGGCCGCCAGCAACCAGATTCGTACCCTCTTCGCCGAGCCGCGGATCATCAAAGACCCCAAGGAGGCCGCCACCCGGCTCGCCCCGATCCTCAACCGCGGCGCGCACGAGATTTGCAAACGCCTCGTCGACAGCAACAACCCCGGCTACGCGGTCATCAAGACCGACGCGACGGAAGCCGAGTGCGAGGCCGCGCAGGAAGTCCACGGGATTGGGGTCCGTTACGCCTGGCGCCGCAACTATCCGATGGGGCCGCTCGCCAGTCACATCGTGGGCTTCACGAGCCTCGACAATCGGGGGATCGAAGGCATCGAATATGCCTTCGACCGCGACCTGCGCGGCAAGGGAGCCCTGCACACCTTCCTTGTGGACGTGCATCGGCGCCCGCTGGGCTTTTGCCTGCGGGACGAGCAGGACAACGAGATGCCCTTGCACGGCTCCGGCGTCATTCTGACCCTCGACGCCACGATCCAGCAGTTCGTCCGCGAGGCCTTGCTCAAGCAGTACAGGGAATTCCAGGCGGAGGCGGCCACCGCCATCGTGGCGGACCCGCAGACCGGCGCGATCCTGGCGCTGGTTTCCCTGCCCGACTACGACCCCGCCGACGCCCGACACGCGAACCCCGACCACTTCCTGAATCGGGCCCTGACGATCCAGTATGAGCCGGGCAGCATCATCAAGCCGATCGTGGCGGCGGTCGCCCTCGACACCGCCGTGGTCAATCGCTATGAGACGATCTTCTGCGAGAACGGCAACTACCACGGCAAAGGCTTCGGCCCCATCGGTGAGTACCGCAACGGCTTCGGCGACCTGACGCTCCGCGAGATCCTGATGGTCTCCAGCAACATCGGCATGGCCAAGATCGGCCAGCGCCTGGGTCCGGCCCGGCTTTACGAAGGTCTGCGGCTCTTCGGCTTCGGTCGCAAGGTGGGCCTTGAGTTGTCCGGCGAGGGGGAAGGCCTGCTGCGCCCGCCCGAGAAGTGGACGGGCTACAGCCCGCCCCGTGTGGCGTTCGGGCAGGAAGTCGCTGTCACCTCGATCCAGATGCTGCGGGCCTTCTGCATGCTCGCCAACGGCGGCCGGCTGGTCTGGCCGCACATCGTCCGGGCCCTCGTCACCAACGAGGGCACGGTGGTGGACATGCGACCGTCGCAACTGCGGGTTGGCTACATCATCAAGCCGGACGTCGCCCATTGGCTCGTCACCCAGGCGATGACCGCCGTCGTCAACGAGAAATCCGGCACGGGCCTCAGGGCCAGGCTCGACAAATGGCAGGTCTTCGGCAAGACCGGCACCGGCCAGGTAGCCGCCCCGGGCAGCAAGGGCTACCTGCCGAACGCCTACACCGCCTCCTTCGTCGGCGGCGCCCCGGCCGACGATCCCCGGGTCGTCGTCCTGATCTCGATCCGTAAGCCCAACACCAAGCTCAGGAAGGGTTACACCGGCGGTACGGTCGCGGCCCCCGTGGGCGGCGCGATCCTGGAGAAGACCCTCACCTATCTCGGTGTGCCCCCGCAGCCCAAGGACCCCGCCGACCCAAAGCACAAGACCTTCCTCGCCTCCGACCATTGGGCTACGCACCTCGAAAACCCCGAAGACGAAAACACCTGGTAACCCTCGCCACCAGTCCTGTGCTTGAAAAGCCGCCCGGTTCCTGGCAGAATGATCCTATCGAGAAGCACAAGCGTGGATCGTGGCCATGAGTGATGTCACACGCATTCTGAACGCCATCGAACAGGGGGACGCAGACTCTACGGACGAACTTTTGCCCCTGGTCTATGAAGAACTCCGTCTTCTCGCCGCCCAGAAGCTGTCGCATGAGGCTCCCGGCCAGACTCTCGAGGCGACGGCGCTGGTGCATGAAGCGTATCTCCGACTGGTGGGAGACGAGCCGCAAAGTTGGAACAGTCGCGGCCATTTCTTCGCGGCCGCGGCGGAAGCCATGCGGCGCATTCTGGTCGAGAGTGCCCGCCGCAAGAGGAGCGCCAAGCGGGGTGGGGACAAGCAGCGCGTCGAACTCGATGAAAGCATCGTCCTGGGCGTTCAGGGAATCCCGCCGGAGGATCTTCTGGCGATCAATGACGCCCTGGACAAGCTCTCGGAGCAAGACCAAACGGCCTGTGACCTGATCAAGCTGCGCGTCTTCGGCGGTCTGACGGTGACACAGGCGGCCCAGATCGTCGGGGTCTCCCTCTCGAAAGCGTATGCCGATCTGGACTATGCCCGCGCCTGGCTGCACCTCGAGATGGGCGACACCGGCGCCAGCGGCAGTCCTTGATCGCCACGCCGGTTTCTTATCTCCCACAGTACGGCTCGCAGCAGCCGTGGCAGGGCCCACGAGGACGGGGGCATGAGAATTTCTCACCATTCCGTGGAATTCTCCTCCTTGGATTTCGCACTGTAGGTGGAGCCAAAACGATGTCGACCGGGCACAAGAACGAAAAAGAGATCTTCGAAACCGCGGTGAAGTTGAGCACACCGCAGGAACGCGTCGCCTACCTTGACGGCGTGTGTACGGATGATCCGGCGCACAAAGCAAGAATCCTCGCGCTCCTGCAAGCCCATGAGACTGGGGACCACCTTCTCGATCCACTTCTTGACGACGCGGGCATTCTGACGGAGCGCAGCCTGGAGGAAAGGTCGGGGACGGTCATCGGGCGATACAAGCTCCTGGAGAAGATCGGCGAAGGCGGCATGGCGGTGGTGTACATGGCCGAGCAGACCGAGCCTATCCGGCGCAAGGTGGCCCTCAAGATTATCAAGCTGGGCATGGATACCAAGCAGGTCATCGCCCGCTTCGAGGCCGAGCGGCAGGCATTGGCCCTCATGGATCACTCCAGCATTGCCAAAGTCCTCGATGCCGGGGCGACGGAGACCGGGCGACCCTACTTTGTCATGGAACTGGTCCAAGGCGTCTCGATCACAGAATACTGCGACAAGAACAGCCTGAGCACCAAGGATCGATTGACTTTGTTTCTCCAAGTCTGCCACGCCGTGCAGCACGCGCACCAAAAGGGCATCATCCACCGCGATATCAAGCCCTCCAATGTCATGGTTACCCACCATGACGGCAAGCCCATCCCCAAAGTGATCGACTTCGGCATTGCCAAGGCCACGAACCAACGTTTGACGGAAAAGACGCTCTTTACCCGCTATGCGCACCTCATCGGTACCCCTGCCTACATGAGTCCCGAGCAAGCGGAATTGAGCGATCTGGACATCGACACGCGCTCGGATATCTACTCGCTCGGCGTCCTGCTCTACGAGCTGCTCACCGGGACCACGCCCTTCAGCGAAGAGGAACTCCGTAAAGCCGGTT